>JBHHVU010000011.1:0-75435 GCA_046754465.1 Nitrospinaceae bacterium | reverse complement strand
CATCAGAGAAATTGAAAATAAGGACAAATCAACTGTTTATCGTTACGGAAAAAGTGGTTACGGAGCACAGAGTGGGGTGAGAACACCGGCCAATTAAGGGGGTAAGTGACAATTGCTTTTGTAGATGGTCTCCCAATTTAGATATTCTACACGGCGATGGGTGTTCCTTTAACAGCTCGTCCAACAACTCTTGTCGTATCGCCATCTTTCCATCCTAAAAAATGGATGGTTGTCGGGAAACATCATAACTTCCCTCTATGGCCATTTACACAGATTTTGGGACAGATTCGTCTCAAGGGATCCACCGCCCAGGAGGGCTTTTACTCTTCCAGTTCCCGCAACTTTTCCTCCCAGTGTCGGATGAGGGATTTGAATTTTTCCACGTGCTTCATTTCTTCCTGTTTCAGGTCCCCGTACATTCGCCGTTTGCCGATGTTCTCCTCCGTATCGGCGGGTGTCTGGCCGATCAGGGTTTCGTAATATTGCACCGAATTTTCTTCGCTCACCATGCCTTTGGTCAAAACCTCCAGCCGGCCCTGAATGGTTCGTGACGTTTCCTGATCAGGTTTCATGGTTTTTTCCGAAAATAATATTTGTGGGCGGGATAACAGGATGCGAGAATTATATCAGGTTTATGGCCAAATTGGGTTCATGGTTTTTTTATATCGTTACGGAAAATATCCCGGACGGGAATTTGGCAAGGAGGGGTTGCTTTGACAGGTTCAGTGCCGGCCCCTCGCGTATGATGCAATTTTGCCTTGCGACGATACCCCTGGGGTGTTGCGGAAAATTTTCCTTTTTGTCAATGAAGTTCAAACCGGGGATTTTATGGAAACGGATTTGAAAGAAATTTACCGGGATCTGGTGGAGAAATTGGAAGAGATCACGCGTCTCGGCGGGGTAATGAGCACGCTTCATTGGGACCAGGAAGTGATGATGCCGCCGGGGGCCGCGGCCGCCCGGGCAAAGCAGATGGCCGCCTTGGCGGGGGTTCTTCATGAAAAATCCACCGATCCCAAACTCGGGGAATGCCTGGACCGCCTCGTTCAGGCGCTTCAGGAAAATCATTCCGCGTTCGATGTTTCCCAGGCGTGCAACATTCGGGAAGCCAAACGGGATTATGATATTGAAATCCGTGTTCCCGCCGACTTGGTGAAGGAAATGGCGGAACTGGGGTCACGGGGGCATCAGATCTGGGCCAAAGCCAGAAAGGAAAACCGCTTCGCCGATTTCGCTCCCGTCCTGAAACGATTCGTGGAACTCAAGACCCTCTGGGCGCATCACGTGTACCCGGACAAGGCGCCCTACGACGCGAATATCGATCTATTTGAACGTGGGACTACGATGGCGCAGATCACTCCCATTTTTGAACGGCTTAAAGGGGAATTGGTTCCCCTCATCCGGGATATCCGGGAAAATGGCCGCTCCCCGGACGATTCGTTCCTGAAAGGGGAGTTTCCCATCGGCAAACAGGAAGCTCTCGGGAGAAAAATTTCCCGCGACATGGGGTTTTGCTTTGATGAGGGACGGATGGATGTGTCGGTTCATCCCTTTTGCGGCGGGGGACATCCGACCGATGTCCGCATCACCACGCGGTACCGGACGGATAACTTCATCGAATCCCTGTACGCAGTGATTCATGAAACCGGCCACGGACTTTACGAGCAGGGACGGATGCAGGAGGGGAGGGATCTGCCCGTCTCGGAAACCCTGACCATGGGGATCCACGAATCGCAGTCTCTTTTCTGGGAACGCATGATCGCCCAGGGCAAACCTTTTTGTGTCCATTACCTGGACACCTTTCGCGCCACCTTTCCCGCGAACTTCAATGGAGTGACCGCCGATGCGCTGTACCGGGCGGTCAATGCCTGCCAACCGTCTTTCATCCGGGTGGAAGCGGATGAGGTGACCTATCCCCTACACATCATCCTCCGCTACGAAATCGAAAGGGACTTGTTTGACGGTTCGGTCAGCGTCGGCGAATTGCCGGAACTCTGGAATGACAAAATGGTACAATATTTGGGAATTCGTCCTCCCACGGATACGCTGGGAGTTCTTCAGGATGTTCACTGGAGCGGCGGCGCCTTTGGTTATTTCCCGTCTTACACCCTGGGCGCTATGTACGCGTGCCAGTTTTACCGGGCCATGGTCCGGGACATCCCGGAAACCGGGCAGTGGATCGAACAGGGAAATTTCACCCCCATCCGCGCTTGGCTGAATGAGAAAATCCACCGGCAGGGAAGACTCTTCACCCCCGGGGAACTCGTTCGTAAGGTGACCGGGGAGCCATTGAATCCGGACCATTTCATAAACTCCCTTAAGAATAAATACCGCGGCATTTATCAACTGTAGGAGAGGAACCGAAAACCATGAACGATTCTTTGATCGGGAAGGCGCGCCGGAGGGATGACTCCGATGAAGATCCTGGACAGGAATATTGTTCCGTCTGCCGGGAACCCCTGCCCCCGGGAGCGACGTTTTGCCCCCATTGCGGTCCCCCGAATCCACCCGAGGAGGAGCCTGATGAGGGAATGGGAAAAGGGCAGACCTTATTCCGGATCCTGCTTATTGTTTTGTTGTTTGGCGCCCTGGCGGTCTTCAAACTGGATCTCAACCCGGAGGCCTGGTTTAAGGATCCCAGTTCCACCCCCGCGGGATTGAAATCCCGGGTTCATAAGGGGACTCCCCAGGACGTGGATTTTAAAACCATTCACAGGGTGAAAATCACCCGGGCCAAGGTCCGCAAGGACCCGTCGGCCAAGGCCCCGGTGTTGCTGGTTCTGAAAAAGGATACCCGGGTGAATATCCTCGAAGGCAATGAGGATTGGTGGAAAATCACCGTGAAAGGGAAAACGGGATGGGTTTCCAAAACGGATCTGGATTCGGAGATCCGTTGACGTTTATCAGGCCGAGGCGCGAAGCAGGGTTTCCCGGGTGTCCGTCAACGCCTCGCGAAGTTCCTCGTAGGTTCGGGTGACCCGGAATTGCGGGAACTCGCGCACCACGTTGTCCGGCGGACGAAAAAGAATGCCCGCGTGGGCTTTTTGGAGCATTCCCGTGTCGTTGTAGGAATCCCCCGCCGCGATTACCTGAAAATTGAGCCCCTTGAGCGCTTCCACCGCCTTGATTTTTCCATCGCTGATGCGCAGCCGGTAATCGGTGATGCGGCCCTTGGGATCGACCACTAGGCTGTGACAAAAAAGGGTAGGATAGTCCAATTGGGCCATTAAGGGTCCGGCAAACTCGTAGAAGGTGTCGGAAAGGATGATGACCTGGAACTCGGACTTCAACCAGCGCAGAAATTCCAAGGCGCCCGGCAGCGGGGCGATGCCGGCAATCACTTCCTGGATATCGGCGAGTTTCAGATTGTTTTCCTCCAGGATCTTTAGCCGGCCCCGCATGAGAACGTCATAATCCGGAATATCCCGCGTGGTCAAGCGCAGTTTTTCTATCCCCGTTTTTTCCGCGAAGGCAATCCACACTTCTGGAACCAGAACCCCTTCCAAATCCAGACAGGCTATCATGCTGGTAACGTCCTTTCAGTAATTTGTTTGGGGGCACATTATAGAGGAAGAAAGATATAAAACAAGACCCCGCGCGCAGGGTAAAGTCATTTTATTTCCCGCCGGTTTTTGGCTAGGTTGCGGAGAAAAGCCCACTCCTCATTTTTCATCAGGTGCGACAGGGTTGCGAACAGCAAGACCCCCGCGGCGATGCAGCCGGTCAAAACCAGCACCCTTTCTCCCAGGGCGGCGCGGGGATCAAAATACTCCAGACTGCAGAAAAAAATGAAAACGCCCATTAACCCTGCGGAAAGGGTCAAACGCAGAGAGGAGATCAAGATCTTGCGGCCACCCATCCGCCCCAGGCGTTTTCTCAGGCAATGGATCAACATCGTCACATTGAATAAGGAAGCAAGCGAAGTGGCCAGGGCCAGTCCCCCATGTTTCATGGGCCCTATCAAGATCAGGTTTAGCACAATATTGAGGAGCATGGAGTATACCCCGATCTTTGCCGGGGTCTTCGTATCCTGAAGGGAATAAAAGGCGGGGGCGATCACCTTGATGCCCGCGAAGGCGCAGAGTCCGATGGAGTAATACAACAGGGCGATGCAGGTGCCCTCGGTGGTGGCCCGGGTGAATTCCCCTCGTTCCCAGAGCGTGTTGACGATGGGAAATCGAAGAATGATCAATCCCACCGTGGCGGGAATGGTTATGAAAAGGATCAGGCGGATTCCGAAAGCCAGGGTTTCTATCAGTTCGGGGAAGTCCTTTCGTGCCGCCTGCTCCGAAAGCATGGGAAGGAGGGCCACCCCCAGGGCCACCCCAAATATTCCAAGGGGAAGCTGGACAAGCCGGTTGCCATAATAGAGGAACGAAATGGAGCCATCTGGAAGCAAAGAGGCGAGCAGGGTGTCTACCAGCATATTCAGCTCGTACACGGCCAGGCCCAGGACCACCGGAACCATGAGCCTGCCGATTTTTAGGATTTCCGGGTGTTTCCGGTTGAAGGTTTTGACCAGCCGGAATCCCTGGCGGACAATTTCCGGAATTTGAATCAAGAATTGCAGGACACCCCCCGCCAGGACGCCGATGGCCAGTCCCAGCACCGGCTCCTCCATTTGGGGAGAAAGAACTAGAGCCCCGAACACCATGCTGATGTTGAGAAGGATGGGTCCCGCCGCCGGAAGCGCGAAGACGTTGAGGGTGTTCAAAATGCCCATGCAGAACGCCGCCAGACCGATGAATATGAGGTAGGGAGCCATCCAGCGAGTGAGTTTGACGGTCAACTCAAATTTCTCGGGGTTGTCCAGGAAACCCGGGGCGAAGACCGTGACCACACCCGGACTGAAAATAATGATTCCCAGGGTGGTGGTCACCAGAAGGGCGGACAGCAGATTGAACAGGTTGCCCGCCATTTCCCAAGCCTTGGTTTTTCCCTGATTATTGAGAATATCGGAAAACACCGGAACGAAGGCGGCGCTCACGGCTCCCTCGGCCAGGATTTTGCGTTGGATGTTGGGAATGCGAAAGGCGACGAAAAATGCATCCGCGGCCGCCGAGGATCCAAACTTCATGGCGATGACCAGATCCCGTAAAAGACCAAACACACGAGACACAAGGGTCATACCACTTACCACTCCGGCCGCCTGGCTGACTTTCTGATTATTTTCCATGCAAGGAAGGAAGATGGGTGGGAAATCCGGGTCGTCTCTTCCGGCGGCGCAGGAGCCTGCCGGAGTGGGGGAAGTATAACAAATTAAAGCGTCCCCGGTGAATTTATTTACGGGGAATCTTTTGTTCCCGGCCCGCCATGTTATACTATGAGAGTTGAATCCTTATCTGGGAGCAGCCATGCCTCAATTCCGGTTGAAAACAAAAGACCAGAAGGTCTACGAAAAAATCAGTAAAGCTTTTGAACAGACGGTGATCATACAAAGGCAGAAAAGCCTGACCTATGGCCGGTGGGACTTCGTGGTTTTTGGGGAAGCGAATAAGGATGAAACGATTCTGCGCGTGGGTTTCGCCGAACACGCGGCCATCCAGCGAGCCCCGCTCTATATCGCTTCCCTGGCCGAACCCGGCTGGATGGATATGAATGGAATTCCGATCGAAGAATTTATTAGCGAGGACGTCCCGGAGGAATATCAAGGATTGGAAATCATCCAGGTGGACCCAGTGCGTCCCCTGACCATCCAGGTGAAGAAAACGCTTCCCCCGCTCTCCCAGGCGGCGGATAAAATCTGCAAGGATTATGAGAGTCAGAATATCGCGGTGATTCAAGCCCCCCGTGAAACCGAATGGATGATTTCCGTCATGAAATATCTCATGGAATGCGATCAGGCCTTCCCCGGCAAGATCCAGGAATCGCTGATGCTGGCCCGCGGTGAAAAGTGCGGCCCCTCCTTTAATCGCAACGGCGGACCGGGGCTCTCCCGTCTCCTGAATTAATCCTGTTCAATCCTTATCTACCCCGGCATCCCTTTTCAAGCTTTCCCGGCGGCCCCTTGCGCCGGTTTTTATAGGTTCATTTCATAGGGATTTTCCTTGGTATCGGAATCCATTTTGAAATTGCCCATCTTCCTCATCAATCCCTCGAAAGAATCCTTGCGGATGACCTTGGTGAACTGGGTCCGGTAATTGCGGATCATACTGACCCCCTTGATCACGAAGTCGTATACCTTCCAGTCATTATTTTCATGGACCAATTTATAATCCAGGGCGATGGTTTTACCCTGATGATGGATGATGGTTTTCACCAATGCATATTTTCCCTTGACCACCTCGCCCACGAAATCAATTTTCCCATCCCTGAAACTTTCTATTTTATGGGCATAGGATTTTTCCAGGAGTTTTTTGAACAAACGGGTGAATTCTCTCTGTTCACTCGGAGTTCTTTTCCTCCAGTTTCCCGCCAGGGCGCGAATCGCCATTTGTTGATAATTGAACCTTTTTTCTATGGTTTGCTCAAGAATTTTCCGGCGGGTGTCGTGGTCTTTTTTCAGGTTTTCATCCCTGAGAATATCGACCACTTGGTCGATGGTGGTTTTGAGATTCCGGGTGATTTGCGTCCCCTCTGTTTGGGAATGAGCCACCCGCAGGATTGAAGCGTGTCCCGGCAAATCTTCGGCGGAAGTAAGACGGGGCATGACGATGAAACAGATGGTCAGAGAAAAAACGGTCAAGTGAAAAATGTTCCGATAAATTTTCATAAAATCCTCTCGATGAAAAAACCGTCACAACCTTCTATAACTTATTGTATTTATGAGATTACTATATTTGAATGCATTCCTCGTGCCAAACTGGGCCGGTTTTTAAGGTCAATGAAAATCCTTGAAAAAACGCATTTTTGAAAATTAGCCCGACCAGTGGGGGACAAGATCCCTTAAATTTCTTGGGGCTCATAATGGAACCCGTTCAAAAAATCATACAATTTTGCCTCTTTCCGGTGAAAATGAAATGCAGAAACAACCGCTAAACATCCTGAATGAATCGTTGGGCGAAGGAGCGGATTTCCTTGCCGTTCAAAACGTGGAAGCGCCGCACCCGTTCCAGGGTCTGAGTGGAAAACCGTTTCATGGGGATGTGGATGAGGGATTTTTTGAATTGCCGGGCCAGCCTCCTCCAACTCGCCCGCGGCGGGCAGGGGGCGGCCACGGTGACATGCTTTTCCCGGGAATGAAAAAACGCCGCTTCCAGAAGTTTTTCTTCCAACGTATCGGACCGGTAAATCAGCGGGTCCTCCCAGATGTTGGGAATGGGACGGGGCGGATAAATCATCATGCAGCCGCCGTAATGGGATTCGGCGATCCCGGGTCCGACCATGTTTTGTGTGTAATCGGCCGCGTAAAAACATAGCGTGGATTCGTCGCGGTGTTCGGCGTACCAGGTTTGACGCCAGGGGTACCGCCGCGGATCGGGTTCGGGATCGAACAGGAAGACGACGATTTCCACCTGTCCCCGCGATGGCGGGATCTCCTTGACGTAGATATCCCCGGTGTACCAATTCCTCAGGGTATCGCGGATGTCGATGCCATCTTTGACCGAGGAGGTGAATTTTTCCGTGCGGGCCAGGTCGTGGCTCAACAGGAGCCGGCTCTGTTCGCGCACATGGGTGTTGAGGTTTTCGATAATTTCGTCTTCCGGCGGCCAGGAACATTGACCGTGTGGATTCCACCGGTATTTCCAGTTCTGCTGTTTGAAGGGGGCCGGTTCGGGTTTGAGGTTGAGGGTTCTCCATTCCAGGGAAATTTCCGACAGCCGGTTTTTCATTCTGACGGGTTTGTTTTCTTCGGTGTCGAAGACCGCCTGGTCGATTCCCAGCGCCAGGGATTCGAGGGACTGGTTTTCCTCGCAGGGATATTCCCGCGCCGCTTCGAGAACGGCGATCGCGAAGCGGTCGCCGCCAATTTGTTTCGCGGCGGTGACCAGGGTATACAGGTCCGGTGTCAACCGCCTTTCCAGGAGGGTCAGGTTGCGGAC
The DNA here is from genome assembly GCA_046754465.1 of Nitrospinaceae bacterium. Taxonomy (GTDB): domain Bacteria; phylum Nitrospinota; class Nitrospinia; order Nitrospinales; family VA-1; genus JBHHVU01. Next base: position 67,453 of record JBHHVU010000011.1, on the reverse strand, counting down.
GTATTGGAGGTAGATTTGAAAGGCCTGGGTGGTCAAATTGTGATACAACGCTTTTTTTTTCTTGAGAAACAGTTCTCGGGCGCGGAGTAGAATTTCCTTGACTCCGTCGATGGCGACATCCTTGTCCGAGCGCATCTCCTGGCGATGTTTTTCGTAGAGGTGAGTGATGTAAGGATATTCGGACAGGGCAAAATAAAGGGTGCTTTTTTCCACCGCGTAGAGATGTGGAAAATTATCGGGGTGTTGCGGTTGGGTGTAATCCAGGCGCTCGTCGTACGCTTCCTTGATCCAGGGCCAGTCGAGGATGGAACAGATGAAAACGATCCGGGAATGGTCCAGTTCCAGGCGGTGAAGCTGGTAGGCCATCCAGCGCGCTCTTTGTTCGTGCTGGCTCCCCGGCGCTGGACGTTTCAGGCTGAGTAGGAGGGCCGCGTTGAATTTTTCCAGGGAGAGTTTGCGCAGGGCGAAGGGATCCGGAAATTCCACCCGCCGGGGTTCGAACCGGGGAGTGCTCCAGTCGATGAACGCCACCGGAATCCCTTCTTGCCGGGCGATGCGCAGACCCATGATGACCGGCTGGCAGGGATCGACGGGCACGTAACTTTGTACCCCGTCCGGTTCTTCCAGGCAACTCAGGGTGATCGCCGGAAGAAGGTCCACGCCCCGTTCCACGGTGGGTTGAAACTCCGGCGGCAGGGCCACGGCCAGGCAGCCGCAGTGGGAGGACAATATCCGTTGCCTCACCTCCCGGGTGTAGCTGCCGCTTCCGTGAACCACCGGCAAAACCTGGATATTCGGGCTGATCGTGAAGATTGATTTGGATTCCATGACAGTGGTTTTGGATTCCCCGCCGGCTATAAAGCGGGCGGCTAGTCGCTGTCGGGATGCAGGGGACTGTCCTCGTTGAAAAAGAAATCCCCCAAACCCATCGGCAGCCCCTCCGTTCCCAGGGCCCTTTGTTTTCTGGCGGCCAATCCATCCAGGTCCAGGGCGTCTTCTCCCAAAACCTTGCACACCGCTTCCCGCCAGGCCTCATCCTTGGAAAGGGGATGATCCTTTTCCTGGCTGAGCCGTTTGAGGGCGTATTGAAGAATGTGGATACCGTCCCGGGGCGAAAAATCCAGATCCAGTTGATGTGATTTTTGCAGGAATCCGACGGTCATGTTCAGGAGGTCCGACTCCACAAAAGGCAGATGGTATTTCAAGATGCCCAGTTCATCCTGATGGCTTGGCATGTTCAACTGCAGGGTCGGTTGTAGGCGGGAAAGGATGTAGTCCGGAACCTCGAACACTGATTCATCCCGGTTCATGGTGACGCAGGCCCGGAATTCCTTGTGGGCGTGGATTTGAATTCCGGCGATGATGGATTCCACATACCGCCGGTGGTCGAGCAAGGGGGCCAGCGAGGCCCAGCTTTTTTCATTCATCCGGTTGCCTTCGTCGAGGACGCAGATTCCTCCCGTGATCATGGCGCTGACCAGGGGTGAGGCGTGATAGGAGATTTTTCCAGATTCGGCAAGCACCGGGGTCACTAGCAAGTCCTCGGGACGGGTATCGCTGGTGCACTGAAAAATATAAAGGGGTTGTTTTCGCCTCATGGCCGCGGCCATGGCGAGCGTGGTTTTTCCGATTCCGGGCATCCCCACGATCCGCGGGGACAGCGGCAGGTCTTTCTCACCCACCACCAGCCAGCAGGCGAGCGTTTGTTTAAGCACTTCGTCCTGTCCGATCCATTCCGGTTGAGTGTGGTCCGAACGGCTCAAATGCAACGTGATTCCGCCAATGGTGGCGGTGAGGTTTTCTGATTTGGGCTTTTTCAAATCCATCTCCAATGAAAGCTGAGGTGTTCTCTAAAATTTAGCATACTTTCGGGATGAAAGGGTGTCAAGGAGTTCTGTCCGGCTTAATGAGGGGAATAATTGCCGGATTGTTTCAGCCGGTGTTCCAGGACAAAAGCGTAAAGGGCGGGGAGAACGATCAGGGTCAGGATGGTGGCGGAAACCATCCCTCCCACCATGGGAGCGGCGATGCGTTTCATGACCTCGGAACCGGTACCGTGACCCCACATGATGGGAAGCAGTCCCCCAATGGTGGCGGCGGCGGTCATCATGACCGCCCGCACCCGTTCGGAAGTTCCATGGATGATGATTTGCCGCAAATCCTTTAGGGTTCGAATTTCCATGACGTTCTTTTTTCTTTGGATCTCATGATCGATATAAACTAAAACCAGGACCCCGATTTCCGTGGAGACCCCGGCCAAGGCAATGAAACCGACAACCACCGCAACGCTCAATTGATATTGCAAATAGTAAATATACCAGATACCCCCCACCAGAGCCAGAGGCAGGGATAACATGACAATCAAACTCTCGGTCACGTTTTTGAAGTTGAAGTACAGGAGCAGGAATATGATGATCAGGGTGAAGGGCAGGACGATTTTTAACCGTTCCTTGGCGCGTGCCATGTATTCGTACTGGCCGCTCCAAAAGAGGCTGTATCCGGGAGGGATGGTGATTTCCCTTGCCAGGACTTTCTGGGCATTCGCCACGTAGGTTCCCACGTCGATGTTTTTCAGATCGATATAGATCCAGGCGTTGAGCCGGGCGTTTTCACTCTTGATCGAGGGAGGCCCCTTCCTGATTTTGATTTTCGCCACCTGGGCCATGGGAATATGTTCCCCTCTCGGCGTGGGAATCAGGACCCGTTGCAGCTTGTTGAAATCGTTACGAAGGTCCCGGCTGTACCGCAAATTGACGGGGTAACGTTCCAATCCCTCGATGGTAGTGGTGATATTCATTCCTCCGATGGCGGTTTGGATAATGTCCTGGACATCCCCCATGGTGAGCCCGTATCGGGCGGCCTCTTCCCGGCTGATTTCAAAATCAAAATAATTTCCTCCCACCACCCTTTCGGAAAAAACACTGAGCGTTCCCGGAATGTTCCGGACCACCGACTCAATTTGTTCGCCCAGTTTTTGAAGGACGTTCAGATCGTCACCGGCAATCTTGATTCCCACCGGGGTCTTGATTCCGGTGGATAACATATCGATGCGGGTTTTGATGGGCATGGTCCAGGCATTGGTCACGCCGGGGATATCAATGGCCGCGTTCAACTCATCGATGAGTTTTTTGGTTGTCATTCCCTCTCTCCACTGATCTTCCGGTTTGAGCATGATGGTGGTTTCCACCATGCTCAAGGGGGCGGGGTCGGTGGCCGTTTCCGCCCGCCCGATTTTACCGAAGACGTGGTGAACTTCCGGGAACTGCCGGATGATTTTATCGGTTTGCTGCAACAATTCCTTGGCTTTTGTAATGGAGATCCCCGGCAGTGTCGTGGGCATATAGAGGATATCTCCTTCGTTCAACGGCGGCATGAATTCCGAACCCAGCCGCTTCAGGGGAATGATTGTTACCAGGACCACCAGGACCGCTACCATGATAACGACCAGTTTCATTCTTAAAACCAGCCAGATGATGGGGCGGTAAATGGTGACCAATAGCCAGTTGAGTGGATTCTTCTTTTCGGGAAGAATGCGTCCACGGACGAAATATCCCATCAAAACTGGGACGAGGGTGATGGCGAGAATGGCGGAAGCCGCCATGGAATAGGTCTTGGTGAACGCAAGGGGGGAAAACAGCCGGCCTTCCTGGGCCTGAAGGGTGAAGACCGGAAGGAAGGATACCGTGATGATCAACAGGCTGAAAAATAGGGCGGGTCCCACTTCGATGGAGGCTTCGTAGATGATTTGCCAATGGTCTTTCTTGCCGCGGTCGTGTTCCAGGTGTTTGTGCGCGTTTTCGATCATGACGATGGCCCCCGCTATCATGGCGCCAATCGCGATCGCGATTCCTCCCAGGGACATGATATTGGCCGAGAGCCCTTGTTTCTGCATGACGATAAAGGCCATCAAAATGCCCACCGGCAGAGTAATGACCGCCACGAGGGCCGAGCGTAAATGGACCAGGAAGACCATGCAAATCACGGCTACCGCAACAATCTCTTCGATTAATTTTTCCTTGAGGGTGTCGATCGCCCGGTATATTAGGGAGGATCGGTCATAAACGGGGATGATTTCGACACCTTCGGGAAGGCCGGCTTTTAAGGTTTCGAGTTTTTTCTTGACCCCATTGATGACCTTCAGCGCGTTTTCCCCAAAACGCATTATGACGATCCCGCCGGCCACTTCCCCTTCGCCGTTGAGCTCCACCAGTCCGCGCCGCAATTCCGGACCGAGTTGTACGTTGGCCACATCCCGAACCTGTATGGGGGTTCCTTCGCTATCCACCCCCACGGGAATTTCATTGATGTCCTTCAGGTTTTTGATGTAACCCAGGCCACGGACCATGAATTCGGTTTCCGACATTTCCAGCAGTCGTCCGCCGACGTCATTGTTGCTGCGCTTGATGGCCCGGATGATTTTATGCAGTGGGATGTTGTAGGCGAGCAGTTTGTTGGGGTCCACCTCGATCTGGTATTGTTTGACGTAACCGCCGATACTGGCCACTTCGGAGAGGCCGGGAACGGTCTGAAGTTCATAACGCAGGTACCAGTCCTGGATGGATCGCAATTGCGACAGGTCGTTTTTCCCGGTTCGATCCACCAGGGCATATTCATACACCCAGCCGACTCCCGTGGCGTCCGGTCCCAAGGAAGGATTGACCCCCGGCGGCAACCGGCCGGCGACAAAATTCAATTGTTCCAAGACCCGGCTGCGGGCCCAGTACAAATCCGTCCCGTCCTCGAATATGATGTAGACGAAAGAAAATCCAAAAAAAGAATATCCACGGACGGTTGTGGCAAAGGGGACGGCCAGCATGGTGGTGGTTAGTGGGTAAGTGATCTGGTCCTCCACGATTTGCGGGGCCTGTCCGGGGTATTCGGTGAAGATGATGACCTGCACATCGCTTAAATCCGGAATCGCATCCAGGGGGGTTCGTTGCATGGAATAGAGTCCAAAGACAACGACAAACAGGGTGCCCAGGATAACCATGAATCTATTCTGCAATGAGGCGGCGATAACTTTATTAAGCATGCGGTTTACCGGGAGCGCGGGGGCGTATCGGTCGGCATGGTTTTGAAAACGTATTTGCCGGGATTCCGGTTGAATTCCTCCAAGCAAATTTCAGAACAAAATATATAAGTTTGGTTTTGATAAAGAGATTTGAAAGCGGTGGTTTTGGGGTGGACTTCCATCCCGCAAACAGGGTCATAGGCCTTATGATTCTTCTCCGAATTTTGCAGCAAAAACTGATGGAAAGCGGCCGCCAGGCTCGGGTCAAATTGGGAGCCCATGCCTTTTTCCAGGGTGTCGAGAAACTCCCTAATGGTCTTCGCTTTCCGGTAGGGTCGGTTGTAGACCATGGCGTCATAGGTGTCCAATATGCCCAGCACCCGGGCCCCAAAGGGAATCCGCTCTCCCGAAAGGCCCCTCGGATAGCCCGTGCCGTCGTATCTCTCATGATGGTTCCGGATGATTTGAGTTACGTTTTCGAATCCTTTTAAGGGTTTAAGGGCATCCGACCCACGTTGAGGATGTTTTTTAATTTCCAAAAATTCCTCTTCATTCAATGTTCCATTTTTTTTCAAAATAGAGTCCGGGACGCCAATTTTACCGATATCGTGCAACTCCGCGGCCGTACTTATGTCCTCAATTTCGGTGGGAGACAGTTTTAAAAATTCTGCGAATTTCCTGGCCAAATTCCTGACATGCTTGGAATGACCTTCCGTATAGGAATCCTTGAGGTCGATGAGGGAAGTCAGGGATAACCTTATCCCCATCAGCGCATTAATTTTTTCCTGTTGAACCTGCATGATTTTCAAAAAATCCCAAAAAAGGAGGCCGCACAAAACCACCACCAGGAAAAAGGAAGCGATCATGGCATCGGTGTGGAATTTTTCCAGGAAGCCACCCTTAAAAAAAGAAAGGATCAGGACGAAAAGGGTGAGGCCCGCTATCCCAAAAATCTTCCATAAAATATGCGGCCTTTGGAAAATAAAAGAGTTCACTTGATCAACCCCGGTGAGGACGGTTCATGGTTCCGGCTTTATTTTTACCATGCCGGTGGGTTGATTTTGTTTTCCCTTCATTTTGGACAGATCCATTTTTCCCCCTTCCTCTTTTTTCATGGTCATCTTCTTTTTAAGTGACGGGGTTTTCTTCGGGGGGTTTTTCCCCAATGGGGGTTTGGTTGACTGCATTTTACTGAGTGCCACCCCGAGATTGCTTTCGGAATCGATCAGGAAGTTTGAGGAGGTGACCACTTCCTCGCCGCCGCGGAGGCCCTTGAGGACTTGGTAATATCCCTTGGCCTGCGCTCCCAGAATAATTCGACGAGGTTCAAATCCACCCGACGAATTTCTTATGATGACCAGGTCTTTCTCTCCCGCGCGAATGATTGCATCTTCCGGAACCGCGACCGCCCGCTTGGCTATGATGGATTCCAGATTGACGTTGGCATACATGTCTGGTTTGAGTTTCCATTCGGGGTTGTCGAATTCCATTCTCACCTTGACGGTCCGGGTCTTGGGGTCCAGGAAGGGGTCGACATAGGTCACCTTTCCCTTGAACTTTTTTCCGGGGAAGTAGGACAGGGTCATCTGGGCGGGCTGGCCGAGTTTGACCCAGGGCAATTCATATTCATAAACGTCGGCCAAAACCCAGATGTTGGACAGGTCGGCAATGGTATAAAGGTTCATGCCCGGTTTGACATACATCCCCTGCAAAACGTGTTTCTCGGTCACGAAACCCCGGAATGGCGAATGGATGTGCATGGTTTTGGTGATCTTTTTGTCCCGGATCAAGGCTTCGATTTGATGTTCCGGGACATCAAACAACTCCAGTCTACGCCGGGTGGACTCCAGCAACCTTTTGGCCCCCCCGGAAATCTCCTTGAACGAGCTGTTTTTGAGGGATTGATTGTATTTCAGGGCCAGAAGCAGTTCTTCCTGGGTGGAGACCAGTTCCGGACTGTAAATTTCAAGCAGAAGGTCGTCCTTTTTTACCTCCTGTCCCCTGAAGTCGACATACAATTTTTCCGCCCATCCCTCATACTTGGTGTGGATGTGGGTGACCAACCTTTCATCATAAGTGAGATGCCCCACCGTCCGCACCTCCCGTGTGAGGATGGTCCTTTTTACTTTTGCCGTTTTTATTCCGATGTTCTGGACCATGTTGGGATTGATCCGGATCCCCGGACCGGTGTTGGCTTCATCTTCATAGACGGGAATCAGGTCCATGCCCATGGGGGACTTTCCGGGTTTGTCAGAGATGAATCCCGGCGTCATGGGCGCTTTCCAATATTTGATTTTCCGCTTTGGTTTGACCGCTTCCTCTTCTTCGTAGACAGGAACCAGGTCCATGCCCATGGGGGATTTGCCGGGTTTGTCAGAGATGAATCCCGGCGTCATGGGCGCTTTCCAATATTTGATTTTTCTTTGGGGTTTTTCCCCGTCTCCGGAACCCGCGGGGGCCTGCCCTTTAACGGGCACGTTCTTATCGATGATTTCCGTGACCTTTTCGGAGACTTTTTCCTGGATGGGACCCATTTCCTTGAAAACCAATGCGCTCCACTTTTCCACGTTTTTCAGGGTGTTATCCATCATGTCCGGGCGGGTGAAAAATCCCAGCAGGAACACTATAATGAGCAAAACGGGCCAGCCAATTATTTTTAAAAAACCGTGACCCCTTTTCTTCTTTTTGGAGGCAGCCTCCTTCTCATCTTCTTCCTTGGGGAAAAGAATATCGGCGTCGGAGGAATCAGAGAGATAATCCTCCTCCGGAATCTCATTCTTGAAGCGGGACTTTATTCCCTTCCAGAGCCTGGCCATGGAATTTCCGGTTCTTGTCAAAAAAAGCCGGAACCGGGATTGATGGACCTCTTCCTCGAAATTGCTGGATTCCAGTTCTGGTTCGGAAGGATATAACACCTCTGCTTGCTCTTCTTCCCGGGAAGAGGAGTTTTCGGTTATTTTTTCCTTAAGTAAATCGTCGATATCGGTCATGGTGCACCTATGCTTTTCGGGCTTTCGGGAACGCTTCCCCCCGAAAAAAGGTTGGGTGTTTGAGTGCCTGTAAAAACTTAAAACAAGCTTTTGCCGACGACGCTTTCCAGATTCGCCAGTGTTTTTTCATAAGATGCCAGCTCCCGTTGGTACTTGATTTCCCAATTGAACAGGGTTATCTGATTGTCCAGCAGGGTCAGGAAATCCACCTTGTCCACGCCATAACCCGCCACGGCAGATTCCAGGGATTGCCGTGCTTGTGGAATAATGGCTTTTCCTATGAGTTCGATTGTTTGTTCCTCCCGGATTTCCTCCTCGAATAATTCCTTGATACCCAGGAAAATTTGATTTCGGGCATCATTGTAAGCTTCCTGAATCTTCATGATTTTGAAAGACTCTTCGGCCACCTTGCGTCTTTGCTTGGTTTTGTACCAGATGGGGATGTTGATGGCCACGTAGGCGGAAACGAAGTCGGGCCGGTCCTGGACAAGTCCGTTCTCACGCTGCCCGTATTTGAAACCTACGTTGAAATCGGGATAGTATTCCTTTTCCGCCAGCCGCTTGGATACTTGAAACCGCTCTTTCAGGGAACGAATTTCCTTCAGGGTAGGACGGAATTCTTCCGATAGTTTTTGTAATTCCACCAGATTGTAGGTGAAGGGGGTATGGGTGATTCCGTCCGGAATGCTCAGAGGTTCCTGGGGTAACCGATCCATGAGGGTGTTCAGTCGGGCCTGTTCCAATTCCTTGAGTTCGTTGAGCCGAATCAATTCATCGATTATTTTGGACAGCTCCACCTGGGCTTTCAATACATCCTGTTGAATGCCCTTGCCCACGGAGTATTTGGTCTCGGCGATGGTGACAAACTGTTCCAGCAGGTCCTTATTTTTCCGGGTGATTTGAATGGAGGCCAGAATGAAACTCAGTTCAAAATAGGATGTTTTGACATCCTTAATGATTTTCAGTTTCAAGTCCTCCAAACTGTGCTCGGCGATGGCCACATTTTTTCCCGCTATTTCGGAGCGCAACATCAGTTTTCCGGGATAAGGGAATTTTTGTGACACGGATATTTTTTTTTGCGTGCCGGGGTCCTGGTCGAATGCAAAGGAGTCGGACGGGAGGTTTTTCAATTCAAACCGCAAAATGGGATCGTCCAGGGAACCGGCCTGGGAGGGAACTTCCTTAAATTGCTTGATCCGGTTTTGAGACTCCTTGAGTTGGGGATTATTTTCCAGGGCTATGGAAATGAATTCGTTCATCTTCTTCCGGAACGGACTGTCCCCCGTTTCCTGGACGGGAGAGGCCCCACCGAGAAATACTGCAATTATTATAAGGGATATGATTTTATGCATGAGATTCTCCCCGCAAAAAGCGGTGATGAGTCCACGGACCGCGGCAGAAGCTTTAAACCTTTCGCCGGACTCATGGCGTTTTTGTTAAATTAGCCTAAATAGGCTAGTCTGATGATTTGGCTTATCTAGGACGAAAATACGTGTTTTCGAGGAGGATGGTACAGCCGGTCCTTGACAAGACCGGGCCACGGGAGGGGGGTATCCGCAAACGTAGGCGACGGATGGGAGAAATACTTCAATTCCGGGGAATCGCTCACATCGGCGATTGGACAGGCGCCACAAAGATTCAGCATGGTGCAACCCTGGGGATCCATGGATTGCGTTTGCGCTCCCGCATGACAGACGGATAAGGAGAAAAATCCCAACGCAAATACCAAAATCACAGCGAGTTTACATCTGCGTATTCGTTTTATCATTTCTCTTCGATAACAAGGGGTAGTCTGATTCAAATATATGATTTTTCACGCTTTTGTTAAGATATATTTCTATATTTCAATGTGTTTCGGGAATATCATTCCCCTGGATCCGGCTTTTTGTTGTACCAGTAGGTCAAGAGGGCCAACCCCATGAATAAGAAAACCACCAGGAATCCCCATCGTTTTCTGGCCTGCGTCAATTGTGTTAACCGGTCAATCTCGTTCCTGGTTTCCAGCATGGACATGTGAACCTTTTTCGCTTCCACTTCGATGGTGGGTAGGTCGAACGTGTGGCTGACCATCCGGACCTGGCGGAGGTCTTTCCAGGTTTTTTCCAGTTCTTTTTTCAGGGGGTGGATGGGAACCCCACGGATCAATTTTAACTGAGCTTCCGCCTCGTGAAACTCCTTGTGAAGGGATAGCAGGATTTTCAGCAGTTTTTCCGGATTTTCATAATCATGGCACTCGGTGCATTTGTCCGGCTTGATAATATTGATGCTGATTCTCCGGATGGAATGAGACCCATGGCAAGTGACGCAGTTGGGGTTACTCATCATTCCATGAGTGCTTTCCAGGTAATCCTTTGATATTTCCGCATGGCATTTGCCGCAAAACGAGGCGACTTGTTCGTCTTCCGGTGCCGGGTAAAAGCCGTTTTTTTTAGACATGGCGCCGGTTGATTTGTCTTGAGGATCGCCCCCATGGCACCCGTCGCAGGTGTTGCCGACTTCATTATGGATACTTTTTGACCATTGGATCACCGGCTCGGACAAACGCTTATCTTCAAGGGAGCGATGGCATTCAATACAGGAGTTGGGAGATTCCGGATGAAACGCCGGTTGCGCCGGTGCGGGCGGGAACAAGGTCAAGACCACAACCCACAAGGCTTTCCGCCGCCAGGCATAAAATCGGTGGCCGGTGGATTGCCCGACGATGGTCCCTCTCAGGAAAAAGCGCCCCATAGGGTCAACCCCACGAAGAAAATGATGAAAGTGATTACCAGTAATAAAAAAAGAGGCCGCTTTTGGATTCTTTTTTCCTCCGACCGGTCCAGGAAGGGTAAGAAAATAAATCCCATGATTCCCAGGGTCATTAAAATAAGCGCAGCGAATTCCGATGGAATGATTTTCAAAAACTGATAGGACGCCAGAAAATACCATTCGGGTTTGATGTGCTCCGGCGTATTGAAGGGGTCCGCCGGCATTTCCGACTCCCCGGAAATGATCCATTCCGGAAAGAAGAAGACCCCTGTGAAGAAAATCGCCAGGAAGATGAAGATGACCAGAACGTCTTCCATGATAAAGCTTGGGAAAAACCGGGTTCCCTTCAAGTATTTTGGTTTTTTGTACATGATTACTCAGTTTCCTCATCCGCCTGATGCGGGTCCGAAATTCCCAGCACGCGGATCAGGTACAGATGAATTCCCACCAGGGCCAACATGACCGCGGGAATGACGACGACGTGCAGGGCAAAAAAACGGTTCAGGGTGTCGGGATTGATCTGATCCCCGCCGCGAATCAACCGGACAATCATGGGTCCGATAACGGGAATGGGCGCGGGAATATTGGTCGCCACCGTCGTTGCCCAGTAGGAGAGCTGGCTCCAGGGCAGCAGGTAACCGGTGAAGCAGATTCCCAGCGTCATGAAAACCAGGCCGCAGCCAGTCAGCCAGGTGAGCTCCCTCGGCTTTTTATAGGACCCAATGAATATGACGCTCACCATGTGCAGGAAGACCACCATGACCATCAAATGGGCTCCAGCGGCATGGGAGGTGCGCATGAGCCAGCCATAGGGAATTTCAAGCATGATGCGCTGGACACTGTCAAACGCCTCTTCGGTGGACGGCACATAATAGACGAGCAGCAATACCCCCGTGACCAATTGTATTCCAAAGACAAAAAGGGCCAGGCCTCCCAGGGAATACCATTTGTTCAACCGGGGGGGAACCCGGTATTCCGTCAGTTGCTCGCGGATCAAATCCTTGATGCCGGTTCGATAATCCACCCAGTCCCAAACCGCCGCGATCCATTTTTTGAAAAGTTTTTTCATGGTCCCTCAAACAAAGTTGATCGAATCGTCGCGAACTTCAATGTTGATCTTGTGTAGAGGTTCCGGTGGCGGCCCGGCCAGGACTTTTCCTGTGTTGTCAAATTTTCCTCCGTGGCAGGGGCAGTAAAATATTTTTTCATTGCGCATCCATTTGACGATGCAGCCCAGATGGGTGCAAACCGCGGAAAAGGCGACGTATCCCTTCTCCGTGTGGATGATGACCGCCGGGGAACCCCGGTAGTCCACGAACTGGGCTCCTCCCAGCGGGATTTGTGAGACGGGGATGGAAAGCTTCCCGGTTTTCTTCTTCGGGGGGGGGGGTATGAGGTAACGGACCACCACATTGACGGCTCCCGCAAAAAATGCCGCTAACAGTCCGTATATCGACCATTTGATAAAGGTTCTGCGATTGGCCGAAACCGTGGCGGGGCTTGTGGGGGTGGAGTCCGTCATATCACTGTCCTGGCGATGCCGTGACTTCCTGCATCTTGATCTGGATGGGCATGGGCTGAATGATTTGCGGGTTGTGGATGTAGAAAACCCTGGCGAACACACGTTTGTCCTGGGGATGGGGAACGAAAAACGTGAAATGTTCTCGCCGTCTTTCCATGGGCCCGATCCGATTGTCGAAAATCATTTTTAAATCCCTTCCCAGCATGAGGTCGGCATCGTTGTCGATGAGGTTGCCCCTGGAGTCCACAATGTGCTTATGATAAATCTTTTCTTTAACACGGATGGTTTCCCCATCGGTGGTTTGCACCCCCACGCGGAGCATCAGTTTTTTGGAAGGCAGTCCCGTGGGAATTTTGTGTCCCGCGCCCACGTTGGTCAAATCGAGGACGACCTCCATTTTCTGTTTGTTGATCCGGATATCCTTGATTTCCAGCTTTAATGATGCCCCCCTCATCGAAAGGGAGTGGCCGCCGGCGATATCGTGAGAGCTGATTTCAGTCTCCGGTGTTTGTTTGATTCCCTCTCCGACAATTTTTCCGGGTATTTTTCTCATGTGACAATTCTGGCAATGGATGCCCTTGGCCGGGTAAGGACCCTGCTGCCATTCGGAGAAGGTTTCAATCAAGGGGGTTCCACCAGGGGTGGTGAGTTCATGGCATCCGGCGCAAAAGCGGGATTGTTTGAACAAGGGGTTGTACCGGGTGCGGTGTACGGGGGATTCGACGTTTTTCAGGGGGCCCTGTTTGACCAGGTCGAATTCATGCCGGTACGGCGAGGGCGAACCCGCCGGTTCCAGGCTGGAAATGGAATGGCAAAAATCGCAATTGATGCCTTCCCGGGTGAGGGGTTTTTCCAATTTGAAATCGTAAAGAAATTTTGCGGCCGGAGCGTGGCAGCGGAGACAGGAATTATTGGCCACTTCCACATTTTTGAAGTGGGCCTGCAGGAAGGCGGCCCAGAATACCGGATTATTCGTCGCGCGGGCGTGGAGTGAGTTTTCCCAACTTTTATAAATATCCTTATGACATTTCCCGCATTCCGCGCTGGGGGACATCCCCAGAGGATTCAATTGAACATCGGGAATTTTTTTCGTTGGCGGATTTTCTTCCCCCGAGGCCGCATGGTGGGAAAGAAATAAAACGCCCCCAGAAAGGATGATCAAAAATAATCGAAGGAGGTATTTGTGGGTATTCACTGGTCAGCGACTCGGATAGGATGGTTCAGCCGCACCATCGATTTATTTTTTCACACCATCCATTTTGGCGATTATAGCATCCATTTCCTCTTTCGTATATGCCCTGTAGGTTGTGGTAGAAACGTTTCCCCACGCGCCCAGCTCGAGAAGCAGGGCCGAAACCGACTTTTCATCCTCCGCCTCTACGATATTGATGACATCAAAATCTCCCATCAGCCAGAAGATTTCATGCACCTTAACCCCGTAACCCTCCGCGATTTCACGAAATCGATGAGAGCGGGTGGTGGTTTCTTTCACGTTCCGGATTCCCTGTGGGGTGAATTTCCCCATGATTATAAATGTGGCCATTCTTATTCTCCCGTTTGGTTGTTGTTTCCCTCTATATTCATGATATGAATTCTCATCCATATATTCCGGAATATGAATTGGATCTTTTCGCCTGGCTGGGACGATTCCAGTTGATTTAATTAATTTATTTTGTTACTTACGGGAATATTCAACCCTAAAGGCGATCATACAATTTACAGTTTTCTAATGCCGGACAATTGTTTGGGAGGGAGAACAATGAGAATTTGGCGAAAAGGTGTTTTGGCGAGTTTTCCCACGGGGTTTCTTTTACTCCTTGTGATTGCCTGGGGGCTGCCTGTCCAGAAGGCGGAAGGTCTTTCTCAGTTTGCCAGAAAATACAAAGTGGACTGCACCACCTGTCACACTGCGTTTCCCAGGCTGAATTATTTTGGGGAACTATTCTTTCGGAATGGATTCCAATGGCCGGGAGAACCACCGGATGGGGACACGGTCGGTAAGGAGGAAATTTCGGAAAACCTGGTGATCGACCAGGTTGGGAATTGGTTTGGAGCCAGGGTCGGTTTGACTCCGCTGGAATACAAAACGAACGCTCGAACCAGAAACTCGATTTTGGAAGATACTTTTGATGTTGGTAACGCGGACTTTTTTGCCCTGTTTCTGGCGGGATCGCTATTTAAAAATGTTTCCATATTCGTGGAAGCGGAGTTCAAAACCGATGAGTTTGAAACCGAGTTTGCGCATGTGATCTTTACCAACCTTTATGACACGTTTGTGAATTTTCAGGTGGGGTTGATCAATCCGTCGGAATTTTCTTCTTATTCCGATGGAAAACGGATCTGGCAGAAATCGGATATCCTCAATGTCAAATCTTCCGGTGGAGGGGGTGAAAACTCGACCAACGTCCGTTCTTCCAGGCCGGGAATTTTATACTATGGCTATAAGGGGCCCTTTGTCTGGTTTGGGGGCGTGGATAACGGAAAGGACGCCACCGATACGGATAATGACAAGAATCTATGGGGCGGGCTACGGCTGGAAGTTCCGAATACGGTGAAAAGCCCGTTCGTAGGAAGCAGCATTTCCTATATGTATTATCAAGGGCAGGATACGAGTGGCGGGTTGGGAACCGCCGGGACCCCCGCGTTGCAACAACAAAATGATTTCTTCCGCCACACCATTGCCGCCAATATTCGATTCAAAACAAATCTAGAGCTGATGGGGGTGTATCAGTTCGGGCGGGACGATAATTTTAAGATCGCCACCCTTCCCGGGCCCACCAAGGCGGAATTCCATGGTTATACGCTGGCCGGCGCCTATAAACGGGACGATTGGTATTACGTGCTTCAATACGACGAAATCAATTCCGATGATGTTGCCAGCCTCGATTTGACAAAAGTCTCCCCTTCCATCTGGTACTATCTGAGGGACAATTTCAAGATGGGATTTGCCATGCGGTTCGACGTTCGGGGAAATGATCCGGTAAAGAACGAATATACGGTCGTCATCCGAACCATGTTTTAAGCAAACCCTCCAGACATCCCCCCCGTTCCGGGGGGGATGGATTTCATAAATCCCGCAAAATTTTCCGCCGCTTGGTCTGGTATTCCTCCTCGTTGATCAACCCCTCCTGTTTCAGGTCTTCCAGAATTTTTAGCCTTTCTTTGATGCCGGATTCGCTGGTGACGGGAATCTTTTTTTCTTCCTTGGCGGCGGCCACGGGGGGCGGCGGTTCGAGAACCTTGGAGGCGACGGGACGGATACGGGGGAAAATGATCCAGTTGGTGACGTTCTGGACCACATGTTTATAAGGCTGTTTGGTTTTATATTTTTGTCCCTTCCGGGGAACAAGCCTCCACGAGTCGCCCATGATACTAAAATCATCGACCCGTCTCTGGCTGTGTTTGACATTGGTGATGCGCCAATGCATGCCCTCCGAAGACAAAAAGGTATCTCCCATGAGCAGGGTTCTCCCGGTGGATTTGATGATTTTGAACACCACGCGTTGATTGGGTCCGGCCCGGGTGAACGACTTGGCGATTAACGGAGCCATCCGCAGGATCACGGCATTACTGAATACCCGTTTTTTTTTGGACCAGGCGACCATCTTTTTCTGGTAAGCCAGGGATGTCATGCATCTCTGGATGGTTGCAAGGGCGAAGGAATAGGGTTGAATGATATTTAAATGATATTTCCCCTTTTCCTTGGCGTCAAAAGGAAGAATTTCCACGGAATAGGAAAAATGCGGGCCGGAAACAGTTACGGCCAAAGCAGGACCGGGAAAAAATGGGATCAGGGAAAATAATAGGAATGCCAAGGAAAATTGAAGGTGATTTTCTTTCACGCATTCATTTTTGTTTTGGGGTTCCCACATGGCATTTCTTGCAGTAGGGCCCGGTGACGTTGAAGGCCGTTTCGCCGTTATGGCAGGTTCCGCAAAATTTCCCCTTCTTAATCACCTTCATGGTGATGGCGTTCTCTTTATCGTTAGAGCCTTTCTTTTTATGAAAAATCTTTTCATGGCAGTTTTCGCACTTGTTTCCGGCTTTAAGGTGCTTTTCGTGACTGAACAATACGTGTTTGAATTTTTTGGTGTCCTTGAACCAGATGTCTCCACCGGTTATTTCTTCAGCGGCATTCAAGGGGAGGTGGAAAAAGAGGGCGGTAAGCAGAATAGAAAACAAAGGGAATATAACTGAACGAAAATTTATTTTCATGAAAGGACCTCCGGCAACATGGTGGGGTAGGCCCCAGGCCAAACCGGTTTGGACTGGCTCCGAAATGAAATTCCGCTTTCCCCTGGACCATTTTCGCAACGCGTCAATTATATTTCAATTGCCCCGGCAATGCCACCAAAACCAAAAAAAAATCATGACTTGTGATACGATCCGGGAACAAATCAAGGAAATAAAAATTGGAAAAGTTTCCTTCCCCCCGGGAAAGGTTCTTGTAACAGGATAGGGAGAATGAACAAAAAATGGTTTTCCGCTTTAACCGTGGTTTTTTTAAGCCTGGTATTCATGCTTCTTCTTGAAGCGATCCTGCAAACCGTGGGTTTTGGCAAAAACTTTGATTTTGTGATTGAGGGAAAATTGCCGGACAAGGCGGAGAAGTCTTCTCTTAATAGCCAATATATCGCCCTACATTATTTTCACCATTTACCCGTCAAACTCAGTTCCATATTTTCCGATGATCCCTGGTTCGAGGACACGGAATTTTCCCATCCAAAGAGCCCGGGGGTTTACCGGATTTTTCTGGTGGGCGCGTCCACCACGCGAGGATTTCCTTTTTCCCGGCGGAAAATGAGTTACGGCGGATTCATGGAGGAAATCCTTCACGATGTTTTGCCGGACCACAAGATCGAGGTCATTAACGCCGGTTACGACGCCCTGAGCAGTTTTGGTGTGCTCGATGTGGTCCGTCAAATCATCGACCAGTCCCCCGATCTGATCATTGTCTATTCCGGGCACAATGAATTCATTGGCCATTTCGGGGTCAATTCCACCGTCAACCTGGGACAAAACCGGTTTCTCATCACCACGATCCAGCGGTTGCACACATCCCGGCTTTTTCTGCTGAACGAACTGGCCCTGCTGAAACTCAAATCCTTCGGGAAACCCGATCCTTCCCGAAATAGCGGGATCAACCTGTTCAAGGTCATGTTGAGAAAAGATAAGTTCCACTGGACAGCCCGGGAACATGAAGCCTCTGAAAAGAATTTTGAACGAAACCTCCAAGCCATCGCCGATCTTGGAAGGAGGAAAGGGGTGGATATTGTATTCTCTACCCTGGTTTCCAATTGGAAAGATTTTTCCCCCCTTCGGTCCGAGCTCGATCCGCGACTGAGTCCCGGGGATCGGCGGGCGTTAATTATTCATTTGCAAAACGGCCTGAAGGCTCTGCACAATAAGAACTTTAAGGAGGGGGTTCGCATGGTGAAAAAAAGCCTGGCCCTGGACCCGAAGTATGCCTTTTCCCATTATGAACTGGGCCGGGGTCTTGAGATGCAGGGCGATTATTCGCGCGCCCGGGATGAGTATTTGAAGGCGCGGGAATGGGATCGGGTTCATCTTCGAGGCTGTTTGACATTCAACCGGATTATCCGCCGGGTGGGGGAGAGAAACCACGACCTGGTCATCGATATGGGAAAAGAGTTCGAGCAAGCTTCGGCGCATGGGCTGGTGGGAAACAATTTTTTTCTCGAGCACGTCCATCCCAACATCAATGGTCACCTCATCATGGCCGACGCGATCGTTCATTCTCTTTCCAGGTACGGCTATATCGAACCGCGGGACCATTGGCAATGGCGGCGGATGCACCGAGCGGAGGAATACGTGCGGCATTTGGGGTTCGATCGCAAGGAATATGTTCACGCACGCGCCACCGTGGGCCGGCTTCTTTTGGACTTCCCGTTTTACAGGTGCAGGGAGGGGCGGGAAATGCTGGATTCCGTCGGCCGGGCCAATGCGGAAAAAAAACTGATCGATAGTTGTTTTCAGGTGACGGCGTCCAGGGAATTCGCCGTCGCAACGCTTCCGGAGTAATGGCCCATGATAATCGATTTGAACCTCAAGGGAAAGCAGGCCCTGGTGGTGGGCGGTGGCAGGGAAGCCCACCGCAAGGTCGAAGCCTTGTTGACCCAGGATTGCGAACTGGTGGTGGTCGCCGAAACGGTTTGCGAGGACATCTCCCGGCGCGCCCGGGAAGGAAAAATCACCTTGAAAAAAAACCGGGTGCAGGATGGCCGGTTTCTGATGGAATACGACCGGTTGATCCTGGTCATGGCAGTTACCGACGATTTTCAACTCAACCGGAAAATCGTGGAATCCGCGAAACAACTTCGCTGCTACGCCTACTCCGCGGACGACCCGGGCGTCAGCGACTTCAGTCATCCCGCGGTCATCAACCTCGAGGATACGGTCCAGATCGCTGTTTCAACCGGCGGGAAGAGTCCCTTGATGGCAAAAATGATTCGCCAAAAGGCCGAATCTATTTTTAAGGACTTGATCTCCAAGGAGGATATTTTACAAATCCATCTTCAAGACCGTGTGAGAAAAAAGGCAAGGGATGTTCTTCAATCGGCCAAAGACCGGAAACGATTTCTTGAAAATATTTATTATAATGAAAACATCCGCGCTCTTCTTTCCCGCGGCGAGTTGGAGGAGGCGGAGGTGCTGGCGATGAGGTTACTGGACAAACATGGATTGCCGGATTAAATTCGCCTTGAAAACCCTGCTCCCTATTCAGTTTTTTCTGCTGATGGGGGCGGGCTGCGCCGGGAAACAACCACGGTCCATCCCGGCGGAGGAGCAATCAAGGGCGCAAGAGGATATCCGCTATTGTCAGGCGGGGGCCTTGAACGAAGCCGGGCTATTCACGGGACAGGAATATTTTGACACTTACAACCAGTATATAGAGAATTGCATGAAAGCCAGGGGCTGGGAGGAAGGCGCGGAAAACCCATCCAGTCCCCATAAAAACTTGAAGGATTTCTCGTCCCCCATGGACCGGATGGATCCCTAACCTCCACCGCCCGCAAGGGACTGGCCCACGGGGAAGTTTTAATTCTTTGAAGGATTGGATTTCATCCTGAAGGAGGTTGTGTGGAAACCGTTTTTTTTATTCTGGGGATCGTTTTTGCAGGGGTTATGCTTTTCATGTTGCCGAAATACGCAAAATTTATTAATGAACAGCCGAAAGCGCGTCTGGAGGAAATCCGGAGAAAAGAATTGGAAGAAAAAGCGGCTGAAAAATCCGGCGAAAACTCAACCAAGGAGTGAGCGGGCCTTGAACCAGTCCGTGGATCAATTTTTTTCCAGTTATCTGGGAAAATACCTGGAAGGCAACTTGCCCGCCCGCCTGCTGGCGGAATCGCTGGCAGAATGCGGGGTCGGGCTCATGCCCTTGGTGGACCATTGCACCCTGCGCACCCTGGATGTGGAGACTAGAGCCGGGGAAGTGATCGAATTGGGGTTCCGGTGGGACGAGGGGATCGGCATCCTGGAGTTCGATACCTGGTGGGCGAAAGTTTACCGCAAACCCGGGTTTCCCGCCCTTTTCATCGACCAGGCCTATGCGGGAGAACGGGGAAAAGGCAGCCTGATTCCCCAATGGGTGGAAACCCATGGGGACCGGTGTTTTCACCATGTTGCCGTTCGGGTCGATAACATTGAATCCGCAATTGCAGTTTGGCGGGGCAGGGGAATCGAGTTTGCCGGTTCCGTGGTCGGGGCTCCCGGCACCGACTTACGGCAGATCTTTACCAAACCGGAAATGAGGAAAGGAAAAGTATATACGGTTCTTGAACTCATCGAGCGGCATAATGGGTATAGCGGGTTTTTGCCGCCCCAGGCCGATGGCCTGATGGAATCGACCCGGCAATGACTTTCCGAGTGAACGCAAGCGGGGATTCCCACTCCCCCAAGTGGAATACGCTTCACCCCGCAAGGAAACATGCGCAGGATGATGATACGAAAAAGCGATCCCCAGACCGTTGCTCCTTACCTGAAAGACGCCTCCAATTATTCCGGTGGCCATGCCGATGAGGTCCTCATTCCCGAAAATGCCGGGGAACTGGCTGCTTTCCTGAAAACGAATGACCGGCCCGTCACCATCGCGGGCGCAGGAACAGGGTTGACCGCCTCCCGGATTCCCAATTCAGGGGTGGTGATTTCCCTGGAACGGTTCCAATCCCTCGGTCCAATCACCGACGCCTGGATCGACGTCGGCCCGGCCGTCTCTCTGGCGGATTTGCAGAGCCACCTGTTGGGCACCCCTTATTTTTATCCTCCCAATCCTACGGAAACCCTCGCATCCATCGGCGGGACGGTGGCCACCAACGCCTCCGGATCCCGAAGCTATAAACTGGGGGCCACCCGGGATTATGTGTTGGAGGCCGATATCGTTTTGGCGGATGGGAAACAAGTGACCCTGTCCAGGGGTAATACCATCAACGTCCCGCTGGCGCTGGACGATGGCACCCGAATTCCGTTCCCCAAGATACGGTATACCAGCCCCAAATGTAAAAATGCTGCCGGCTATTTTGTGCGGCCGGGAATGGACTGGCTGGACCTTTTCATCGGTTCCGACGGCACCCTGGGAGTGTTCACGCGAATCCGCTTGAAACTGCTTCCCTGTCCCGCGGACTTCATCAGCGGCATTCTTTTTTTCAGTGAGGAAGAGGATTGCTGGCGTTTGGTGGAAAAGCTCCGGGCTTTGAGGACTTCACCCCTGGCTCCCTGTTCCCTGGAATATTTTGACCGTTATTCCCTGCAAAGGCTGAAGGTCAAACACGGCAACATTCCCGGCCGCGCCCGGGCCGCCCTGTTTTTTGAACAGGACGTTGCTCGCCAGGGCGATTACGACCCGGTCCTGGAGGCCTGGTACGAGTTTCTCAGCAAGGAAGAGGTTTTACTGGATGACTCCTGGTTCGCCCGGACTGCCCGGGATGTTCAGAAGTTCCACGATTTCCGCCACGATATTCCCGTGATGGTGAACGAGGAAAACAGCCGCCTGGGCCGGGTTAAAATTGGCACCGACATGGCGGCGCCGGATCAATATTTTATGGAGATGATGCATTTTTACCGGCGCGAACTCGCCAAAAGCGGATTGGATTATGTCATGTTCGGCCATCTTGGGGACAATCATTTGCACATCAACCTTCTGCCGGATAAAAGCGAAATGGACCGCGCCCAAGCCACCTACGAGGTGCTCGTCGAAGGTATTTTGCGTTGGAACGGAACCATATCCGCCGAACACGGGGTTGGAAAATTGAAAAAGCCCTTTTTCGCCAAGATGGTGGGCGGCCCGGCACTGGAGGATTTAAAAAAGATCAAAGCCACTTTGGATCCCGCCGGGCGTTTGGGAAGGGGAAATATTTTTTGATCCCGAACGGGGTGGGGCCGGGTGATTCCGGAAAATTCTTTCAGCGGGTCTGGCGCGGGCGCCCGTGCCGCCGGGCCGCGTCCCATGGATTCTATTGACAGCGGGAACAGGTAGATTGTAAACTCGTTCAAACCATTCTGATATTTTGGTTTAAATAATTAGGCGAAGTACTTTTCGAGAATGGTGAATTTCCCGTTTCCAGCCTTTTATCGGGGGAGTGATCCGGAAACGGAACAGTTTTCCGAACAGAACCACCGGGATGAGTGGCCGCCTTATGTTGGATTCCATAAAAATTCTGGTTCTCAATTATTCCTATGAACCCCTGCAATTCTGCACCGCCAAACGCGCCATTATCATGGTATTGAACGGCCGCGCGGAAAACCTGGAAAGCGACGGATTCATGGTGCGTTCCCCCTCCCTGACTTTTCAGCTCCCTGCCGTCATCCGGGTATTGAAAATGGTGAGGCGGAATCGTAAAAAAGGGGTCGCTTTCAGCAAAAAAAATATTTTGCGGCGAGATAAATATACCTGCCAGTATTGCGGAGTTTCCAATCATATCCTCACCGTTGATCATGTGCGCCCCAAATCCCGCGGGGGGCAAACCAACTGGACCAATGTGGTAGTGGCCTGCAAACCTTGTAATTTGAAAAAGGGCAATCAAACCCTCAAGGAGACCGGGATGCGATTGATCAATACCCCTTCCAAACCCGAATTCATGTTCCTGCAATTCAGTGTTCCCTCGGGTCCTAAATCCTACTTGGAAATTTGGCAGAAGTATCTTCCGTCCCGGGCTTTTTCCGGCATGCTGGTCAATTGACCGCAAGGGGAAAAGCGCCCCCGGGGCCTTGCCATTCAAATCCCCTCTATTTGGTGGTACAATCCTTGATAAGAAAGAATTGTGTTTTTCGGCCCAGGATCCCCCGGAGCCCGATGACTGGAGAGTTTTATGGAACCCGTACCTCTCGTTAAAATCATTTCAGAAGAAGAATTTCTTCCGCTGGTTCAGGAGTCCTCCACGTTTTTTTTCAAGATTTATAATTCCTTCGCCGCGCGGTTTGAAAATAACGGGAAAATTTCCAGGAAATTTTATTCCAACCTGATCCAGGAAGCGGAAATTTTTGAATGTTTTTTGGATGAATATGGCGCCCGAGAAAACCGTAGATGGAATTTTTTCACCGAATATGTGGCGTGTATTCGTAACTTGGGACTTTCCGCATTTTTTATCAAGCACCTGTTAGAGCGATTTCCTTATTATAATATTCGCGAGGTCAAGGATATCGGGGAGCAATTTTGCGCCGATGCCCAGAAGGCCCTGAGTTTTTTAAACCGGTCCCTGTTTAGTATTTATCAGGAAGTCCTTTGCGCCGGGAGGGCCAATGGCCTGGCCATTCCAACGGAACTGCTTCCCCCCCATGAATTTTCGGATATTAAATCCAACAAGCGTCTGCCGCGGAATATCTCCGAGGATCAGGTCAAGGATATTGAAGAAAGGATCATCGACCTGTGTGAAAAAGTACAAAAAGTTTCGGGAATGATGGACAAAATCAAGATCAAACCGACTGAGGATCTGGAAGCGCTGAAAAAACTGATTCCCAGAAAGATCGACGAAAAGAGATCGCGGATGTTCAAGGAACTGGTCCACAGTGTGCAGTCAGATTATGACACCTACATCCATAATACCCACCTGGAGCAGGAGCATCCGGACTTCAAGAATCTGCGCGGACACGTCTCCATTTCGCTTCACCTTCTGGAAACGGAGCTCTGGTTGTGCCATTTTTACGAACGGCACGAGGATGAAATCCGCCGAGGAGAATGTAAATCCAAAATTTCAGAGTTGGTGGATAAGGGCGAATTGCTGCGCCAAATCATCAATTTCGGTTTTTTTTACAGTTTCCATTTTATCCGGGAAGGAAGCAAGCTCGCCGACAGCCTGCTGGGTCAATTCGTAAAAACCACGCGAATCGAAGTGCCCATTCCCCAACCCCTTGGGTTCCATGCCCGGCCATGTACTTATATTTCCCTGATTGCCAGGGAACATGGTGAAGATCTTTTTCTGATAGTCGATGGAGAAAAATACAACGCCAAATCGGTCATGAGCCTGTTACAAGCCGGTGGAGCCATCTCGGACAAGGGTTGTCAAAAAGTGATTTTTGAAGGCAGTAAGAGGGTCTTGAACGACGTCAAAATCCTGGCTAGATACAATTACTGCGAGGAAAAGGATCTTCCCAAAAAACTCGGCTACTTGCGGGTTTTGAGAAATACGGCTTGAGGGTCGCGGGGATGGGGTTTCTCTACGCAGCCATTTCCTTGCCCATGCCTCCCGCCTTAACCTGATACGGATTAATTTCCTGCCGGACCATGAACGAAAGCGACGAAGTGTATGACATCGTGGATGCCGATGACAAAGTGGTGGGCCGGGCCAGCCGGGCGGAAATTCACGCAAAGGGCCTTTTGCATCGTTCCGTGCACATCATGGTTTTCAATCCCCGAGGGGACCTTTTTCTCCAGAAAAGAGCCCCGGCCAAGGATGAAAACCCAGGTTTATGGGATACCTCATCCGCCGGCCATGTGGATTCGGGAGAGGATTATGCCGCCGCCGCCCACCGTGAACTCAAGGAGGAGCTTGGCATCGCCGGCGATTTGCATCCTCTGATAACCTTCCGCGCATGTCGGGAAACCTGCTGGGAGCATGTTGCTGTTTTTTCCTGCACCACCTCCAAAACCATTACTATTAATCCCTTGGAGATCAGTGAAGGGCGGTATTGGACGCTGGGGGAGATTCAAGGCTTACTGTCCCGGGACCCCGGCCAATTTACTTCATCCTTTAAGCTTATATTTTTCAATTATTTAAAGGAAAACAATTGATTTTTTGGGGTTTGATGGAAAAAAGGACTCAAGGTTTTCTTTTGCCTTGCCGATAAAAAGATATCCTGTAAAATTAGATCGAAAAAATTTTTGTTGGCTGAGGAGTCCGTCATGTTAGTTGCCGGTATCGACAGAAATAAGGCTTCAGATTCTGAAAAATACGTGGAAAAAGTGGTTTCGGTTTCCGGTTCGTTTCCGATATCCCGGAGCGAGAAGCAAGCCGATTTTCGTAAGCACCTGCAAAAACGGAAGGGCATTATTTTACGAAACGGGGATAAGCGGAACCAGGAACGCCGGCACGGCCCCAAGAAACCCGTTAAACAGCAAGTGGTGAGAGACCGTCGTCAAATCAATAATCGGGAGCCCCATCCCAAATGGAATTCCCAAACCCATGAGATTATTGTGATCGCGCTGGAAAAAGATCCCTCGGATAAAAAGAAATGGAATGTGGGGGAAGAAGTTTTTGTGGACACGGTTTCCGGTCAGCAGGATTTGGGGTTGGAATCCCCGCCTTCCTCGGTTCAGCGGTCCGAGTATCCGCCTGACTCATCGCACTCATCGCTTGTGGATGACGGTGAAGATTATGTGGTTCATCTTTCCCGCTCCTACGACAAAAAGTCCTAGCTGGTCCTTTTATTTAAGTTGATCCTGTATCAAATTCCAAGTCCTTTCCGGCAAACGGTTCAGGAAAAGGTATAATGGGAAAGCTTCATTGTGCCGGAAAACCCTCTTGATTCAAGAAATCCCTTTCCACGATTGCCATGACTTTCCCTTTTCGCTTATTGGCCTTCTTTATCCTGTTTTTTTTCCTGCAGGGGTCCACGGTTTTTGCCACGCGGCTGGATATTTTCAATACCGGGGAACCCTTTCCCACGGACCTGTTTCCCCGGCAGCGGATCATCGTTGACCTGGGTCATCTTGATAAGGAGGAAATTCCATCCATCCTCCTGGATTACAAAAAAGCCGAGAGGAAAATCCGGTCACGGGAAAAGAAGAACCTGCTGGTTTTGGCGATCGGGTATTTGTATTTTCAAAAAAGTGATTTTCAGAATGCCGTCCGATATTTGGAAACCAAAATAATAGGGAATTTTATTCTGGAGGATTTCCGCCTGCACCACCTGGCCCTGGCGTTGAACGAAATCGCGTTAGTGGAAATCGAAAAGAAACAGTATCGGCCGGCCATTGAACTTCTCCGGCGATCCATAAAACTCAGGTTGACCTTGTTCAAATCCTACCCCGATAGCCCCTTCCACGAAAATGTTCAAAGGGATTTGTCGGAGGCAGAAAAATTGTTGGGCGACGCTTATTTTCTGTCATTCAATTACAAGGCCGCGTGGCAGGTGTACCGCCGGTCCTTAATGCGTGAATTTCCCGGGAACGAAGAGCACCGGTTGGGGGTCAATCTTTCCCTGGCCAAAACCTATGAATCCGCCGGCGAATGGATATATGCGGCGGACATTTATGCCTCGCTGCTCAAAATTTCCGATTCCCCCGAAGTTTTGGAAGCGGTGGGAACATTTTTGAAAAAATATGAAAAAAAACTGCTGAAAGCCAAGGTCGACATCTCCTCCTTGCGCCCTCCCGCGGATCCTTCCACCGAAACCAATCCGATGGAAAAGAAGGAAACCGCGCAAAAGCCTTCCCCCGCCGCAGTCACGTATGAAAATGAAATGGTCCGTGATTTTTACGGCTCTTTAAAGAGGCAGGACCTGGAGGGCAGCCTGGAACTGGGGCTTTCGGTCCTGACCCATTATCCCGGAATCCAGGAGGCCCGGGGGATTACCGGCAAGGTCAACCGGCTCATTGCCGCTTACCTCCATGAGCATCCCATCAACCAAACCATCGAAAAGATCACCGGTATATATCCCGATGAAACCCTCAATGAACTAGGATATTTGCTGTGGACGGAGAATCTGCTCGACCCGGCGGCCGTTGTTTATCAGAAAATCCTGAAAAAATTTCCCCTGGAAACCCGGACCTGTCACAAGGCGACATTTTTTCTCGGCCGAATTCTGGAAGACAAGGGGCAGTATTCCCGGGCAATTGATTACTATTCCCATCTGATCGAGAAATATGATTTTGGTCCCTACACCACCGCGGCCCTTTTTAAAATTCCTTGGGTTTTACGATTGCAGGGCAAATACAAGGAGGCGAGAACCCATTTCCAACGGCTTCTGGAGTTTTATTCTTCCCGGGCGTACCGGCGCCTGAGTAAAATCTTCCCCAATGGCTCGTCCTATAAAACAGCGGCCCTCTATTGGTTGGCACAAACCGAGGAGGGACTTGGAAACAGCCGAAAAAAATTGTCCCTGACCCAGGAGTTGTCCGAGAAATACCCCTTCGATTTTTACACCATTTTTAGCCAGGGGGAACTGGGTGCCGGGCTCAGGGATTTTCTAATCCGGAAAACCTCCCAAAAAATCACGTTCCGGTATTTTGGTCTTGGGGACATCCAGCGCAAGCGGCTGAGCCGCGCGGAAAAGTTGATCGCCGTGGGATTCCTGGAATACGGGGCCAACGAACTGGCCCCGCTCGTCACCAAAGAAGATGATCCCGCATTTTCATTTTATCTCGCACAGTTATTCAATCGGGGGGGCAATTTTCAGGATTCGATACGGTTATCCTGGACCCTTGCCAACCACGGGAATCGGGAGGGAATTTCCCGCGTCCTGGCCGAAAGGTTATTCCCAAAAGCGTTCCTGAAGGAAGTCCTTTCCGTGACCGAAAATTACGACCTGGATCCCTGGTTTATTCTTTCCCTGATGCGGCAGGAAAGCGCCTTCAATCCCAAAATCACCTCATCCGCCAACGCCATTGGGCTGATGCAGCTCCTTCCCCGGACCGCCGCCGGCGTGGCCCGTTCCCTGGAACAAGAGGTCCCCACTCCCGAACAGTTGAAAGCTCCGGAAGTCAATATCCAGTTGGGGATCGATTACCTGAATGAACTCTTGAAATCCTTCGGTGGCAATCGGGTCCATGCCCTGGCGGCCTATAATGCGGGACCCAACAAGGTTCGCCAATGGATTTCCTACCGATCCAATCTTTATCCCCTCGAATTTATCGAGAGTATCCCCTACACTGAAACCCGGCATTACGTCAAGAAAGTCCTTCGCAATTATGCCATCTATCTGGCTCTTTACGGGGACCCCGAGGGGAAGCGGATAAAAGAACTGTTGACTATTTCCCGCAAGTGACAAATAATTTAATCCATTGATTTTCAAAGGATAATCGTTATATGACCTGGTTCGATTCTGCGGCCGCCCTAATTTTGGGGCTCAGCCTTGTGTATTCGGTGGCGCGGGGAATGGTGAAGGAGATTTTTTCTCTGCTGGCATATGTTGGGGGATACCTGGCAGCCGTAAAATATCAAGACCGCCTGGCGGAAATCTTGAGTGCATTCATTCCCAACCCAACTGCTTCCGCCCTGATCAGCTCTGCCGGAATATTTTTGGTCACGGTGGTGGGCATTTCCTTTGTCGGAAAAGGATTTCGCGGATTGGTTCATTCCGCTCCCGGTCTTTCGGCAATGGACCGCCTTTTGGGAGGGGCCATCGGACTTGTAAAGGGGTTGATTATTCTGGTCATCCTCATGTTTCCTCTCAATTTTTTTCCGGACCTCAAGCATGAATTTTCCAGAGATTCCTTTTTCGCGCCCCATTTGCAGCGTTTGTCCCAGGTCTTGGCCGACAGTGTCGATGCTAATCAGTGGATGGATAAATTGCCTGACCTCGATTTGGACGAGATGAAGGAAAAATTGAAAAATTTAACGGGTATGGACAAGCTGGCTCAAGAATTGAAATCCGGGCGCGGAGGTTCTTCATCGGGGCACAAAGATTCTCCGGTGGCCACTGGAAAACCCCAGGAAGATTACACCCAAGAGGATAAAGATAAATTGAACGACATCCTGTTGTCCCTGGATAAGAATTAAATTTTCCAGATCCATCGACTCTCACCTTTCGGTCCCACGGGTGATTTGTTTGCCCAAAAAATCAATCAAACGTTTGAATAGCGCGAGCGCATGACCACGAAAATCAACATCAACGGAATCATCGAGGAGGACCCCCGCATTTCCGTCTTTGACCATGGGTTTTTATTTGGGGACAGCGTTTACGAGGTGGTGAGCACTCGCAAAAACAAACCCTGTTTTCTGGACAAACACCTGAAGCGATTGAACCATTCCGCGGAGGCGCTCAGCCTGAATATTCCCTTTGGCGCGGACCGGTTTCGGGAAGAGCTTGCGAAAACTCTCCAGGCCAGCGGCAACGGGGAATCCTATATCCGCATCGTGGTCACGCGCGGGGTAGGGGACATCGACATCGACCCCTCCACCTGCAAAAATCCCAATGTATTGATCTACGTGACCGAGATGCGGGACTATCCCCGGGAATATTACGAAAACGGAATCCATATCGCCCTCGTTTCCATCAAAAGAAACCCCAGGGAAGCCCTGAATCCTGGAATCAAGACGGGCAACTACCTGAATAACGTCCTCGCCAAGATGGAAGCCAACAAACTGGGGGCCAAGGATGCGCTGATGTTGAGTCCGTGGGGTTACCTGACCGAATGCACCACCAGCAACATCTTTTTTGTCCAGGGAGACCGGGTCATGACTCCCTCCGTGGATTGCGGTATCCTTCCCGGAATCACGCGGGAAATCCTGATCCCGCTCGCCCGGGAGAACGGGATTTTGGTGGAGGAGGGGGAATGGCCCGCGGAAGCTCTTGAAAAAGCCGACGAAATATTTATCACGGGAACCCTTAAAAAAGTCATGCCGGTCACTCAATTGGACGGAAGAACGATCGGAAACGGAAAACCTGGACGGATTACCCAAAAAATCATGCGCCTTTATGAATCCGTCCTTGAAGAGATGGATTGAAGGAAACGCCAACCTTTCGTGGATGGAGGATATCAGGGTGGCATTACGGGTGGGCCTCACCGGCGGCATGGGGTCCGGGAAAACTCTTGCCGCGTCCTTTTTTAAGGAAAGGGGAGCCCATGTCATTGATGCCGATGCCATTTGCCGGGACTTGGTGCGGCCCCACCAGCCGGCTTGGGAGGAAATCGTCCATCATTTCGGCCGGGATATCCTCAATCCGGACCAATCCCTCCACCGAACCAAACTGGCCGAAGTCGTGTTCCACGATGAAAAGAAAAGAGCCCTTCTGGAGAAGATATTGCACCCCAGGGTATTTGAGGTGGAAGAAAAACTTTTTCAATCCATATGCGCTAAAGAACCCCACGCCCTGATCGTGGTAGATGCGGCGCTCCTGATCGAATCGGGCAACTACCGGCAAATGGACAAGGTCCTCGTGGTGACCAGCGATAGGGAAAACCAGGTCCGGCGGGTGATGCGGCGAAATTCCCTCAGCCGGGAACAGGTCCTCGCCCGGTTGGAAAGCCAAATGAGCCTTGAGGAAAAAATTAAAAAGGCCGATTACGTTCTTGAGAACAATTCCACTATCCAGAGTTTGCGAACGAAAGTGGAATCCTTATTTCGCGAACTGAAATCTTTCGCCTGAACCGGTCGGGATGAGAAACTGGTTTCCTGGCACGGAATTTTTCGACCATGGCCGAAAACGCTGACAAACTCAATGAGGAACAGGAAGTCAACGAAACGGAAGAGCTGGAGCGCCTTCTCGATCAGGCGGAAGGACCTCCGGCTCCCAATGCCGCCGAGGGGGGTGGCGGAGAAGGTTTCTTAAAAAAAATAACCGGGAAACTCCTGACCAGTAAAAAGATGCTGATTCTTGCCGGGGGGGGGTTCCTGGTTCTCCTCCTGCTGGCCGGTGGCGCGTATTATTTTCTTTATATGAATCCTGCCGGTCAGCCCGCCGAGGTTGAGGAACCTGTTTCCGAAGAAACGAAACAACCTGGGAAAAAGGAAGTTCCCGTTGCGAAAGACATCGTTTACGCCCTTGAACCTTTTTTTCTCCCCTTGAGGAGCGAGGGGCGGGAGACCGGACGATTCGTCACCGTGACTCCCAATCTCCTTTTAAGCAACCAGGCTCTCGATAAAGAAATTCGGAAAGTCCTTCCGACGGTGCGCAAAAACATTTATAATATATTGATAAGAAAGCATCCTCGGGATTACTTGACGCACAAGCAGAAAATCGAGGAAAAGATTAAAAAGGAGATCCTGGTTTCGGTAAACCCCCTTCTTCTTCCCGGAACCGGAACGATAAAGGATGTATTTTTTACGCGGTTTGTGGTCAAGTAACCTGGCTTGGGTCCCGTAAAGATCAAAGAGTGGCGAGTTGATGCTTCGGGTTTTATTTCCCAAAAAAGGCAAACCCAGGCAAAATAATGGTGAAGTCGATCAAAATAAATTTTCAATAAGGTTCACCAACCGTGCCGATCCTACCCGCAGTAAGTATTCAGCAAGTTCTGCAAGCGGGAACACATGCCGAAAAATTGCAACAAACCCTCCAGCAAATTCCCCAAATCAGCGCTCACCAATTGGATGATGAAAGAAAAATAGCTGATGAGAAAAAGCGGTCGGAAATACCAGATGCGGAAAATAATCATCCCACCAATTCGACCAATCCCGATGGGACCCGGCGCCGACAGGTGCTTGTCCGGCAAAAAAAGACCCGGACAGAGGATGAAAGCAAATCCTCCCAGGGAAAAATGGTCCCTGGGGAAGAAACCCAGGGAACAAAGATTGATCTGGTAATCTGACTGATCACTCCCGATGAACTGGACGGTCATACAAATATTCCTGGACATCCTCCTCGTTGCAGCTGTGGGCTACGGCCTTTTTCGAATTAAATCCGATGAGCGGTTCCTGGGAAGCCAGGAAAAAAGAATCGATGAATTGACCGATCTCAAGGGTTCCCTCGATGAAATGATCCGGGAAGCTTTGGAAGTCTCCAACCGGATCAGTGCCGATATCGACCGGAAACAGACGTTGGCGGCGGAAATTTCCAATCTGCTCGAACGGGAGAAAAGCGAACTGTACCGCCTTCTGGAGGAAGTCAAATCCAAGGGGGCCGGTTCTCCCCTTTCCAGACCCGTTTCCTCTTTGGCGGAGTGGAAAGATAAATATTCCGAAGCGCTCAAACTCGCCGACTCCGGAATGAATCCTCAAGAAATTTCCAGGAAAACACATATTCCTGTTGGAGAAATCGAGTTGGCCTTGAATTTAAGAAAATAACACAGTCTCGGACACCGGTTTCGGGGAGGTTTCCTTGTTGCCTGAATTTTTGCCTTCCAACATTCTACGGATCCTTTCGGTGGAAGGGTCTTCCGCCCTGACCCGGAATTTTGTTCAGGAACTCCGTCTGGGTATGCTTTTGGAAGGGCGGGTCCTGGAATTATTATCCGCAGGGAAAATAGCCGTCAATTTCCAGGGCCAGGAAGCGGTAGTCGATATCGAAAATCCACCCCCGCCGGGGCAGACTTTTACGGCCCGCGTGGAACGGGTGAATCCCACCCCGGTTCTCAAGGTGTTGCCGCGGCTACCCTCGGCCCGCTCCCCGGAAATTCCACCGGAAAACCCCAAAACGAATTCGAAAACCCCCGAGGCTGGGTTCACCACCCGTTTGACCTCCAGGAGGTTTCCTCCCTTAGGCCATCTTACGCAAAGGGATCTGGATTATTTGAAATTGCGGTCGGGCCAGGAATTGCAAGTGAAAATTCTCCGTCTCATGAATCCCGAAACCGCGCTTGCCCAGTCCCAGGGCAGGGATTTCCTGGTACGGTTAACCGCTCCCCAATCCGTTCGGCCTGGGAACCTGTTATCCGTATCGGTGGAAAGGATTTCCCACCAGTTGACCCAGTTGATTCAGGCCGGCGGCCCGCCAACCCCAAGGGTGGATGCGGAAATGATCAAACCCTATTTGCCCACATTTCAGGATTTTGCAGGGATGACCGCCCGGCTCGAAAAAGCCGTTGCCGAATTGGCGTCCCTCGGAGAAAGGGTAACCGATCCCGCCCTGCTCGATCGATTGCGGCAAACCCTTGCCTTGCTGGCGCCAAAATCAGGAAAAGTTCCCAATGCCGCGCAGATTAAAGAACAGGTCGATCATTCGGGATTGGATTATGAAGCGAGGGTGAAAGAATATTTTGAGGATGACGCCTCCCCGGCAAAAAAAATGGGGCTCGGACGCAATCTTAAAGGTCAACTGCTGGAACTGATTCATAACCTTGAGCGGCATTGGCCGGGAAAGGATGCCGGAGCGGGCCCGATTTCTCATATCAAGGATTCCCTGATAACCCTGCGGCAGGGGCTCGACAACATCGAATTGCACCAGTTGGCCAACCAGTTCGCGCGCCAGGAGAATCAACCCATCTATTTACAAATCCCCAACCCGTTCGCTCCGGGGGATAAATCCATAAGGCTTTTCGTTCGCCTTCCCGCCGAGGAAGATTCCGGGGAAAAGAAAAAGGGAAAGCGGGTCTACCGCCTCACTTTTCTTTTGAACCTTTCCAGGCTGGGCAATCTGCGAGTGGATAGCCAGGTCCACGGTCAGGATCTTTCGGTGACCTTGCAGGCGGAACAAAAACCCGTGGCCGATTTTATAGAATCCAGGAGCCCGGAATTTCAAACGCAAATGGCGGGATATGGATTTAATACCCATGTGACCTGTTGCGTGCGGGACAAGGTTGAGAGGGACGCGGACCAGGAAGGCCTCCCACTTTTCATCGATGGAAATTCAAAGCTGGTTGATATAAGAACATGAAAAACCAAAAATCAAGCCGCAAAAAATCCGCCGTTTCTCTCAAGTATGTTCCCGCAGAGGATAAAGCCCCCAGAGTCACCGCCAAGGGAAAGGGGCAGGTAGCGGAAAACATCATAGCCCTGGCTAAAAAAAATAACATTCCAATTAAAGAAGACCCTGATCTGGTCCAGGTCCTTTCCCAGGTGGAGGTCGACCAGGAAATTCCTGAAACCCTGTATCAGGTGGTGGCGGAATTACTGGCTTTTATTTATCAGGTTAACAAGGATTTCCCAAACCAACCCCCTTCTGCCATAGCTCAATAATTTCAATAGGCTCCAAAAATCCGGGGAAAAACCCGCATCCCGCGAGTTTTAACTTGACGGAATCGGGTCTGCTCTGTTATCCTTTTCAAAATAAAGGGTTTATCCGTTTATGGGTACTTGGAGGGGCGCAGGATTTTTATAAATCCTGTATGAGGTGGTCTCTTTGCCTTTACCGCCCTTGAATCTTGGGTGCCGAAGCTCCTTAAATTTTTTAAAAAAAAAGGACGGTTCATTTGGCGAAGAGGATCAGAAACCTAGGGCTCTATTCTTTCCTATTTACTCTTTTTGTATCGACTTCCCTCCTTTCCCCGGCTTTCGCCAATCTTCCAGATAATATTCATACGCTGAGCGAATATAACTTTTCGGTTCCTCCCGGTCTGGAGGATCAAGTCGATTTCTGGAAGAAAATTTACACCAAATACACCACTGATTATGCGGTCATTCACGATTCCAGGGACCTGAAAATTATTTATGAAGTGGTCTACCTGGGGGGGGATAAGTTTTCCCGTCGCAATAAAGAGAGAAAGCTGAACCGGGTCAAGGCCAAATATAGGAAAATCCTGCGCAAGCTCGCCAAGAAAAAAAATAAAGCTTTTCTCAAGGGGGAAGAAAAAAGAATTTTCGACATGGTTCGCAACGGGTTTTACCGGGCCGCCAGAAACATCCGTTCACAGATCGGGCAAAGGGATAGATTCGAGGGGGGATTAAAACGGTCCGGGCGATATATGCGGGAGATCCGGCAAATTTTGAGTGATAAGGGATTGCCGGAGGAATTGAGCGCGCTTCCGCATGTGGAATCTTCTTTTCAGACGGGTGCTTATTCCAGCGCCGGCGCGGCGGGAATTTGGCAGTTCACGCGGGGAACCGGCAGACTGTTCATGCGCGTGAGGTATGACGTGGATGAGAGGCGGGACCCCATTTTCTCCACTCAGGCTGCCGCGAAATTGCTCAAGTTGAATTTTGAAGAGCTTCAAAGCTGGCCTCTTGCCATCACCGCCTATAACCACGGCACCCAGGGGATGAAGCGGGCCAAACGCCGGTATGGAGATAATATCGTTACCATCATAAAAAATTATCGAAGCCGGACGTTCGGTTTCGCTTCTCAAAATTTCTATGCCGAATTCCTCGCCGCTCTCCATGTCGTTCGCCACGAAGAGAAGTATTTCCCGAACCTCACCAAAGCCAAGCCCCTGGAATGGGTGTCGATGCGATTTGACGATTATGTCCACATCGACTCGGTCATGAAATATTTCCAGATGAGCCGGGAAGATATTGCCCGGGCCAATCCTTCCCTGCGGGGTTCCGTGATCAGGGGACAAAAGCGGATTCCAAAGGGGTTTGTTTTCAAGGCCGCCGCCCAAAGATTCGATGATCTCGTTCCGGTTTACCAGCGGATCCCTGGATCGGAAAAACACCATCGGCAGATCCGATCCAAATGGTACACCGTCCGCCGGGGAGATACCCTGTCGGGAGTGGCCCTGCGATTTGGGACGACGGTCAGGCAGTTGAAACGCTTGAACCATATTGGCCGTAGAAACCGGATCTATATGGGAAAAGTGCTCCGGCTTCCGGAAAGAAATAATTGGAGAAAGCCGAGCTTAAGAGTCGTGAAGGCCCAAAAACCTCTCAAAAATTATGACACCTCGCAGGGAGGGATATATACCGTCAGGAAACATGACAATCTGACCAAAATCGCTCGGCGTTTTCAAACCAATTCCGGGGAATTGATCCGGCTGAACAAGATCAAGAACCCCAATTCGCTTTATCCCGGTCAAACCCTGAAAGTCCGGGAAACCGTTTTAATCGCACAAAATACCCAGACTGATGCCGGTTCCGCGGACAAGATTTTTCCCAAGGCCTCTGAAAACTCCATGCAGGAGGCTAAGTTGGAGGTGAAATCCGCCGCCCCCGCTTTCTTGGCGGACAAGGTGGAAAAGGGAGACCGGGTTCTTCCCACGGGACCCCACAATGAAGTGAAACCCAGCGTTCCCGTTCAACTGGCGAGTAACCCCCCACCCTCGTATCGGCTGAATAAAAACCGGCCCGCATTTTTACCCGTGGCTTTTACTTCCAATGCCCGCAAGAAAGCCAGGATGGGGGTCATCACGGTGGACTTCGACGAAACCCTGAGCCATTATGCGGAATGGGCTCAATTGCCCGTCAGAAAATTACGCCGCGTCAACCATCTCAGACGGGGCGCCTCCATACCGGTCCACAGGAAAATCCAGGTTCCCTTTACCAACATCGATCCCGATAAGTTTGAGGAGAGGAGGCAGGAATATCACAAGGCCATTCAGGAGGACTTCTTCAACAATTATAGAGTCAGCAAACTTCTGGTCCGCGGCGTCAAGAAAGGGGAAACTCTGTGGGAAATCTGCAATGACCAGTATTTCATACCCTTCTGGTTATTGAACAGTTACAATCCTGAAAAAGACATCAATTCCCTCGCTGTGGGGGAACCCCTCGTCATTCCCATCATCACCCCCATGAAATCCAAGGATACCTGATAAACTTTTTAACAGTCGGAAAAATGGTCCAGGGCGGCGCGAATCGCTCCCAGGTGGGCCTGGACCCTTGTCTCCAGGGGAAACCGGCTGGCCGTTTCCAGGGTGAGACAATACCGGGCTCCGGATGATAGGGCATAGAGGGCCATTGGCCACCATGGCATACTTTCCGGATCGGACAAACGATCTATGATCCCCTTCCTGGCCGGCATCCCCTCGATCCGTGAATTCGGATTGACAGGCATGGTTTTTTGAACCTCCTCCACGATTTTGATTCCCAAAGCTTGATTCAGGGACGGTTGGGCGGTTTGATACAGGTAAAAACCCGGACTGTCCACGTCTTCGTGCAGTTCCAGTGTGAGATCGAAAGGCGATTGAAAAACTGTTTGAACGATCCAGACTTCGGCGGGAGGAGGGGAGGACTTAAAATGCCTGTTCAAATCCTTATTTTCATGATTGTGCCGAACGCCGTGTTCATAGCCAAAGGGATTGATGCAGGGAATCAGGGTGAATTCCCAATTCTTAAGGTAGGGTTTGTATTCTTCTCTTTCTATCCAGGCGCAAAGGGTCTCAACTCCCGCCGGCTCATCCCCATGAATTCCCGCCGATATAAGAACTTTGCGTGGATGGCCCTTTCCCAACACGATTTTCTTTAAAGAATGGACGCGGCCGGGGGTCGACACTTCTCCCAGGGATATCAAGGTTCCCTGGCCGTCCAGCGATCGCTCCAGCCGGGTCACAACCGATTCATAATTCCTGGCGTTTTTAGTCCTCATGGTGTTTGCGGTAATTCCCTGGGGTTTTTCCCGTGAATCTATCTTTGGATGTGGAAAGGTCCAATCAGGATTTAAAACCACGCCGGGAATCGGGCCGGAAAGGAGGGATTCTCAACCCGTTTTGTCCGGGTATTGGCATTCCTTGTTTATCACGCAAGGACCGCAATCGAAGTTCTTTGCCTTGCAGACGTAACGTCCATGTAGAATTAGAAATCTGTGAGCCTGTTTTTTCCATTGTCCGGGGGTTATTTCCAGGAGTTTCTGCTCGGTTTCGAGGACGGATTTTCCCGGGGCCAGGCCGGTGCGTTGGGATACACGGAAAACATGGGTGTCCACGGCGATGGTCGGTTGACCGAATCCCTCATTCAACACGACATTGGCGGTTTTTCTTCCGACTCCCGGCAGATTTTCCAGATCCTCCCGGGTTCCCGGCACGTTTCCCCGGTATTCCTCCAAAAGGATTTTGCAGGTACGGACGATATTTTTGGCCTTCGTTGGCGCGAGCCCGATGGACTGAATAATTTTCCGCAGGCGGGACTCCCCCAATCGGCAGATCGCCTGGGGGGTGGGATACCTGGAAAACAAGTCGGCGGTCACCGCATTGACGGACCTGTCCGTGGCCTGGGCGCTGAGGATCACCGATATCAGCAATTCAAAGGTGTTTTTATAAACCAGTTCCGATCGCGCCTGGGGGAAACTCAGGCTCAATTTCCGGTACAGCCGGTTGATTGCTCTGGCGTTCAAGGCAGGATATCAATTTAGAATGACAGGGGGAAAACGGCCGTTGGAAACTATCGACGGACCCGGGGATGTCATTTCTTTTTTTCCGGCGGGGAAAGGGCGCACCTCGCTCCCACCCAGAAAGTATCCGTGGGGTCGGCCATCCCCCGGTACCGAACGGTGACGCGAATCAGGTTATCTTCATCCACCCAGGACCCACCCCGAATCACATGCCAACTTTGCCGGGTCCGGGGGCCTTTGGGATTTTTCATGGGACTCTTTTTATAATAATCCTCCGCGAACCAGTCTGACACCCACTCCCAAACATTTCCCATCATATCATACAGTCCCCAGGCGTTCGGTTTTTTCTTGCCGACGCTGGAAACGTGGCGTGCTGAATTTTTAGCGTACCAGAGGAATTCCCGGTTGATTCCATTTCCCCAGGGATTGTCCGCCTGACTGCCGGCCCGGGCCGCGTATTCCCATTCGGCTTCCGTGGGCAGACGCCCACCCAGCCGCGAGCAATATTCCACCGCTTCCTTCCAACGGATATGAGTGACGGGAAGGTCAAGCCCCTTGAAAGCAGAATTGTTGTATCCCATCACCGCTTCCCATTGTTTCTGGGTGATCTCGTATTTGTCGAGATAAAAGCTGTCCAGACAAACCCGGTGGGCGGGCCGTTCCCGGATATTTTCACGGCCCAATTCATAATAAAAGACCTTGTTCGTACCCATCATGAAACACCCGCCTGCAACGCGCACCATGCCATCAGGCGGGTTTTCAGAGGCAAATGACGGGGAACCGATGAGGGAAAGTATGATGCCAAGAAGAAAGATCAATTGTTTCATAGGGATTAATTTTACTTGTCAAATTGGAAATGGTCAAGCTTGCTTAATGACGGAGAAATCATTTGTTGGGTGATTTTACTAATTTTTCCCAGGATGGGGCGTTTTCCTGGCAAGTTCCTCGGATAATCCAGTAAATTTGTCATGAAGATTTGCCCCGATTCAGTCGATACGTGAAGTAATGAAAATCCTGCTGAGTCAACGCCATGACCCGTAAAATCAAAATTTCAATATTACCATTGATCGGGGTACCGGTTTTCCTGATTTTATTCCAGGAATCCGCTTTCCCAGGATATATTAACAGGCTTTCCATCCAGGCCTTGGAAAATCCTCTCGGCTGGACCGGTCCCTACCATCCTGGAAAATTGATCACCGCCATGCTCATGAAATCGCTTTCCCGGGATGGAAAATTCCATGTGGCGGAGTATCCGTCCGCGTCGGAACCGCTGGAAGTGTCTAAAAATGATTTCAAGCCGGAAAAGGGAAAGGGCTTTGGAACCGCCTCCTCTTCTGGAAAGAAAGATGGCCAAACCGGGACGAAGCCTGCTTCCGGAGTTACGGCGGGAAATATTTTTCATCCCGCCCAGTTCGTGGTCCAGGGGCGGGTGCTTGAATTTGTTCCCGGAAAACCACCCACCCGGGCCGAAATCCTGTTGAATACTGGCGATGTTTTAAAACAAAAGGCCGAAGTGGAGGTGGAATTGGACCTCGCCACTCACCATACCGGGCGAACCCTGGTCTCCAGAAGGTTTAAAGTTGTCACCAGTTCCGGGGTGGTCCCCTACACTTTCGATAATCTTCCTGTGGATCCCGATGCAGGGGAATTTCAAAAAAGTTCCATTGGCAAAGCCCTGGCCAGTTTAACCCGGCAAATGGTCTCGTTCATCACTTCCAATTTGTACATCCTGCCGCTGGAAGGGGAGATCATTTTCGTGGACAAGGACAAGAAAGAAGTGGTGATCAACGTGGGACGGGTCAATGGCATCGGTTTTGGAGATTTCTTCAACGTTTATTCCGTTTTCCTGAAATATACGGATCCTTTCAGCCAGATGGATCTGGGAGATAAATTCACCCGCCGCGGGGTAATCCGGATCAAGAATATTCAGGAAGGTTTTTCAGTCGCCGACATTGTTGCGGGAGATGGATTTGAAAATGGGGAACTGGTTCAGTCCAGAAAAACCAATCCGCCCATTTTGGAACAGCAAGCCGGGGAAATACACCACCTGATCCTGGAATCGGATTCCCAATAACGGCTTTCCCTAGGGATAACTCCTCCCTTGGGTTGTCAGGAGGCTTGGATCCCGTATTCCTGGAGGGAGGTTACGGTCAGCTCCTTTTGCTTGATGGAGCGTATCGCCTCCAGCAGGGCGGAGGCGCCGGCCATGGTGGTGCAATAAGGCAGGTTCTGGTTCAGTGACGCACGGCGGAGAGAAAAGGAATCCTTGGTGGACTGCTCCCCGAAAACGGTATTGACGATAAAATCCACCTCATTGCCCTCAATCGCCTCCACAATATGGGGGGAGCCTTCCTTGACCTTATTGATCGCCTGAACCTTAAGTCCCTGCTTGCGAAGGAATTCCGTGGTCCCCTGCGTCGCCAGAAGATCGTAACCCATTTCGGCGAAACGGCGTGCTATTTTTGCGGCGGCGGGTTTGTCGGCATCCCTGACGCTGATGAAGACGACTCCCTCGAGAGGCAGGTGTATTCCCGTGGCGATCTGGGATTTGGCAAAGGCCCGCCCAAAGGTGGAATCGATACCCATGACCTCTCCAGTCGATTTCATTTCCGGTCCCAACAGTACGTCCACCCCCGTAAACTTGTTGAAGGGGAAAACCGACTCCTTGACGGCGATGTGTTTGAGGATTTTTTCTCCGCGCAATCCCAGTTCCGCCAAGGTCTTTCCCATCATTATGCGGGCCGCGTATTTTGCCAGGGGAATGCCAATGGCTTTACTGACAAAGGGAATGGTCCGGGAAGCCCGGGGATTGACTTCCAGGATGTAAATTTCGCCGTCCTTGACCGCGAACTGAATATTGATCAACCCCACCACGTTGAGTTCCCGGGCCAGGGCCCGGGTTTGATCCTTGATTTTCCCGATGACCGGTTCGGGAAGGGAATAGGCCGGCAGGGAACAGGCGCTGTCTCCGGAATGAATCCCGGCTTCCTCTATATGCTGCATGAGCCCGCCGATGACCACGTCCCGCCCATCCGCGATGGCGTCGACATCGATCTCGACCGCATTTTCAAGGAAATCATCGATGAGGACGGGATGTTCGGGTGAGGCCTGAACTGCGTACCGCATATAGTGTTCCAACCGCTTCTGGTTGTGGACGATCTCCATCGCCCTTCCACCCAAAACGTAAGAGGGCCGCACCACCACGGGGTATCCGATTCTGGAAGCGATCCGTTCCGCTTCCTCCAGGGAGGTGGCGGTCCCGTTCTCGGGTTGTTTCAAATCCAGTTTTTCCAGAACTTCCTTAAACCGTTTTCGGTCTTCCGCCCGGTCGATGTCTTCCGGACTGGTCCCGATCACGGGA
Organism: Nitrospinaceae bacterium; assembly: GCA_046754465.1. GTDB lineage: Bacteria > Nitrospinota > Nitrospinia > Nitrospinales > VA-1 > JBHHVU01. The sequence goes on along the minus strand of JBHHVU010000011.1, from coordinate 26,570 downwards.
ACCCCCGCATTGAGAAGGCTTAACGCCAGCCGCAGGGGGGTCTGGCCCCCAAACTGGACGATGACCCCGGCAGGCTTTTCGACCCGGACGATGTGGAGGACGTCCTCCAGGGTCAGGGGTTCGAAATAAAGCCGGTCGGATGTATCGTAATCGGTGCTTACTGTTTCCGGATTGCAATTGACCATAATGGTTTCGTAGCCATCCTCTTTCAGCGCGAAGGAGGCGTGGACGCAACAATAATCAAATTCAATCCCCTGGCCGATCCGGTTGGGTCCCCCTCCCAGGATAATGATTTTCTTCCGGGAAGTGGGATTCGCCTCGCATTCCTCTTCATAGGTTGAATAAAGATAGGGAGTGTAAGCTTCGAACTCGGCGCCGCAGGTGTCCACGCGTTTATAAACGGGGAATATTCCGGAACGGGTTCGCCGCCCGGTCACCCTGGATTCGGAGCAGCCCAGAAGACCGGCGAGATATTTATCGGAAAACCCCATTTGCTTGGCTTTTTTCAATAGAGCATCGGGAACATGATCGAGATCCCTCTGGTCTTGAAACTGTTTTTCAAATTCGATGATCTCCTGAAGATTGTGAAGGAACCAGGGATCCACCGCGGTGATTTCATGGATTTTGCCAATGGAAACCCCCCTCCGCAGGGCGGCGGCGATGTGCCAGAGCCGATCCCAAAAAGGAAGTTTGAGGATTTTTTTCAGTTTTTCTCCCGGTGGTTGACCGGCCGGCTCGCCGGAATCGAGATCGAAATGAAACTTCTCTTCCAAGCCGCAAATGTTGATTTCCAGGGATCGCAGGGATTTATGCAGAGCTTCCTTGAACGTGCGGCCGATGGCCATGGCTTCGCCAACGGATTTCATCTGGGTGGTCAGAATGGGTTCCGCCTCAAAAAATTTTTCGAAGGTGAACCGGGGAATCTTGACCACGCAATAATCGAGCGTGGGTTCAAACGATACCGGCGTGACTCGCGTGATATCGTTCCGGATCTCATCAAGGGTGTAACCGACTGCGAGCTTGGCCGCTATTTTGGCGATGGGAAACCCCGTGGCCTTGGAGGCCAGCGCGGAACTCCTCGAAACCCTTGGGTTCATTTCGATGACCACCATTTCGCCAGTTTGGGGATCGACCGCGAATTGAATGTTGGAACCCCCGGTTTCCACGCCGATTTCCCGGATGATGGCAATGGCCGCGTCGCGCATGGATTGGTATTCCTTGTCGGTGAGGGTTTGCGCCGGGGCCACGGTGATGCTGTCCCCCGTATGGATGCCCATGGGATCAAAGTTTTCGATGGAACAGACGATCACGACGTTGTCGTGGAGGTCCCGCATGACCTCCAGTTCAAACTCCTTCCAGCCCAGGAGGGATTTTTCGATGAGGACCTTTCGGACGGGGCTGGTATCGAGTGCCCAGCGAATGAGCTTTTCAAATTCCTTTTCGGTATAAGCGATGCTTCCCCCGCTTCCTCCCAGGGTGAACGAGGGGCGGATGATCGCGGGAAATCCGGTCCCCTTCACAATTTCCCAGGCTTGTTTCATGTTGGTGGCGTGCCCGCTGGGCGCCACCCGCAGGCCGATCCGCTCCATGGCTTCCTTGAAAAGATGGCGGTCCTCGGCTTTCTTGATGGTTTCCACGTTGGCCCCAATGAGTTCCACCCCCAATTCTTCGAGGATGCCGGTCTCCGCGACGGCAAGGGCGGTGTTCAATCCGGTCTGGCCTCCCATGGTGGGCAAAATGGCATCGGGCCGGTCCCGCCGGAGAATCATATTCACCACCTGCGGGGTGACCGGTTCGATATACGTCCGGTCCGCGAATTCCGGATCGGTCATGATGGTGGCAGGATTGCTGTTGAGCAGAATGACTTCGTAGCCCTCCTCCTTCAGCGCCTTGCAGGCCTGGGTTCCCGAATAGTCGAACTCGCACGCCTGACCGATGATGATCGGTCCGGCCCCAATCAACAATATTTTCTTCAGATCCTCGCGTTTGGGCATTGCGGTATCAATTCCTGTAGATATCCTTGAGATCGATCTGACGGAACCGTTCCCATTTTAAATTCATGTAAGTGAGCCTTTGAATCAACTGGTTTCGGGATTCCCGTTCCTCGATTTTAATTTTCTGGATTTCCAGATCCGATTTTTCCGTTTTCAAAGCCGTTATTTGCTGATTCAAACTGGAATGAACCTCCTTCAACTGATCGAGTTTTTCACCGAGGGATTGTTTTTTTTGAGGGGACCCGGAACTTTCTATTTTGAGCGTAATTTTTTCGATTTCCCTTTGGTTCTTTTTCAATTGGGTATTCAAATCCTTTAATTTGGAATCGAGGGATTTTAATTCCTTTATATTTTTTTGATGCAGGCCGGTGACTTTATGGATTTCCTCCTTGATGAATTTGTTTGCTTCCTTGGGATGAAAACAGAAATTCCCGGTGAAGAAATATTCCCCATTGGCGGGAACGATCCGGGCCTGGAAAATGTCGCCCTTGCCAAACATGATTTTCCCGTGGGTTTCCTTCACCCGGTATTTGGATTCATCGAACAGGTTCAGGACCACCACCTGGTCGTCGCGGATTTTTTTGGGCATGAACAATCCGTTGATGCTGTTGGCCAGTCCGCTGAACAACTCCAGTTGCTCCCGCGACCATCTTCCCCCATTTTCCGAAATCATCAGTTCGAGAAGGGACTGTTGTTTCTCCGGCACCAGGCGGTCACAGATGTACCATTCCAGAAACAATCCCATACGCGTTTCATAAGCCTTGTCATCTTCGTAGATCTCTCCGGCGGTTTTCTGGTATTCCTTCCTGGCCTCATAAATTTCGTTGGATGGCGTGTTACCGGTGACGTATTCGATCAATTGTTCTAACTTTTCTTTCAAAGTTGGCTTCCTTTCATAAGTCCTAAAAATTCACGAAACAGATGACCAGAATCATGAGGACCGGGCGAGGCTTCTGGATGATATTGCACCGAAAGAATCGGCAGCGATTTGTGCCGGATTCCTTCGATGGTTTTGTCATTCAGATTGATGGAGGTCACTTCGATATCTTTTTTAACGGAATCGCCATCCACGGCGAACCCGTGGTTTTGAGCGGTGATTTCCACTTTTCGGGTTTTAAGATCCATCACGGGGTGGTTCCCGCCGTGATGGCCGAATCGTAATTTGTAGGTTCGGGCGCCTAGGGCCAGGGAAAGGATCTGGTGTCCCAGGCAGATTCCGAACACGGGAAACTTGGGGATCAGGCGTTTGATGGCTTCGACGGCGTAGGGAACCCCCGCGGGGTCTCCCGGCCCGTTGGACAGGAAAATGCCGTGCGGTTTCATCCCCAAAACCTCCTCCACCCGGGTGGAGGCGGGGACGACCCGGACCCGGCATCCGGCCTGGATCAATTTCCTTAGAATATTCCGTTTGATCCCGAAATCGTACGCCACCACGTTATAGCGTTTTTCCGGAACGTCCTTGGAGGTTTCCCCATTCAATCGCCATTCCCCCTCGGTCCATTCAAAGGGTGTTTTGCAGGTGACCTCTTTCACGAGGTCCCTTCCCACCAGACCCACCGACTGGCGGGCTTTTTCCACGAGGGCTTGGGGATCGGACCGGATGGTGGAAATCACCGCCTGCTGGGCTCCCTGCTCCCGTATGTGACGGGTGAGCGCCCGGGTGTCGATACCTTGAATCCCGACGACCCCGTATCGCTGGAGAAAATGGTGGAGGGTCTCCCGGGAACGCCAGTTGCTGGGAATGCCGCTCAATTCCTTGATGATGAATCCTCGCAAATACGGGCGGGATGACTCGAAATCGGCGGGATTGACACCGTAATTGCCGATCAAAGGGTAGGTCATGACTACCATCTGACCGCAATAGGAGGGATCTGTGATCACTTCCTGGTAGCCCGACATGCTGGTATTGAAGACGATCTCTCCTTCCACTTCACCGGAAGCACCGAAAGCCTGGCCTTTATATATTTTACCATCGGCTAAAGCGAGAATGGCTTTCATGGAATTGTTTCGATCGGACGCGCCATTTTTTTCAATCTGAGTGGGTATAAACGATCTTTCCCGAAACCAGGGTTTGCATCACTTTTCCCCGCATCTTCCAGCCGTGGAAGGGAGAATTCCTGCTTCTGGATTTTAACTGGTTGACGTCCAGAACAAATTCGGCTTCGGGATCAAATATAACAACATCCGCACCCTGGCCGACACCGAGAGATCCCTTGTTAAGGTGGAAGATTTCGGCGGGCCGGGAGGTGAGCTTTTCCACCGCCTGGGGCAGGGTGAGGACCTTTTCCTCAACCAGCGAGAGGGTCAGAGGCAGGGCGGTTTCCAATCCCACGACGCCGAAACTCGCCGCCGTAAACTCCACCTGTTTGTCGGTAATGTCGTGGGGCGCGTGATCGGTGGCGATGATATCGATGGTACCATCTTTCAGGCCGGCCTTGATCGCTTCGATGTCTTTCCCGGTCCGCAACGGCGGACTCATTTTGGTATTGGTGTCGTAACCGCGCACTGCTTCATCGGTCAAGGTAAAATGGTGAGGCGCGGCCTCGCAGGTCACCGGGAGTCCCCGGGATTTCGCGGTACGGACCAGGTCCACCGCGTTGCCGCTGCTGATATGGGCCACGTGCAGCCGGCCTCCCGTCTTTTCCAGGAGCGCGATATCCCGGTAAACCATGATATCCTCCGCTTCGGTGGGCATGCCTTTCAGTCCCAATTCCATGGAGACCCGGCCCTCGTGCATGCACCCGCCCTCGGTCAGGTCCAATACCTCGCTGTGCTGGATGCAGGGCAACCCGAACATCCGGCTGTATTCGAAGGCCCGGCGCATCAATTCGCTGTTGGTCACCGGCCGGCCGTCGTCGGAATAGGCCACAACCCCCGCATCCCTAAGGTCACCCATGTCGGACAGGATTTCCCCTCTCAGGCCCTGTGTGATGGCTCCTATGGGGTGAACATGGACGATGCCCTTCTCCCGGGCCTGGGACAGGATGAGTTCCGTGACGGAACGGTTATCGTTGACCGGGTCGGTGTTGGGCATCACCGCCACCGAGGTGAACCCCCCCGCCGCGGCGGAGCGGCAACCGGTTTCGATGGTTTCCTTGTACTCAAATCCCGGCTCGCGGAAATGGACGTGCATGTCGATGAATCCCGGAGAAACGATCCGGTTCCCGGCCTCGATGACTTGGGCTCCTTCGATAACGGTGGCTTGCAGGCCGCCCCGCTTCTCCACGGCCCGGACCTTCCCCTTGTCGATCAGCAAATCGAAGCGGCCGTCCCGCCCGTTGGCGGGGTCAATCAAGCGGCCGTTTTTAATCAAGATCTTCATTAGTTCCCCCCAAAAGGAGATAAAGAAGCGCCATGCGCAGCGCCACGCCGTTGGTCACCTGGTTCAGGATCAGGGAACGGGGACCGTCCATCACCTCTGGCGAGATTTCGATCCCCCGGTTGACCGGGCCGGGATGGATGATCAAGGCCTCATCACTCGCGTTCTTCAGTTTTTCGGAAGTCAGGCAGAAATAATTCGAATACTCCCGCAGGCTGGGAAAGTGGAACCGGGTTTGTCTTTCCATTTGCACCCGCAGCATCATGACCACGTCCACGTCCCGGATGGCCGCGGCCAGGTCGTGACTCACCGCGACGCCCAGAGTCTGGATTTCCAGCGGGATCAGCGTGGGCGGGCCGGCGACGGTGACATCCATCCCCATGGTATGCATGGCGAAGATGTTGGACCGTGCTACGCGGCTATGCAGGATATCACCGACAATGGCCACCTTCAATCCGTCCAGGGAACCCTTGTGTTCGCGAATGGTCAACAGGTCGAGCAGGGCCTGGGTCGGGTGCTCGTGCGCACCGTCCCCGGCGTTGATGATCGGACATTTCACGAACGGGACCAGCAGGGAAGGGGTCCCCGAGCTGGAATGGCGGATCACCAGGATGTCCGGATTCATTGCCTCCAGGTTGCGGGCGGTGTCGATCAGGTTTTCACCCTTGACCGTGCTGCTGGTAGAACCCGTGATGTTGATGACATCCGCGCTCAGCCGTTTCCCGGCGATTTCAAACGAGGTCCGGGTCCGCGTGCTGGGCTCGAAAAACAGGTTGATGACCGTCCGGCCCCGGAGGGCCGGCACTTTCTTGATCTCGCGGGTGGAGATTTCCTTAAAGGATTCCGCGGTATCCAGTATGGTTTCGATGTCCTCCCGGCACAGGTCCCGCGTTCCCAGAATATGCTTTACCTTGAGCGCCATGGAAATGTTTCTTAAACGGTCTTGTCGAGAATAATGACCTGGTCTTCCTCCTGATCGTCTTCTTTTAATTTGACCCGGACGGACATGTTTTGCGAGGTGGGAACGTTTTTCCCCACGTAGTCGGGACGGATCGGAAGTTCCCGGTGGCCGCGGTCGATCAGCACTGCGAGCTGGACGCTGGCGGGCCTTCCAAAATCCATGAGGGCATCGATCGCCGCGCGGATGGTCCGTCCGGTGAACAGAACGTCATCGCATAACACAATGTCCTTGCCCTCTATCGGGAAGGGGATGTCCGTTTTTTTCAAATGGGGATTTTTTTTCCCCGTCCCCAGGTCATCGCGATAAAGGGTGATATCCAGGATCCCATGGTCCACCAGGACGTTATCGATTTCGTTGATTTTTTCCCGGAGCCGCCTGGAAAGGGTCACCCCGCGTGTGCGGATTCCCACCAGCACCAGGTTTCTGGCTCCCTGATTCCTTTCGAGAATTTCGTGGGCGATCCGGGTGACGGCCCGGGAAATTTCACTGGCGTTGAGAACGACGGAATTCATGGTAAATGGCTTATGAAAAGAGACGGGTGGGCAAAAAAATACCTCCTACAGGGCAAACCTGAAAAGGAGGTGAGACGGAGATAAGGATTTTCCATCCAGACTTTCCCTTGGCAGCCTCACGGGACTGCCTTAAAGGTTATTTGACTCTAAAAAATATATATAAAGGAGCCGTTTAAGTCAAGGGATAAATGCCGCATTGCCCGCCACCCCATAAAATTTTGTTTTTTGCAACGGGAGGAAAGGCTACAATCATTCTAAGATGGCGGTGTGCGGCCGGTTGGGGATAATTGGCTGGGTTTCTGGGAAATTTTTCTGGATAGGAACCGGGATGATTCGGATCAACAAGGTATATACGAAAACCGGCGACCGGGGAGAGACCTCGCTGGCCGGCGGGTTGCGGGTCGGCAAGGATCACCCCCGCGTCGAAGCCTACGGGACCGTGGATGAACTCAACAGCCTGCTGGGCATCGTTAGAGGCTTTAACCAGCGGAAACCGGATTCGGAACCCCGGGATAAGCTGGAAATTATCCTGCGCACCATCCAGCACCGCCTGTTCGATATCGGCAGCCTGCTGGCAACCGCCCCGGAATCTCAACAAACCGCATCGTCGGAAAAGGCCCTCACGGAAGGCAATGTGGTATGGCTGGAACAGGTGATCGACGCCATGAACGAGGAACTGGAACCCTTGAAAAGTTTCGTTCTTCCCGGCGGAGGCCTGGTCACCGCCTTCCTGCACCAGGGGCGCTGCGTGTGCCGCCGCGCGGAAAGAGATATCCTGCGGCTCAGCCGCAAGGAGAAGGTGGACCCGTGGATTCTTACCTACATCAACCGGTTGTCCGACGCATTGTTTGTTTTCGGACGATGGGCCGCCGTCTCTCTGGATGAAACAGAGTTTCTCTGGGAACCGGGGATGGGCGATCCAGAGGACTGGCGCTGGAAAAAATAGGCGGGCAGGAACCGGGGGAAAAATTTATCGGAAAGACGGGGCTATTTCGCGCGGTTGCCTTTCCAGGAGATCTCGACCTCGCCCTTTCTGATCTTCAACTGACACCCCAGACGCATTCCGTTTTCAAGGTCCTCTTCCAGAAGATAATCCCTTTCCTCCTCCGTCACCCGGGATAGATTTTTCATCCCTTTCAGGATGGTGAGTTCGCACACCCCGCAAGTGCCCTCGGTGCAGCCGAAGGACAGGGAAACATCCACCTCCTCGCAACAGTCAATCAGGGAGGTTCCATCCTCCACTTCATGGGTGATGTTATCGGGCTTGAAGATGATCCTCGCCATGGCGTTCAGCTCCGGAAATCCAAAAAAACGTTTCTAGGTGAAGATGCGTTTTGAACGGTCTGGATTCATAAAAGGCGGTGAAACGGGTTTTCACCGGTGATAAGAATATATCCATTTAGAGTCCAGTTTCCTTCAATTTCCGGATCCAATCCATTTGTTTCGGGGTCAACTGTTTAGGAATTTTGATAATCACGCGGACCAACTGGTCGCCCCGAACGGTACCCGAGGCGTTGGGGATGCCCATTCCTTTCAGCCGCAACCGGGAATGACTTTGCGTTCCGGGTGGAATTTTGAGGTTTTTGGGTCCGGTCAAGGTAGGCACCTCCTTGCTGGTGCCCAGCAGAGCCTCGGTGAGGGAAATTTCCAGGTCCACTTCCACGTCATGGCCTTCCCGGCGGAACAGGGGATGGGGCCGCACCTGGATTTTTAAATACAGATCACCCGCTTTTGCCCCGGCGGGGCCGGGATTTCCCTTTCCCTTGAGACGCAGCTTTTTACCGCTGCTGATTCCAGGTGGAATTTTGATGCTGGTCTCCTCCCTTTTTCCGCTTTTTTGAAACGTGATATTTTTTTGAGTTCCCAGGGCCGCCTCCTCAAAACTGATGGTGAGGGTCGATTCCAGGTCCTCTCCGCGTGTGGGAGCCGGTGGCTTGCGGGAAAATCCTTCTTCCCCGAACATATTTGTAAACGTGCCTTCGAATCCGCCATGTCCCCGTAAAAAATCCTCAATCCCGGCGAAGGAATTATCCCCCCGGAAGGCTCCACTGGCACGGGGGTCGAATCCGAACCCCTTGAACGCTTCGGCGAAATCGAAATCCTTGAAAATATCTTCCTGGGAAAACCTCTGGTGGAATCCCTCGTCCCCGAACCGGTCATAATTTTTCCGTTTATCCTTGTCGGCGAGAACCGCGTAGGCCTCGCTGATCTGCTTGAATTTCTCCTCAGCCCGCGGATTGTCTTTGTTGCGGTCGGGATGGTATTTCATCGCGAGTTTTCGATAGGCCTTCTTGATATCATTTTCCGTGGCCTTGCGATCGACCCCCAGAATGGAATAATAGTCCGGCATTTTCTTTAACTACTTGAAAATAAAGGCATAATAAGTTAGACTAAAATAAGTCCCTATAAAATATAATGTACCGCAAATGATAAAATATTTCCATGCTTCCCTCTTGGGAATCGGATTGATTTTTCTTTCGTCCTGCGCTTCCGCACCGGGGCCCTCCGCGCCCGTGGTGAAAGGTCCCGGTCCCGTCGCGGAAATGTATGCCTGGATTCCCCCGGCCAAGGAAAAATTGGAGCTGCGGAGGACCCGCCAGAGAGAACTGGATGACATAACCGGGAGTCTGGAAAAACTGTACCTGAAGCAGGAAGGGCTCGTCCGGCAGATGGAGGCGTTGCAGGATTCTTTGCAGGAAATGGATTCCAAAACCGTGGATCTTAAAAACACCGTCGAGAATAAAATTTCCTTGGCTGAAAAGCGCCGGGAGCGCATCCAGAAAGACCTCGCGGCAATGAAAACGAGGAGTAAACTGATCGGCCTGCAAGTGAGAGACCTGGCTTTCCGGCGGGCCGCCAACCGGTATTCACATCGAGAATACAAAGCGGCCATCCGGTTGTTCCACGACGGCAAATACAAGAAAAGTATCGGTAAGTTTAAAAACATCCTCGGGAAAAACCCTCCCCGGTCCATCCGGGACAACATCCGCTTCGGCATGGGAACGGCGTATTACAAAATCCGGAAATATTCGCAGGCCATCCGGCAACTCGATACCATCGTCAAAAAATACCCCCGCAGCGACAAATGGTACCTGTCGCAAGTGATGCTCGGTTTTATCTATAATCTCAAGGGAGAAAAGAGCCGCGCGCTGTTTATCCTGGAGGGGGCGTTGAAGAAAAACCCGCCCGAATCCATCATCAAACTGATTCGTCCTCTCATCCATAAAATCCAGGGGGAAGGCTCGCATGGCACGGGTTAACGAGAAGGCCCCGGATCTGATCGTGGACCAATGGGTGCAGGGGAAACCTTCCAACATCGGGCAGGAAAGGGGCAGGGTCCTCCTGATCGAGGTCATCCAGGTCAATTGCCCGGGTTGTTTTATGGCGGGGATTCCCGAGACGATCGGCGTTTACGAAAAGTTCAGGGACCGGCCCCTGGCGGTATGGATTCTTGCCACGGCGTTTGAGAATTTCGATAAAAACAACCTCGCCAACCTGAAAAAACTTTTGCATACGGGTGAGGTGACCGGTGAAACCCTGGCCGCCCTTAGCCAGGCTAATTTTCTCCAAAACAACCGGCTTCAATACCCCATCCCTTTTCCCGTGGCCTGGGACAAACTGGTCAAGAACGAGGGAGAACCCAGCAGCGAGGCGGTACGGAAAATCATCGATAGAGACATGCCGGATTACGGGTCCCTTCCCCCAAAAACCCGTGAGATGATCGCCCAACAGATCCGGGCCTATCTAAAGCAAAAGAAATACGACGCGCTGACTTTCGAAACCTATGCGCTTTGCGGGACCCCCTCATCCATCATCATTGATAAAAAGGGCATCCTGCGGCACAAATTGTTCGGTTCCGGCCAGGATTTGGAAAAAATTATTTATCCTCTCCTGGACGAATGAATCGCACCCTCCCGCCCGTCACCCCGTATTTCGTGAATCCCTCCGATAGGCAAATTCCACTGTTTTGACGGCGGCAGTCCCAAAACGATGCCGCCTAGAATTCCGATGAAAATCAAACTCCTGGGAAATTTGTGCCTGGGGGTTGTCAAAGGATGGGTGCGGCATTAAATTATCATTGAATCTTCCCCAAGGAGCCGATGAAAATGAAATGGCCACTTCTCATTATTTGCGCGGTGTTGGCGGGATGCGCAACATCCGGAACCGCCACGGTGCGGTCCACTTCCATGGCGGAGGTGGAAAAGGCCGTGGGGCCGCAACAACCCCTGGAGTACCGGCAGGGCTACCGGGATGGTTGTGACAGTGGCCTGGTTTCCGGAGGCAGCCGCCACTATTTATTCCAGAAAAATCCCAAACTGTACCAACAGGATGATCTCTACAAACACGGCTGGGATGCCGGATTTTCTGCCTGCAAGAAACAATACCAGCGATCGGCGGGGTATTGGAATGGAGGTCCCTACCGGCCCTGGTATAATTTCGGGTACCATCATTTTCATAGACATGGTTGTTGATCTTCCTCCCCCATGAGTTCCGTATTTGGGATTTTCCCCGATTGAGTTATAATTCTTCCCGGCCATGCTGGCAAACTCTTCGTGGGAGGGGAAATCGTGCTGACCTACCGGCAAATCCTTGACAAGATCGATCAGTTGGAAGAGGCAAAAACCCTGTCGGCGGCTTTGGAACTGGGAATATTTTCCATCCTCAAAAAAGACGCCCTGTCCGCGCGCGTGATCGCCCGCCGGGCTGGAACCCAGCCCCTGGAAACGGAAATGTTTCTTGACGTCCTGGTCGCCATGGGAGCCCTTTTCAAGCGCGGCGGCCGCTACCGGAACACTCCCGAAACGTTCAAGCATTTCTGCGCATCCAGTCCACATTACAAAAAAGGCATGGTTATGTTAAGGGGAGAGGACCGCAAGGAATGGTCCCGGTTGGTGGAATCCATCAAGAACGGACGCGATCTTTCCGAATACGAAGGGGGGGACGACCCGGAATTCAGGCGCCTGTTCACGTATGCCATGCACGAACGCAGCGAATTTTATTCGGAGAAAGTGGCAGGCATCGTTACCCGCCGGCCCGTGGGCCGGCTGCTGGACCTGGGAAGCGGTCCGGGATCCTACAGCGCCGTTATTCTTCGCAAGGACAAGAAAGCCACCGCCACCCTGCTCGACCGGCCAGCCGCCCTGAAGGTGGCGCGGGAAATCCACCAAAACCATTTCGTGGCCCAGCGGCTGTCCTTCAAGCAAGGCGACCTGTTCGAGACCGATTTCGGAAGGGATTTTGACACCGTCTTCTATTCCAACATCCTGCACATCTATAATCCAGCAGAGAACAAGAAGCTGTTCCGCAAAATTCACCGTTGCCTGGTCCCTGGCGGCCGATGCATCCTGGTGGACCTGTTTCTCAAGGAAAACCGGAAGGAACCTTATGAGGCGGCCATGTTTGCCATGACCATGCTCCTTTACACCGCAACGGGCAGAACCTACACGTTCAAGGAAACCGAATCCCTGCTCCGCGCAGCCGGATTCAGCTCGTTCCGGCGATTTCCACTGGAGGAGGGGTCGAGCCTGCTCGAGGCTGTCAAACGGTAAAAAGGAATAGAGGATATTAATTGGATTCCCTCATCCCCTTTGGCGGCAGGATTCCTTCACGATGCGTTCGAACTCCCGTACCAGGAAATGGGCGGCTTCCTCGAGGACGGTTAAAAATTTCCGGTCACGGTCGAATTTCTTCCCAAGAATCCCCGTGTCCGATCCATTGTCCCTCCCGCGCTCGATTTCATTGCTTGCCCGCTTCCATTCAATGAAACCCGCATAAGCATATCCTTGAAGCAATCGGGCGGTTTCCGGTTTCGAAAGGAGGAATTGGTAAAGCGAATCCATTTCCCGGATAAAACCGGTATGGTCCGGAACCCACTTCCCTCTTGCCGAAAGGTGGACGGATTTCAGTTTCCGCATGCGCTTCAGGATTTGCCGGAGGAGAGAAATCTGGGTCTCCAGGGCGGGCAGGATTTTATCGCTTCCCGGGGGCGGCCGAATTCCACGAAACAGGCGGGTTTTTCGGGAGCGGATATTTCGGCGGCAACAGGAATGGAGCACATCGCGCAGGGAAAGGTTCTCTATACCGGGAATGGGAACTCCACCTTCGGTGGCGTTGTAAACGTGGCACCCTTGCCGGATTTCACCGGCGAACCGGTTTTTATACATTTCCAGGGCCAGGGTCGTCATCGTAACTCTTCCGAAAACATCGAGCCCCGAGGTCAGGGAAGGGGAGTACCTCTGATATTTTTTCCGATCCAGGGTGGGGATCGTCTGCTCGGTGCTGATCAAATCCTGGTGCATCTGGTTATGGAAGGAACCGGAACAATGCAAACGGTGGCGGGTGAACGCGAGGTCCTGCCCAACCAAAATCACCGGGCCGCAACCCAGGGACATGGCGAAAAGAAACGCCGCATGGGCCACGGAAAAGGTCTTGGCCAGGTTTCCCTTTTCTTCATGGTGCTCGGCGATCCATTGTGATAGGTAAACCCCCGATTCCATCACCAGTTTATTGTTGCGAAAATGATCGGGAATCACCCGGGGAATTCCCGGATCAAAAACCAGCCAGAGATTTTCCGGGAGAGGGTCCACTCCGAAGGCCCGGACGGTGGAATCATCCGGATCGAGAGCCACCACGAAATCCGGTTGAATCCCGCATTCCAGGACCGGTTTCAAGGCGGTGGCAACGGTGATGATCACCGCCTTGTCAACGGCGCCTCGCAGGAGTCCCACGTTCTTGTCCAGGGAGGGTCCTGCCGACACCAGGATCGCCGGAATGCCCGCTCCCTTGTTTTCCAGGGACCGGATTCCCGGACTTGAAAGGATGTGGGGCCAGTTGTCGAGAATATTCCTGTAAAAGGATTTTGAAAACGCCGCCTGGGTGTTCCCATCGATCCGGTTTTCCAGGAACAGGTTCTTCAGTTTTTGAAGCAACTCTCCATAGTAACCGGGATCCAAATCCATGAGGGGTTTGAATCCAATGGGAACATAACCGTTGAGGGCGAACTCAATCTGGCCGCGTTCGAGCGCCCGTTCCAATTCGCTGCCGCGGACTCCTATGTGAAAACTGACGCCGGGATGGTTGAGAACGGTTGAAAAGTCGTTATGGGACATCGCCAGATGGACCGGTTCCAAATCACGTTCCAGGATCGCGATCCGGGCGGAGGGAGCCGCGCGCTTGATCAGTTCCAGAACGTGATATCCCAATCCCAGGCCCAGGACGATGAAGTTGGATGCATTTCGCGGTTGGCAGGAATCGATAAAACGGCCCGCCTCACGGACGGGGTCGTAAGTGCTGTGGAGGATTTTCCGCGTCCCATCGGGAAGTTCGCGGGACAACGAGGGTGGACCGCCGCGGGAGGGTCCGGCATGATAGCGGCCGCTGGGACGGAAAGATTTCAGCCGGGCGACCAGATGCGGATCCTTCGTTTCAAGCAGGGAAAGGTTTTTTTGGAGGGTATCCTGGATCATGCATCCGTAAAGGGGTTCAAGGTTTCACGTCTTTAAACTCATCGGAAAGGACATGGAAAAGGTAAAGCCTGGAACTTATTCATGGCTGGCGGAAAAATACAATAACTCCCACGTCGCGTAAATCCCCTGGCGGGTGGAAAAATTGGCGTCGTATTCACGGATCAGTTTCCTCAATCCTCCAGGCTTGATCATTTGAAACGGTGCGGCACCGATCTGCTGAAGATTCTTGATCAAGGCCAGGGTGCTGGGTGAAAAGGTTTTACGTGTTTCGGCAATGGATTCCCTTGGGGTCAATCCCGCCCCACGGATCAACCGGCTCCATTGTTTTCTAGAGAGCAGGGTGGCGGGACTCTGGAGTTGAGCGGTTTCGCGGAATTCCTGGAGCGTTCCGGGTCCGAACGTGCTGAAGATCAGACGGCCGCCGGGAGCCAGAAATCGCGCCAAATGACACAGCGTGTCGCCGGGGTGGGGGAACCATTGAAAAACGGCATTGGCCGCGATGAGGCCGGCGGACTCAAAATCCATGCGTCCGGCGTTGCCATGGACGATTCTGGCGGATGGGGGAAGGGTCACCCTTTCCCGCAAAAGATCGGTCATGGCTGGTGCGATATCGTTGAGCACGAGCCACCGGATGGGATGCGCCAGAAGGTGCCGGGTAAAGACTCCGGTCCCGCAGCCGATTTCTAGAACGCGGTCAGGCAAAACGTCCGGCAGTAATGATGCCAGCCTCTCGGCCATGGTCTTTTGCAGATGCGCATGCCGGTCATAGCTTTTCGCATGTCTGGAAAAGCTGTCAATGATTCTGGATTCGGTATAAATGGACTGGGCCTTGGTCATTGGGATCATTCCAGGCAGGGCTTCCAGGACGCTCCTTGAGTTTCATTCATCATTGTATAGGCAAAGAGAATGGGTTATGCAATGATCTTTGGACAGGAATCCGGATCGGCAGAGGCTTTTCCGGGTCCCGGGGAATGGAATTTTCCGGCCAGGTGTGCCAGGAGCGGGGCCGGGGCATGGCCCGCGCCGGGAATGATTTCCAGCTGCGGAATATGGTGTTTCAATTGATTTCCATCCAAAAAGATATCTTGACCTCCGACAAGGGCGGTAATTTTTTCGCTGATTTTTTCCGGGGCTGGGGCGGATTTCAAAAATTCCAGCCCCTGAATCAGGGCTCGGAGGTCGGGCAGGCCTCGTAAATCCGATTCGGAAAGAGACAACCCACTGTCCGCGTAAAAGTTCAAGAGGGGTGTCCGGTCCACCGGATTTCTTTTCAAGCTTCTTATCAGGTATTTTAATTTGGTTTCAGGAGTTTTGCCCCCCAGGTTCCGTTCGCGGGAAAAGGCCAGAACCGGGGCGATGAGTGCCAGGATGGAGTTTCGGGGCAAATAGGCCTGATGAGTCAGCAGCCACAAGCTTCCCAGGGAATAACCGATATAAAGTTCCGATTCGGAGTCATTCAATAGACTTTCCGCCTGGCGGCGGCTGTGGGGCAGGGCAGGGTAGAGCGTTTTCACATTCGCTTGCGGGAAATACTGTTCCACCAGGCCACTAAACCATTCTGGGGGAATGGCCCAGCCGCACACCGCAGTAATTCTCATCACCTTTTGCACGTCCCCAGGACTCCAAGAAGATCTTGCAGGGATTCCTCTGTCAAATCCAAGTGTAAGGAAATACGCAGCCTGGAACTTCCCGGCGGCACCGTCGGTGGGCGGACGGCCCCGGTCAGGATGCCCCGCTCCAGCAGCCGGCCGCGCAGTTCGAGGGCCTTATCAGCGTCTCCCACGATGACGGGAACGATGGGGGTGTCGAACGTGTTGGTGGACCAGCCAGATTCCCGCAACCCCTGACGCAAAGTCTTGGAAAGGGCGTGGAGGAAACGGCGTTTATCGTGAGCCTGCCGCAGAATTTTTAACGCGGCGGATGCCGCCCCCGCTTGGCTGGGTGACAAAAACGTGGAATAGATGAATTCTCCCGCGGTGTTGATCAGGTATTCCACGATCAACGGGGAGCGTGTCAAAACATACGCGCCCATACTAGCGAGGGCCTTCCCCAAGGTTCCTACCAGGATATCCACCCTTTCCAGAACTCCCATTTCCTCCGCCAATCCCCCACCCGTCGGCCCGAAAACGCCGGTCCCATGCGCTTCATCCAGAATGAGGATAAAGAGAAATTTTTCCTTCAACGCCACCAGTTTTTTGAGGTCCGGGTAGTCGCCGTCCATGCTGAACACCGTCTCGGTCACTACAAACACGGATTCGTAACGGCCCTGGTTTTTGGCCAGAAGTTCTTCCAGGTGATCCAGGTCGAGATGGTTATAACGTTTGAAGCGGGCCGTTCCGGCGGTCAGTCCTTGCAGGATGGAATGATGGGCAAGCCGGTCGGCGAGAACGAGGTCTTTTTTGCCCGGTAAATGTTTCATCACCGCTTGGTTGGCCAGGAACCCCGTATTGAAAAGCATTCCGGCGGGTTTTTGTTTCCATTCCATCAACTGTCGGAGGAGCTGGTCGTGGCAGGGAAGGAATCCCGAAAGCAACGGCGACGCGCCGCTTCCCGCGCCATACGCTTCGGCGGCCCTGTTGGCGGCGGCAACCACTTGCGGATGAAATCTCAGTTGAAAATAGTCGTTGCTCGACAGGTTCAACCGGCAATCACTAAAAACCGAGATTTCACGGAGGAGCTTTTCCCGGCGGCGGCGGGTCAGTTCATTCTGCAGGCGATCGTTAAAAGGTTCGGTCAAGAATTTGTGTGGTCCTCTGGGACAGGATCCATATCGTTTCCTAAATTATGTTATAAAAGCCTTTTCAAGTCAAAAATCGGCTCACGTTTTTAACCGGAATCATGCCCAAAATCGAAGATACGGGAAAAGTGTGGATTCCGGGCTCCTTCAGTCCGGAATACGCGGTCCGTGTGGACCAGAAAGTGTTTGTGCCCGGAAAATCGGAGGAGGACACCATAGCGTGTTGGGTGGCAGGAAATCATCTTTGTGTGGACTTGCACGATCCCGGCCGGGAAAAGCGGGCCGCCCGCCGTTTTTCGCTGGATCTTTCTCCCGCCACGGCGGCGGCCTTGTTTAACGGATTCGAAAAGACCCGGCACGGAGATGTCCCCGTCGTGACGCACGGGGATGCTGGGGTGGAGGAGTATTCGGTGGAGGGGAAAATTTACCGCCGCGATTCGATCGGGTCGATGACCTCCGCCCAGTTCTGGGAAGAGGCCGAACCCCGGTTACGCGTCCTGTGAAATTTGAGGTTTCGGGGACCCGTCACGGACGAGCCGGGTCGCCTGGTGTTCCTGGATCGTCTTATCGATGAATTCGGTCGTGCCGTCTCTCAGGTTAACCCGTAACGCTTGGTCCTTTTCGTTCACCTCGCTGGTCCAGATGTAGCAGGAACACTTGGAAACGAAAACCGGGTGGATGTGAATGTCCTTCCCATTCAAATCCTTGTTCTTCAGATTCGGATCATACAGGCTGAGAGCTTCCTCTCGGGTGGGAAATCGCCAGTCGGAATGACCTCCCGCATAAATCTGCCTCATCAAGCGGATATAATCTTGAGCTTCATGCCAGTTGCGCCATACACCCAGGTCCTGATAGGAGTCCTTCGGCAGCCATTCCTTACCGTTTTCTTCATCCGAGATGACGCCATTCGGATTATCATGAAACCTGTCATTATCGCTCATCAAAAACCCAATTCAAATTCCATCCAGGTAAATTGATTGGGAAGACTATCATTTTTAAAATTATCCTTCAACGACTTTTCGAAATTCCCGATGCAGGAACCGGGTCATTTCCCCGGCCCGGCCTGTCCCTATCCGGTGTTCATTGGCCTGCCGGACCGGTAAAATCTCGATCCTGGAATTGGTCAGGAAAACCTCGGCGGCGCCGAACACCTCCTCCGGGGCAATATCTTTTTCAGAACAGGGGATCCCGTGTCCTTTGGCGAGATCCAGGACCGCCTGGCGCGTGATCCCCGGCAGGATGAATTCATTGAGCCGGGGGGTTTGGAGGATGCCGTTCTTGACGAGGAAAATATTACTGGCGGCGCCTTCGGTGACCCGGTTGTTGTGGTCGACCAGGATCCCCTCCATGGACTGATTTTTCGCCGCGAGTTCCCGGATGATGATATTTGAAAGGAAGTTCAGCGATTTCACCTGACCGGCCACGCCGCTGATCCGGTGCGCGCTTTGGGGAAAGAGAAATATTTTCACTCCCTCCCGGTACCATGCCTCCGGCAAGGGCTGGATGAGCTTCGCGGCGATAGCCACGGTGGGAGGAATTTCGGGATCGATCGGCAGGCCAAATTCCTGTTCCCCCCGTGTGAGGGTCAATCGGATCAAGGCATCGGCAACGACAAAAGCGTTTCTAGCGAGGGTTTCATAAAACGCCGACACCAATTCCCCCCGGGTCATGGGCAGTTTCAGGTAAACCAGGTCCATCGAGCGGTAAAGCCGGTCCAGGTGCGCGTCGAGGTGAAAAATTTTTCCCCGGTAGGACCGCATCGTCTCAAACAGGCCGTCCCCGTAGCAAAATCCGCGGTCGTGGATGGAAATCCGGGCGTGCCGGGATTCCATGAACAGTCCGTTGAGAAAAACGATGCGCTCCATCACTATTCCATTCCCTTCGTGGACGGGGAAAGCACTTCAATCATGGCCGCGGCCTTGTCCAGGGTTTCCTGGTATTCCTGTTCCGGAGATGAATCGGCCACGATTCCGGCGCCGACATGGAACCAGGCTTTGCCCTCTTGCAGGAGGATCGTCCGGATGATGATGTTGAGATCCATATGGGGGGAGAAGCCGATGTATCCGAAGGAACCGGAATAGGGGCCTCGGCGGGTGGGTTCCAGTTCGTGGATGATTTCCATGCAGCGGACCTTGGGACAGCCGGTGATCGTTCCTCCGGGGAAGACCGCGCGAAGAATTTCCTTTACGGAAACTCCCGGCCGCAGGTTTCCCACGATGTTGGATACGATATGGCTCACATGGGAGTATTGCTCGAGAAACATCAGGTCCGTCACGCAAACGCTTCCTACCCGGCTGATGCGGCCGAGATCGTTTCTCTCCAGATCGACGAGCATGAGGTGTTCCGCACGTTCCTTTTCGTTGAGCAGCAGTTCGGTGGAAAGGGAACGGTCTTTCACCGGATCGCGACTTCTCGGCCGGGTTCCGGCTATCGGCCGGGTTTCTATGCGCGGACCGTCCACCTTGACCAGCCGTTCCGGAGAAGAACTGGCGATCGCCAGTCCCTTGAATTTTAAAAATCCGGAAAAAGGGGAGGGGTTGACCGCTTTCAGCTTTTTGTAGAGATCGAAAGGATTTCCTTCGAATCCGGTTTCGAACCGCTGCGCCAAATTGGCCTGATAAATATCCCCTTCACCGATATATCGTTTTACCCTTTGAACGCGGTCCATATAATCTTCCCGCGACATGTTGGAAAGGAGCCCATTGAGGTTGGGTTCCTTTTTGTCCCCGTGGGTCCCGGTAAAGCCCGATTCATTGAGGCCGGACCGGTGGCATCGGTCCATCACGGCATGGATGGAATCCCAAATTCCGCGAATTTCCTTGAGGGCCTCCTCATAGGTAAGTTCCCCCCGTAGAGGAGACAGGATGACCTTCAAGGCTTCCGTAAGGTGATCGTAGACGATGAGGCGGTCCACCTGCATGAAATACAAGTCCGGGTTGCCAGGACCGCCGGGTTTTTCCGGAGGCAGGTGTTCAAACAGGCCCGCCGCCTCGTAGCCGATATAACCGGTCCAGCCGCCCCAGAAATGGTCCAGGTAATCGACCGGTTGGACGCCCTCTTCAAAATCCAGCCATGCCAATCCGGCATCGGGATGGTCCAGCACTTTTTGCGGATTACCATGCAGGTAAAGCCGGGTGGTCCGGTCCCTGATCTGAATCAATCGGGAATTGGATGCCCCCATCAGGGAATAGCGGGCGGTGGCTTGCGGTCCTTTTCCGCTTTCGAATAGAAAAGAGTCGGGGCATTCCCGGTAAAGTCCTTCATAGAGGGAGGCCGGATCGAGGCCGGGAACGGTTTTCTCTCCACAGATGGGGACGCGTCTGGATTTTTCGCAAAGCGCGGAATAGAGTGTTTTGCCGGGTAGGATTCGCATGGCCAGGGAGGGACAGGACAACCAGTCACTCGTAACGCAATGCGTCAATGGGATTAAGATTGGCCGCCTTGTTGGCGGGGTAAAATCCGAAAAAGACACCGATCCCCACCGAAAAGCCGAAAGCCAGGAGAATGGATTGCACCGACACAATGGTGTCCCAGCCCCCCATGCTGGAGACCGTTTTGGAAATAACCAGGCCGAGGAGAATCCCGATGCCGCCGCCCAAGAAGCTGATAAGAACCGATTCAATGAGAAACTGTTCCATGATTTCCTTTTTTTTGGCGCCGATTGCCTTGCGAATCCCGATTTCCCGGGTGCGCTCGGTGACGGAAACCAGCATGATGTTCATGATTCCGATACCCCCCACCATGAGCGAAATAGCGGCGATCCCACCCAGGAGATAGGTGAAGGTCTTTGCCGCGTCACCCCAACTGTTGAGCCACTGGGCGGAATTTTGCACGTGAAAATCGATTTCCGCGCCTTCACGGGTATTGTGCCGCAATCTGAGCAGCCTCTCAATGTCCTTCTTAATGATCTCGAGATCCTCAATGCGCGCCGCCTGGACATCGATCGACTGAACGTAATTCATTCCAAAAAGCCGTTTCTGGGCGGTCGTCACGGGAATAAAAATCTGGTCGTCTGGATCGTACCAGCTCAGGGCTCCCTTGGCCTCGGTCATGCCGATAACAAGATAATTGTTTCCATCCACCTTGATGGTTTTCCCGACAGGGTTTTCCCCGCCAAATAAATTTTTGACGACCGTGGCGCCCAGAACGGCGATGCGCCTCGCGGCGTGGATTTCCGCGTCGCCGAAATATCGCCCCCGATCCATGACGAAGTTCGCCAGGCGGGCGTAATCCTTTCCGGTCCCGCGGACGGTGGTATTGGTGTTTTTGTTGGAATATTTCAATTGCGCCGACCGGTAAACCTGCGCCGCCACCCCGGTAATCAGGGGAATGCTGGTTTCGATCGCCTCGGCGTCTTTCAGGGTCAGCGTTTTCACCCGGTCGGTCAGCACGTGGCGTGTTTTTTTCTGGCCGGGTTTGACGGTGATGATGTTGGTGCCAAACTTGGAGATGGTGCTCAGGGTTTGCTTTTTCGCCCCTTCGCCGATAGAAATCATGGAAATGACCGAGGCCACGCCGATGATGATTCCCAGGGTCGTCAAAAATGTGCGCAATTTATTGGCAACGAGGCTCCGCAGGGCCATTTTCAATAAATCCAGGATCAGCATGGCTGCACCGTTTCCACCGGGGCTGAATCGTTGATGATGCGGCCGTCCTTCATCTGAAGGATGCGGCGGGCGTTCTGGGCGAGTTCCCGCTCATGGGTGACCAGGATGACCATGACGCCGTCCGAGTTCAAGCGTTGAAAAATATTCATGATTTCTTCGCCGTTTTTGGAATCGAGGTTGCCCGTCGGCTCATCGGCAAGGATGATGGAGGGATTGTTTACGATAGCCCGTGCAATGGCCACCCTCTGGCATTCGCCCCCGGAGAGTTCATTGGGTTTGTGGTGGGTTCGGTCCGCCAGCCCGACCCGGGCCAGCGCGTCCCTGGCAATTCGCGCAGAGTTGGGGACCCTCCCGTATAGAAGAGGCAGTTCGATGTTTTCCAGGGCGCTGGCCCGCGGCAGTAAATTGAAATTCTGAAACACGAAACCGATCCGCTGGTTGCGTATCCGGGCGAGATCGTTGGAGTCCAGGGATTGGATGTCATAATCTTCCAGCCGGTAAATGCCCGACGTGGGGAGGTCCAGGCACCCGAGAAGATTCATCAGGGTGGATTTGCCGCTCCCGGAGGGACCCATGATCGCCACGAATTCCCCGGTGTTGAAACTGAAAGTAGCATTGACCAGGGCGGGGACCTCCACCTTTCCCAGTTGATAGGTTTTGCTCAGATTGATAACATCGATCAAGGTCGGTTTTCCTTAACTTTACTTTAAATCGTTGGCCACCGGAAATTTCTCCAGGATAAGCCGGTTTTATCGAGGAGAGGATCCCGCTTCAAGAATAATCCGGCGGACCGGGAAGGTTCTGGTTTAATTATCGCAACGGCATCGCCGTCAAGGCAAGAAAGAAATGGATACCCCCCGGTCCGGGCAACCCCTCATTTCGACCGGATCATCCAAAGAATTTTTCTCAAGGCCGATCCTTTATCCTTCGGCTTCTCTGCGGCGGCGAGAAGCTTTTTCCAATCCCCGAGAAGAACCTTCTGGCCCAATTTCAATCCGGAAACCACCTGGGAATAAATCGGATTTTGCAGTCCAAGTATTATTTGAACTTTTTTGGGTCGGCCGTCTTCCAGGACGGCCACGAATACCTGGCCGTCTTCCTTGGTCACCGCGCCCCGAGGGATATAGAGGGCGTCCCTGGCGCGGGCGGTTACAATTTCGATATTAGCCGTCATCATGGGTTTCAGGATGTTTTTACCGGGACCCACAATTTCGATTTTCACCTTGAAAATGGTGATGCTGTTCTCCACTTCGCCCTGGGGGGCGATCCGGGTGACCTTTCCCTCGAAGGTTTTACCGTGGAAGGCGTCCGCGGTGATAGTGACGGGTTGATTGGTTTTAATGGACCCGATATCCGTTTCATCCACATCGGCGATAATAAACAGCCGGGACATATCCGCCACGTCCACCAGGGGGGTTCCCCCGCTGACATTGGATATGCCGGAAGCGATGATTTGTCCTTCCTCGACCATTTTCTTGATTATGACCCCGGTGATCGGGGCGAAAATTTCCGTCTCGTCCAACCGTTCCTGCGCCTCTTCCAGGGCGATCCGGGCGCGGGTCACCTCCGCCTTGACCAGCTCCAGTTCATTTTCCTTCATGGTGATATCATGGACGGCGTTTTTGGCGACCTGGAGTTGGACGCGGGCCTGAACCAGGTTTTCCCGGTTCACCTTTTCAGCGGTTTTGGCGGCGTCGAGGAGCTCCTCGGAAACGATTTTCTGGTTGAAGAGGTCGGATTGCCGCTTAAGTTTGTCCGCGGACTCCTGGAGATTGGCCTCGGCGGCCTCCACCGCCGAACGAGTTTGCTGCAAATCGGTTTCGTATTTCGTTTTTTGCAGGATCAGGGCGGTTTCGGCTTTTTTTAATTTGGCCAGGCTGCTGGACAGGTCGGCCCCGGCCTTGGCGACGTTTCGTTTTTCGTCGGATTTATCGAGTTGGATCAGGAGTTCGCCCTTGCCGACGCGGTCTCCCTCCTCGTAGGGGAATTTCAACACTTCACCGCTGGCCTTGGATTTGACCTCTACCTTGAAGTTGGGAACCACCACGCCGGTCGCGGATATTTTTATGGTCAAATCCCCCCTCTGAACCTCGGCGGTTTTATATTCCACGGAAGGCGGGTTTTCCTTACCGTTGGACCGGCTGAGAAATAGGTAAAGAACGATTCCCAAAAGGACCAGTCCAAGAATGACGCGGTTTCTTTTCATGAGTCTTTTTGGGAAGACATTTTGATGTTGTGAGCGTCCAGCGTGGTGGCCATGACTTTTCGCAACTGGATTATGGATTTGTTGTAGTCGATGATCGCCTTGATCTCGTTGCTTTGTTCCTCCGCCAGATCCTCCTGGAATTCAAGGATGTTGAAGCTTGTGGACATACCCACCTCAAATTTCTTTTCTTCCGCGCTCAGTTTTTCTTCCGCCAGTTTTCGCGCCACCCGCGCCGCCTGCACCCTTTTGATATCGGTTTTGATTTGCCGGACGGCTTCCCGGACTTCCACGACGATTTTCTTTTCCAGGTCCTTGAGGTCCAGCAGGGTCTGGGCCACTTGCAGCCGGGAAGCGGTCAGCCGGCTCTTGGCCGACCGGTTGCCCAGGGGATAACTGAATTTCACTCCCACCTGCCATTTAAAGAATTGCGTCGAAAACAGGTTGGCTAGGGTTTCGTCATATCCGCCGCCGAAGGGGCTTTGCCCGCCGGCGCCGCCAAACCCAGCGATGCGGACGGCGTTCCCGCTGATCCCGTTGAGTCCCAGGCTGCCAACCAGATCGACTGATGGGTACACCTGGTTTTCATTATATTTAACCAGGATATTCTGGTTTTCCAGGGTCTTTTTCCTGGACAGGTAATCGGGCCGTTTCTTCAATGCTTTTTTAAGAGCGTTCTCTAAACTGATTTCCTCTTTCGCGGAAAACCCCGGCTTGTCCGCGGGTTGGATTCTTTTTCGGCCCTCAGGAGAAGAAAAACGGATGTTGATGATATTTTTTAAATTGTCCTCGTTATCGTCGATCAAGTTCCTGGCCTGCAGGAGAAGCTGTTCCCGGGAGGCCACCTCGGACTTGGCCTGCAAAATTTCAAGCGGGGCCAGGGTTCCCACACGGACCTGGGCCCGTACCTTTTTCTCCAGGTCCCTGGCGCGTTGGAGGGATTTTTCCTTCACCTTCAGGTCCTCGATACTGAACACCAGGTCCCAATAAACGTTTTCCACGCCGGTCACGGTTTCGATCACCTTATTTTCAAAATCAAAATCCGAAATTTTCACATCGTTGCTGGCGATATAAATATTGCGCTTGTTATTATCGATGCCAAAATTCTTGAGCATCGGTTGCGTAAATGAAAATTCCAGGTCCGAGGAATACTGGGGATTCAGTCCGGCGAAAGAGGAGTTGGTCTTATTGCGGGCATTGTTGAAACTGAGGTTATAATCGCCGCCCGTCACCACTTTTTGGCTGAGCGAGAAGTCCCAGGTATGATCCAGGTTTCGGCTCTTGTTTGGAGCGGCGAACGCACTGGAAACCTGGCTGGTTTTTTCCTGAAGCGAAATTTCGGCAGAGACCGTGGGGTCGAATTCCGATTTCCGATCGGCAATATCCTGTTTCTTAATCCTGGAATTGAACTCCTCCACCGCGATGGTGATGTTGTTTCGCAAGGTATCCTCCACCACTTCCCTTAAAGAAAGTAAAAGGACATCCTGGTTCGGAGGGGCCCCTTGGGGGTTCTCCTGGGCCCAGGACGCCGGAAGGAGGCCCATTTGAAAAGGCAACACCATACCCAGGCCGATTAACATCTGGACAAATCGTGACATGGCAGGACGGGCTCCATAGATTTGTGATTGAATAAAATTATTTTCCAACATGATCTCTTTCGCGTATCCGAAGTTTCCAAACCCCTGGCAGAGGGGCGCCGAACCATGAAAGGGATTGTTCCTTTCATTTGATTTCCTTTTTAAAGGAAAATGACCGATCCTTTATCAACCTCCCGGCTTGATCCGCCAAGGGACGGGTTGGGTCCGGGGATTCTTGGCTCCTTAAAAAAATAGCCTAAATTGACACCACCCTGTTGGAAGTCTCTTGATTGACCTTGTTGCCAATCATCGAATTATCAGACAAATAAGCCAGGGTGTTTGGGAATCCATCCCGGTTCAAATTGAATTGGATGCAAATATTGTATACAATTTTTTAATTATGATAAAGGCCTATTTTTCAATTAATTTCCGGCCCCATGGGAATTTTTTTTCAAAAAATGCAAAATTTTTGTTGATAAAATTACATTAACAGTGTAGATTTCTGGTGTGGAGGCAAGTTGGAACCGTGCTTCACGGGATAAAGTTCCTTCCCGGGAGGCCGAACATCCCCTTGCCATCCAGTAATCAATCTAAATAAACTTTTCTCAGGAAAAAACAATGTCACGAGTAACCGCTGCAGACATTTTAAAGGTGGTTCCCATTACCAGGAAAACTCTCTGGCTTTGGCAGAAAAAATACCGGTTTTTCCCGGACCCCGTGAAAGAGGCCCATCCGGGAGGGAAAGGAATTGTGGGGTATTATCCGGCCTGGGTGGAGAACCGTTGCAGGAAAATATTCGCCCTGCAGAAGAAGGGCTACAACATAAGCATGATCAAGGATATCCTTAGTAAGGAAGAGGAGGAAAAATCCGTTCGCAAAATTCTTATCGTGGATGATGAAAAAAAGTTTTCGAATCTGCTCAAGAAATTTTTTGAGAAAAACGGGTTTGTGACCGAAGTAGCCTATGACGGCTGGGACGCCGGGTTGAAGGCGGCGCATTTTTTGCCTTCGATCATCATCCTCGATATCGCCCTTCCGGGAATCAACGGGATGGAGGTCTGTAAAAACCTGAAATCGAATCCTAAAACCAAGTATATTAACATTGTTGCCATTTCCGGGGATTTGCGGCATTCCGAAAAGGTGATCCTCGAGTCCGGGGCGGACATTTATTTCACCAAACCCGTGGATTTCGAT
>JBHHVU010000010.1:0-79066 GCA_046754465.1 Nitrospinaceae bacterium | reverse complement strand
CATCCCGGGCATCCTCATCGGAGGTTCCGGAAAGGTAGTCAAACCACAGGGTGATTCCTGGTTTCCACATCACGCTGGTGAATTTTTTGCCAACCCTGGCGCCCAGCATATAGGCGCCGCGGTCGATCGACGTTTTGGCCAAGCCCGAGGATGCTGTTGCACCCACAGTAGAATAAGGGGTACCGGAAGTACCGCCAATGCCGGGAGCAGCGCCATTCACGTTAATGGCGTCACCTTCCGCGTCGCCGAACTGATAATAGAACTCGACGCGGTAATCGATGCCATAGAGCTGACCCGCCTGGCGGGCGCCGATGGTGTAGAGATTATTATCCAATATCGATCCAGCGACTCCGCCTGTGCCACCCGCTCCAGACAGACAACCACCGGGATTAGCGGTACCCGCGCCACCCGCGGAACACCCATCATCCAGCGCGACGAAATACAGGGACAATGCGCCGCCGAGGATGCCCTGCAGGTTGCCATAGATCACGTGGGTTTCGATGTCCGTGGAATCATTGGAACTTGCGCCAGTTCCTCTCGCACCCTCGTTGGAGATGATGTAAACATAAGCGAGGGTGAGGTTTCCCGAATGGTGGGTGAGGCGCGCGGCATCATGGGTCTGCGCGCCCTGGGTCCAGCCGGTGTTACCGAGGATCCTGTGACCGTCGAGCACCACTTCCTGGCGGCCGACCTGCAAGTCCACGGGCAGGGTGGCGAAGTTTTTCAGGGTGAAATAGGCCTGGTGAACGCCTACGGTATTATCGTTGTCGCTGGCGGAGAAAGACGCGTTTCCCGAACCGCCGGAGGTACAACCGCCGCCCGGACCCGCACAGGTGGCGGGAACGTTGAGGCCAGAGATATCCTCAATGTCATTACCCCAGTTCCTTACGCTCTGGAGCTGGATGAAGGCGCTGGTGTCGGGAAGGATATCCGCCTTGGCGTGCAGGCGAATCCGGGAACTGACGAAATAATCCCCGTCCGTCTGCCTGGGAGTGGGATTCGAAGTGGTAAACCTAGAATTGAAATTGTGCTGCTCGTTGTATTCAAACCGGGGCCGCAGCTGACCGCCGATTTCGACGCTGGCAGCTTGCGCAATCATGGTTCCAGCGAAAAACGCGGAAACCATTATGGCCACTGCTGTCAAAAGTTGCTTTTTCATACCTGTCTCCTCCAAGAAATGGTTTGCTACTAGGGGACTATAATCTGGTTAAGGACTATCACAACTCAATAAATTCTGTTGGTTTATTTTTAGCTGAGGACACCCGAAGGGCCGGGCGAGCATTTTTACATCGAAAGTATAACGTACAACGCTATAAGAATCAAATATTTTTCGCAATTCCTGATTCGCCAATCACCTCCCGTCCTGCCCTATCGGGTCCATTTTTTTCTATCCCGCTCATCCTCGCCAATCGTAAGTGAAAATGGTGCTGATGGTTTTCCCGAACAACCCGCTTTTTTGCACGGTAGCAACATGAACCTTAGTGCCGTTTGATTCGGGCGAGGCCGTTACTTGATAGGCAGCCAAGTAGCCTCGCTGTTTTTTTGTCTCGAAAATTTTCTCGAAACCTTCCCGGGTCACGCTAAGAATAACCAGGCTGCTGTTGCTCACGACAACGGCCCTAGCAAGCAATTCCCCGCCTAACCGGTGGTTTTTCGGCAAGAGAAGAAACCTGCTCCCTCCGGTTTCAACGAACTCGAGTCTTCCCTTGAAATGGACAGGTTCGCCTTGCTGAACAATGCCTTCGATGTCTTCCTGCACCCCAACGTCAATGATTCTGGGGTCATGACCATAATAATCGTTTGATTTTACTAGCAAACGACCGCTGGGAGAATATACCCGCAAATGGTAGTCCGTGTCAAGAAGAATTGTGTCTTTCTCCCCTTTTGAAGTCAATTTGGCCTGGGTCAGCCCGTAGAGAATAAATTCGGTCCCGTAAAGGGAGGGAAGCCGCAATTTCGCTCCTTCCATATACCGGTGGTTCTTGTAATGAATGGTTTTGACCGGTCCCTTGAAGGGCTCCTGGAATCCCGGACTTTGGGCCATGAGGACGGGCTTGGCGCCGAAAGGGTGGATGATGCGGAAATAAAGATTCACGTCCTTCCATATTTTTTTCGGCCGCTTGCTTCCGGGAACAAACTCCAGAACGAAGGACTGGAGCTTTTTATCCACTTGGTTGGTCACGAAAATTTCGTCGCGTCCGTTCTGGTTGATGTCGCCCACATCCACCGTGAGAAACCAATTGGCGCCCTGACGGGTTTTTATCTGCCCCACGCGTTTGAATTTGCCTTTGCGGAATTCATAAATCATCACCCGGTACCGGTCGATGATGACGAAATCCTTTTCCCCGTCGCCATTGACATCTCCAACATCGAAATCGACCAGTTCGAAAGGGAACTCGTGGCGGCCTTCAAAAGCTAACAAGCCTTTGCGAGGAGCGAAGCTGGACTGGACGCCCTGCTCCCGGGGCCTGGATTTGGAAACGCGGGGTGCGAGGGGAAGCGGGCCGGATAAAATTTTGGCCTGCTTTTTAAGCGCGCCGTCGGTGGTGGAAAAAAGCTTATAGCTCAGCACCATTTTCTTCTTCACCGAGCGCACACGCAGCACCATGATAAAATCGGCCTGAACCTCTTCCCGCAGCCGCGCGAGGTTATCCGGTTGACGCAACGTCCGCGGGGTCAAATCGTTTTCAATCAGCCACAGTCCCAGTTCAAAGGCCGGCACCTCGAACCGCGGGTGTTGGTTCAATTGGGTTTCCAGATTCAACCGTAGCCTGCCGGCGTCGATTTTCTTTTGGGTTTCCACCTGGGGAGGCGCCAGGATAAAGCGGATCTTTTGAAAAGGACTGCGCACCCCGTCTCCGGGCCGGACCTCGATCGTGGGATCCGTCACCCGCGCCAGGGAGAAGTCCTTCCGCACCTCGAGAACCTCGGCCGTTCCCAGGTCGGTCTCCCGGCGGCCCACTTTCTTTTTGGTGACGGGGTGGATGATTTCCTTGCCGTACCGGATGAGTTTCAGGGTATCGCCCTTTTGGACCGGTTCTCCCTGCTTGAGGTCAAGGGTGAGAATATCCTGGTCGACGGAGATCACGTAACCCTCCATCGGCGGGAACATCGTCTCGATCTGGCTCACCAAGCGTTCCAGCCCGACATTGGAATCGGCCGCGCCTGCCGGCGCGGCAACCCAGAGCGGGAGAACCAAAAAGAGAGCGATGCGGAGGGTCAAGGCCGGTTTAAAAGTCATCTTCCTTATAAAGTAATTTTTTCATTCAAATAGACTCGGAGGGGGGATTTCCCGAACGATCCCACCTTAATGAAAAACTCTGGGCTTGAATGAAACCTGGATATTTCGGAGTGGCCCGGCAGCAACGCCATCGGCTGGTCCGTGAGAGTCATTCCAACAATTGCACCGTAACCGTTTCCCCTTCCTTGAGTTCGGTGGCATTGAGGGGAAACACCAGGAGTCCGTTGGCTTTTACGGTGGATTTCAGAATTCCGGAGCCCTGTTCCTGGGCGGGGGTCACGGTATATTGTCCCTGGTTCAAGGACACGACGCAACTGAGGAAGTGCAGCCGGCCGGATTTTTTATGGATGGTGCGCGTCAGCTTGGCCCGCACTTTTTTCGCGGTCAGTTCCCGGCAGCCCAAAACCTTGCGGATCGAGGGACGGACGAACTGCTCGAAGGACACGAAGGAGGAAACCGGGTTGCCGGGCAGGCCGAAAATTGGTTTCTCCCCTATTTTTCCAAACGCCAGGGGTTTCCCGGGTTTCATGGCCACTTTCCAGAACAGCATCTCCTGCCCGAGTTTTTCGAGGCTGGCCTTGACCAGGTCGTAATCTCCCACCGATACGCCGCCCGAGGAAACCACCAAATCACATTCCAGGGCCCAGTGGAATTTTTCCAGCAGGTCCTTTTCCGTATCCCGGGCGATGCCGAGATATACCGGGATGCCCCCCGCGGAGCGGACCTGCGCCGACAGCATATAGCCGTTGCTGTTAAAAATGCAGGGACCGGACGGCTGTTCGTCAAGGTCCAGGATTTCGTCCCCGGTGGAAAGGATGGCCACCCTCGGCCGCTGACTGACAAAGACCTGGGACCGGCCCACGACCGCCATCATCCCCACCT
Source organism: Nitrospinaceae bacterium (assembly GCA_046754465.1). Taxonomy (GTDB): domain Bacteria; phylum Nitrospinota; class Nitrospinia; order Nitrospinales; family VA-1; genus JBHHVU01. The sequence goes on along the minus strand of JBHHVU010000010.1, from coordinate 74,943 downwards.
GGGCGGGAGTGATGGGTGATCCCCTGGGGATCACCACCTCGCCCGCCCGAACATCTTCCCCCGCCTCGCGGATGTTTTCCCCTATCACGGCATTATCCTTGACCAGAACGGAACTGCCGTTTTTTTCCGTGTCTTCCTGCATGATGACCGCGTCCGCCCCCTGGGGGATGGGAGCGCCGGTCATGATCCGGAAAGCCTGCCCGGGTTTGAGGACGCTTTCGGAACGATACCCCGCGGCAATCTCCTCCGTCACTTCGAGTTTGACCGGGTTTTCCGGGCTGGCGGATTGGATATCGGCGGCGATGAGGGCGTACCCGTCCATGGCGGAATTGTCCATGGGGGGATTATTGCGGCGGGCCACGATGTCTTCCATCAACACCCGGCCCAGCGATTCACCAATGGGAATTTTTTCCACGCCCTTGAACTTTATTTTGGAGAGGATGATCTCCAACGCCTCGTCCACGGTGATCATACTCATGACGGTTCGCTCTCCTGTTCCCGTTTCATGCGGGCGAATTCATACTCTTCCGGAGTATTGATGTTCATAAAATTATAACGGTCCTCATCGGGAATACGGACCTGTTTGAAAGGCAAATCGCTGATGATCCGGGACAGGGAGAGTTCCCTGCGGGACATGGCCTCATAAAGAGGAAGAATGAACTTCGGTTCATAAATGGCGCTCATGGGCTCGAACCCTAATCTCCCCTTTTGCAGATAACAGGTCCCGTAACGCATGGGGTCGCGTTCGTTCAGGATTCTCTCAAAATTTTTTTCTATAAGGAAGGGCATATCACAGGCCGTAATCATCCAGGCCTTGCCGGGGTGCCTCGCCATGAGAGTGGCCAACCCGCCGACCGGCCCCAGCCCGATATGGTCGTCATTGACCCTTTCGGCATCGGGCAGTTTCGCCAAGGGCCCCATATCCAGGTCCGGCCGGGCCGAGAGGAAAATCTTTTCACAGTACTGACCTAGGATACGGACCATCCTCTCGGTTTCGGATCCCCCGTTGTAGGAAAGGGAAAATTTGGGTTTGCCCATGCGTTTGCTCTGTCCCCCGACGAAAACCGCGCCAAAGAGGGGGCTCGCGCAACTTTTAAAATGCACCCGGACAAATTCGTAAATGCCGTCCAAGTTGTCCCGGTGGAACATCGGCAAACCGGATTCCCGAAACGGTTTCTCATTCACTACCCCCTGGTGGATGACCGCCTTGATTCCAGGCGTGTCCAGGGGGATGGGCAGGGAACCCTCGGCGTCCAGAAAAACCAGCTTGTTGAAGGGCGACTGTTTGTAGCCTTCAATGAGGATGCAATCGCATTGCTCCAGCGCGTGGATGATGGTCCGCTCCTTGAAACCATTTTCCCCCACCACCGCGAAATGGCTGGGATCATTGATGGTGATGATTCCCGCCCCCGCCCGGCGGGCCCGGTGGGTGTCCTTGCCTTCGCGGTCCATCACGAACCGGTGGGCATCGTGCTTGTAATAACCCACTCGAAAATCATCTTCCTTGAACCGTTGGATCAGGCATTCCAGCAGAGTGGTCTTGCCGACTCCGGAATAACCCGCGAAACACAAAAACGGGGTTTTAAATTGTTCCCAGTAAGGGTCCATGACGTGTGCCGAATGCTAAAAAATGAAAGCGAGAAAGGAAAGGAGCCCGACCTTTCGCGAAATTATCTTGTAAACGTTTAAAAAACCATGAATTAGCTTATTATTTCCCATCATTTTTTCAGTGTCAACCTTTTAGTTACCGGTGTAACAAAAGAATGTTGCATTCATTTTTATGCAACTCACCCTTCCGGTTTCCACATTGCGGAGGGTTGCCGCTGAGCCGCTGCCGGCCTGTAATTCCCGGGAAAACCCTTGAGCTTCCATTTAGGTACGGAATTTGTATTTAGGAGATTCTGGTCCGGGGAAAGATTCTGAATTCCCTTGTAACATTTTATAACGGAGGAAGGAATGAAAATAGATAAGTCCGGCAACATGGTCACGGCGGCAGGTTTATCGATCGTATTTTTTCTGGTGATGACCGCGAGTCTCCAGGCATCGGAAAAAGCCAGGTTAACCACGGCCCCGCATGTTCCCGCGCCGATCAAACGAACCACCCCTGCAACGGTGGTGGTGAATTTCGAGGCGAAGGAATTTGTAGGGGAACTCGGGGATGGGAAAAAATACAAGTTTTGGAGTTTTAACGGTACGGTTCCCGGGCCCATGATCCGGGTGCGCGCGGGGGATACGGTGGAGTTTCATCTATCCAACCACAAGGACAGCGTGTTCCCCCACAATATCGACATCCACGCGGTGAATGGTCCCGGCGGGGGCGCGGCGGTCAATCTGGCGGCTCCCGGCGAAACGCGTGTATTCCAATTCAAAACCTTGGCCCCGGGCCTGTTTATTTATCATTGCGCCTCCCCGGTGCCGAACATCCCCGCCCACATCGCCAACGGGATGTATGGCCTGATTCTGGTCGAGCCCGAAGAGGGACTGCCCAAAGTGGACAAGGAATTTTACGTGATGCAAAGCGAGTTTTTTACCAAGCCGTCCGACAAAAAGGGAGTTTTGGAACTGTCCATGGAAAAGGGTTTGGCGGAGCACCCGGATTATGTCGTGTTCAACGGCAAAACCGGTGCGTTGATGGGCGACTCCACCCTAAAAGCCAATGTGGGTGACAGGGTCCGGGTTTATTTTGGCAATATCGGTCCCAACAGCGCCTCCTCCTTTCACATCATCGGTGAAATATTCGACACGGTGCATGTGGAGGGAACCTTGGGCGGAACGGTCAACCACCATGTGCAAACCACCCTGGTGCCGTCCGCGGGGTCCGTCATCGTGGATTTCAAGGTCGATGTGCCGGGAGATTACCTGCTGGTGGACCACAGCATTTTCAGGGTGGCAAAGGGGGCGGTCGGAATCCTTTCCGCCAAGGGGAAAGCCAACCCGGCCGTGTTCAAATCGATCAAATAAGGTCCCGGAAAAATCCATCCGGGAGGTGGGACATTTTATCCTGAAAAGCATGGTGGAAGCGGCGGGAACCAGCCAGGGAGGCCTTCAAGGGAAATTCGCGGAGCCCCCTTCAAACGTTTATCTTGAAGGTTTTCATTTTTCGCCACAGGGTGATCCGGTGCATCTCCAGAAGCCGGGCCGCCCGAGTCTGGTTGTTTCCGGTTTCCGCCAGGGCTTTCAGGACCCTTTCCCGGGTGGCGGGGCTTCTTTTGGTTTTCCTGAATTTTCGAGGACGGAAAATAGAGGCCGGCAGATCCTCCACTCCGATTATTTCCCGGGTTCCCTTCACGCAGGCGTGCTCGATGGCGTTTTCCAATTCCCGAACGTTGCCGGGCCAGTCGTAATCCATCAACCTTCCCAAGGCGGCCTCGGATATCCCAGAGATCGTTTTCTTCTGCACCCCGTTCCAGTTTTCGATGAAGTGCCTGACCAAGTGAGGAATGTCTTCCGTTCTCAGCCGCAACGGGGGAAGCTGGATCGGGATAACGTTCAATCGGTAATACAGGTCTTCCCGGAATCTTCCTTCCCGGACTTCCTGTGACAGGTCTGTATTGGTGGCGGCGATGATGCGGATGTTTACCTTGCGGGTAGTGTTTTCGCCGACGCGCTGGATCTCCTTTTCCTGGATCACGCGCAAAAGTTTCACTTGCACCCTCGGGGCCAGGTCCCCGATTTCGTCCAGGAAAATGGTTCCCCCGTTGCCTTCTTCGAAACGGCCGGCCCGGTCCCTGATCGCCCCGGTGAACGCGCCCTTGACATGCCCGAACAACTCGCTTTCCAGGAGGTTGTCGGAAAATGCGGAACAATTGACGGTGATCAGTTTTTCCCGGGCGCGCGGGCCCTCATAATGAAGAGCCCGGGCGACCAGTTCCTTGCCCGTGCCGCTTTCTCCCTGGATCAGGACGGTGGAATCGAATTCGGAAATATTGTGGATGGCCTGGAAAAGGTCTTTCATCAAATGACTTTTCCCCACCAGGTTTCTGAAGGAATGGGTTTTCTGGAGTTTTTCCTTCAGGCGGGTGATTTCGGTGGTATCGGTCAACGCCACCAAAACCTCTACCTTCCCATTCCCGTCCCTTTTCAGCAGTCCGGCCTGGAACTCACCGAAACGTTTTTGTCCGTCTTTCCGGATAAAAGGGGATTGGAACCGCACCTTGCCCTGGACCGGATCCTGTTTCACCGTCTGGCAAAGGGCGCAATTGTTGAGGCAGACGCTTTTATCAAAAAGAGTGACGCATTTTTTCCCGATCACTTCCTCCTTACTGTGACCGGTGATCTTTTCAGCGGCGGCATTGAAATATTTGATCCGCATTTCCTCGTCGTAGACGAAAACCGCTTCATTCAAAACATCGAAAATTGTATTGAGATATTCCACGGAATCCCGCTCCCTTTCCATCGCTCCCCCACCCAGGGGATATTTTCCTGCCAATCCCTCTAGAAATTACCGCTATCTGGGTTTTAAAATAAAAACCCCGTTGTTGCAATTGTTTTTTTGCAACAATGCAAATTGAAACAGAGTCGCAAGGGAAAATCCCCAGGCTCCCCCTCCTACTTAGTCCTCTTATCTCTGACCTCTTGCGTAACTCCCTTGGAACTAGAGAAAAACGAATGCGGCTTCCCGCCTTCTCTTTCCTTTCCAGGTTTGACAATCATTTTTCAATTTTTTAGAATGATCCGATTCCGGATATTCACGGTCCACCTTGGAGAAGTATTCTTCCATGAACCATCTTTATTGATCCAATTCCCAAAGGAACCTTTCTATCCAAACTCGTGATTTTTCAAATAAAAAGTTCGAACATTGAAGGACAAATTTCAAAACCGGACCTGGGGAGGACTTCCGGGTATCCATTGTTAACAGCGCACCGTTGGAGAGGTATTATGGTTTATCGAAGCGGATTAGCTGCTTTGCTGGCAGTATTTTTGGCATGGGGTTCGGCGCAGGCCGAAGAAATCGCCGTCATTGAAACGGCCCTGGGAACCATTGAAATTTCCTTTTTCGAGGATAAAGCGCCGGGTCATGTGAAAAATTTCAAGGACCTGGCAAAAAAAGGTTTTTATAATGGAACCACCTTCCACCGCGTCATCCCCGGATTCATGATCCAGGGAGGGGACCCAAATTCCAGAGGCGATAACCGGGCCCTGCATGGCACGGGAGGTCCCGGTTACTCCATCAAGGCGGAATTCAATGAGATTCCGCACAAGCGGGGGATCGTCTCCATGGCCCGGTCCAGCAACCCGGATAGCGCGGGGTCGCAATTTTTCATCGTGGTCAAGGACGCCCGGTTCCTGGATGGAAAGTATACGGTTTTCGGAAAGGTGATCCAGGGGATGGATGTGGCGGATAAAATCGTCAGCGTCCCCAGGGACGCCCGAGACAACCCCATTGAAAAAATAGTGATGAAGGAGGTCCGGATCGAAAATCGATAGGCCTGGATCCGTCAAGATTGAAGAAAACCATTCCTGAGACCCCAAAGGGACTTTCCATCCCTCATGGGTTTGAATTCATCTTTGAGAAGATGATAAGTTAACCGGTAAGGTTTTACCGTTTGGGGAACCCACGGACGGGTCTTGCGGAAAAATATCGGGGAACCATGAAAAATCCCTAAGGCATCCACCCAAATTTTTGGCCTCGAGGCCAAAATTAAAAGAGGAGATACAATTTTATGTCAGATGCACAAGGTGAGGATATCGCCATCCTGGATACGACCATGGGAACCATCGAAATCTCATTTTTCGAGGACAAGGCGCCCGGGCATGTGAAAAATTTCAAGGACCTCGCGAAAAAAGGGTATTTCAACGGGACCACCTTCCACAGGGTTATTCCCGGCTTTATGATCCAGGGCGGAGACCCAAATTCCAAAAGCGAGGACAAATCGTCCCACGGAATGGGGGGACCCGGCTACACCATCAAAGCGGAATTCAACGACATCCCCCACGAACGGGGCATCCTGTCGATGGCGCGCGCGCAGGACCCGGACAGCGCGGGTTCCCAGTTTTTTATCGTGGTCAAAGATTCTTTTTTCCTGGATGGACAGTACACCGTCTTTGGGAAAGTAGTCCAGGGAATGGATGTGGCGGATAAAATTGTAAACCTTCCCAGGGATTCCCGGGATAATCCGAATGAACGGATCGAGATGACCGAGGTCCGGATCGAACAACGTTGACTTTACTCATCCTGAAGGAATATTCAGCAAGGAATATTCTCGATTGAACAGGCAGATCGATGGAAAGTGAATACAAAATAGACATTTTCAAAATCATGCAGACCAGCACCCCCCATGGAAGAACCTCCGAGGACGGTTCTCCTGCTGGGGATACTATTCGTAAACTCATTGAGGATAATTGGGATAAATACGAAAAGATCTCCCTTTATTTCGAGGGCATCGCCCAGATGACCCGTCCTTTTATAGACGAGGCGTTCGCCAAGATTCTGGAATCTCATTCCCTGGATGAATTCAATGCCAAACTCCATTTTCCGGATGCCAACGCCAGCACCGTGCAAGCCTTGAACACCGCGGTGAAACTTCGCTTAAAGATCATCAAGGCTGCCAAGGAACGGGAAGACGCGGAGAGAGGTTTTTGACGGGTTGGATTAAGGGTTCGTCGAGCCCCGTTATTTATGGGGAGTTTTTTCCACCGCCTCGATGACCGCCTGCGCGAAGGGTTCCACCGCCGAGGCACCCTTGCCGGTGATGACCCGGTCTAAGCAGGTCACCTCGTCATCGGAAATCATCACCTTGGCCTCTTCCATCGCTTTCAGGGTGTACTTATTTTCTTCGGCGGCCACCTCAATATTATCGATCAACCCCGCATTGGCCAGGCAGGGGACCGCGCTGCCGATCGCCGAAACCACGAATCCGCTGCGGTGGCGGTCGAGAATCAAAAGACGCACCAGGTTGTCTTTCCAAAGGTAGGATTTGGCGCCTTTTCCGCCGATGATCACCACCCCGTGAAAAATTCCCTTGATTTGACGGGTTCCCGTCCCACCCGTCACGTAACTATCGCCTGTGATCCCTTCCATGGAATCGACGATGAGTAAGTCGGGCTTCACCCGGCCATTTTTCATTCCCACCGCTTCTTTTAGTTTGGACGAAGCCAGATAAACCTTAGCCTCCTCTTCCTTGAATTTATGGGTCAGGAAATCCAGTTCCTGTTCATTGTAATAATCCTTGGGGATGATGATCAGGATATTTTTTCCAGTCAACCGCGCCATGGTTTTCTCCGCAACAAGGGGGTCAAAAAATAAATATTGGGTTTGATTTATTGGAGGTTCGATAGTTTAGCACAAAGTTTCCGGGCGGGAGCGAATTTTTCTTTTTTGAGCGGACAGGACAAAACAGCCCCCCCTCTCCCCTGGGCGGCGCCAGGGGGTGGCGGGTGGGGTTGGGTGCTTTTACCAGAATAATTCCTCTTTCCCCAGAAACACGCACCCTGTGAGGGAATCAGGATAGGGTGGTTTTTTAATTATACGGGCAAGGGATGCCGCACCCCCGTGTTGACAGCGTTTATGTAAAGGTTCCCTTGCCTGGCGGGCGGAAAAATCATCCACCCCGTTACTTTGGCTCCCCTTAAGGTTTCACATTGAATTTTCCCATCATGAACGAGTCCTCGTGTTCCAGATTGTGGCAATGAAAAACAAACCTGCCCTCGAAGGTTCTGAATTTAATAAAAACTTCGGCTTCATCGTTGGGCCCGAGTTGAATCGTATCCTTCTTGAAGGAATCTTGGGGGAGAGGGGGTGAACCATTGATCTTTTGAACCTGCTGGCCTTCCAAATGAATATGAATGGGATGCGCCCACCCGCCGCTGCTGTTCTTGAGGATCCACCGCTCGGCGGTGCCCAGCTTGGGCGTTGCATCATCGCGGCCGGGATCGAAATGTTCCCCGTTGATGGCCCAGGCCCCCTTGCGCCGGTCAAATTTGAAGGTCCTGGTTTTTACAATTTCATCTTCGCGGATGGGAGTGTGAGGACGCAAGGTCTGCCCTTCCTGGAGGGTGGCGTTGTCCACGGGCTCTTCCTGTTGGTCCACGATGAACTTAACGAGGGGTACCCCTTTCTTCAAAAGATCGTCCTCGGGCCGGCGTCCATCCTTCATCTCCAGAATATTTTCAAGGAACACTTCCGCGGGGGCGTCGCGAAAATCAATGATCACCTCCGCGCGTTCCGCCGGGGACAATCGCAAGGTATCCCGGGCGATCGCATGGTCCAGGAGCCAACTGTCGTTCCCGATTTGCAGGAAACGGCCCCGGTTCAATCGCAGTTCCATCCACCGGGCATTGGCACCGTTCAATATCCGAAACCGGTATTTCCGCCGGCGCACGTGAAACTTTGGCTGAGCCTTGCCGTTGACCACAAACACATCCCCCAGCCAACCATCAAAGTTATCCTCCTCCGGACGGTAGACCAACGAACCATCGGCCGCGAAACGCCGGTCCTGAATCACCATCGGGACATCGAACTCTCCTCCGGGAAGAACCCCTGTATTGATCAAGCCATCTTCCAGATCATCGGAAAGCAGGTAAAATCCCGCCAACCCCATGTACACGTTCTGTCCCGTTATGTCCACTGCATGATCGTGGTACCACTGGGTGGAGGTGAAATCGGAATCGGTGTTTAGAAGAACCCCCGACGAATCCCTTTCCACGGGAGAAATATTGGGATAACAATAATCCTTGAATTGACCCGGAAGTATCAAATCGGAGGGGAACCCATCGGCAACGGATGATTGATGGCCCCCGTGATTGTGAACGGTTAGTTCCACGGAGAGGTCATTTATGAAACGGACGATCGCCGGTTCCCCCCTTTTGACTTTGATGGTTGGACCGGGATACAAACCCTCGTACCCCCAGATTTCCGTATCCACACCGGGAAGAATCTGGGTGGTGTTCTTACTGACGGTGACCTTATAGAATTTGGTGGCGGATTTATCCACTCCCGGTAAATCGGGAATTTCGCACTCGGTGACAAAAGAAGATGCCTCCGGCTGCAAAACTGCCGGACGGGGCATGTCCTCCGTGAAAGGAGTGAACTCCGGGCTTTCTGGAATGGAAGCCATGGCGACCCCAGATCGCCTGGAAACCAATGAGTCCATCCAACTTCCAATACTCGATAAAGAAACCGCTCCTAAAATAGATACTTTTATAAGGTCGCGTCTGCTCAGTTTGGTCATGTTTCCCCCCTGTTCAATTTGGTCCTGTTCCTCCCTTGGAGACCTCACCCAAGGCCAACTCCTGTTCTCAATTTTTAAAAAATTCAAACCCTATGCAGATCCTCTTTCCTTCCCAATGCCCAAACCGCCGAAAACGGCAAAGGACGGCACCGCACCCTCGAACCAATTCCAAGGCGATTAAAAACAAATTCCGGCTTTCAGGAAATTGATATTTCTATTAACACAAGCCAATTAGAATTACAATTACATTTCATATTCCAGATTACACCAGAAAGGTGAATTATGGGAATTTTATTTTATTTTTCAATGGATTAATTCTTTTTCCATCTATGTTTTAAATGGATTAGATTTCTGGCATGGAGCTTTCCGGTTTCATAGCATCCTCACCCGGCGGAAACCGGGCTGGATCTCGAAACCAAAAATAGCAGGCGAGAATTTAAATAAGAATTTCCGTGGTCAAGGAAGACCGTTCACTCTTGGGAAGGGATGGTGGATAGCGGGTAGCGAACCCAGGGAAAGGGAGATACCAATTCTTGCAAAAGGGTGAGGGTCTACGGGGGATATTCATTGCAGCCGTCGGGAACGGAAAGGAGGAATCTGCCAGAAAGAAACCAGGGTGCTTTTCCCTCTCAAGATTGAGGGAACCCCCTGAGCATCCTCAATGCTTAGGGGGTGTTGCCACCAATATGTTAATCAAGGTGTTTCTTGAACCCATTGTTCCCATTCTTTCCGTTACCGGGGACCTCCATTAAATTATTCAGGGAAAACTGAGTCTGCGCCTCCCTGTAATCGTCGAACCAGGACGCCCGCGGGTTTCTGTCGAATACCAGGACCCTCGAGTTATTTTCCGCATGAGCGGCACGGATATACTTGAAGATTATCTGGTTCTGGTTCATCCCCACCACCTCGATCTTGCCGGTTTCGTGGGACATCACCAGCCGGGCCCGTTTGGCCAGGCCGGAACATTGGGTCCGGGCATGTTCGAAGTATTTGTACCCGTCCTCCAGAAGAACGGAATAGGGCTCATTTCCCAAGGTCGGCCGGCAAAGGAAAACATAATACGGGGGCACCCCGATGTAGGACAACTTTTGGAAAAGGATGGCCAGCACCTCGGCATTGTCATTCACCCCCTGAATGAGGGGGGTCTGGTTGACGAGGACGGCCCCCGCCTTCATGAGCAAGTTCAAACCCTGAACGGCCACGGGGGTGAGTTCCCTGGGATGGTTGAAATGGGCCATGATGTAGATCTTTTTCTCATCCGTACTATATTTCCCAATCAATTCCAGGAGCGAAGGATCATTAATAATCCGGAACGGATTGAAGGCGGGAATCTTGGTGCCGATACGAATGATCCGCACATGGTTTATTTCCCGAAGCTGGGCGATGATGGGCTCCAGCTTGCTGGTGGACATAATCAAGGGATCGCCCCCGGTCAGCAAAACGTTATTGATCTCGGGATGTTGGCGGATGTACTTCAGGCCCTCGGTAATGTCCTTGGTGACCTCATCATTATCATTCATGAACAACCGCTTACGGAAACAGAACCGGCAATAGGCGGCACAAACTTCGTTAACGAGCAGCAAAGCGGTGGAAACATACTTGTGCTCCAGCCCCCGGACACGGGTATATTTTTCCTCATTCGAGGCGTCCAGCCGGCCCCAGTCCTGCAATTCCTGAACTTCCGGAATCACGATCCGGCGGATGGGGTCGTTGGGGTCATCCCAATCGATGAGGGACTGGTAATATTCGTTGGAACGAAAGATAAATTTTTCGTTAACCTTTTGAAGTTGTGACCTTTCCTCCTCGCTCAACTCGGGAATCTGATCGAGTTTCGTGAGGTATTTGGGTTTGGTGCCATTGCCAGTTCTTCCACGGCTCTCTATAGAAAAGGGCATAATTCACCTCCTCTTCAATATCTCCAAACCAATTCAGGAGACGATTTTCTTGGAAGAAATCATTTTATGAAATGAAATTCCTTGGTTTTTATCAACAGGCAAAAAATCTCCCTTGGTAGAACCATCGGTCAAAAATCAAATTCAATGTGAATTGGAGTTAGTAATTTGGGGTGCTGTAGATAAATTAGCGATTTTATCGGATGCAAGGCCCCCTTTTTGGAATCAAACAAATAATCTCACGGTTGTGAGCCCGGGAACCCCATTCCTCAAAAAATGCCCCAATGGTTTAGGATTGAGGATCAAGAGCACCCATGCGGCCTCATTCCCAAACCAGGTTGCAGGAAAATCAAATCATCGAATGTTATTTATAATGGGTTGACTATACTGGAACGGACAAAAGTGCGCAAGCAAAAAGGGCCGCCGGAGAAAACCACGCGGAAGGGGCATTTTTCAAAAAAACCATCTAACCTATTGATAAATTTAGACAAATATCGCATCTCCTCCATGGATATTTTTTGGTGAAATTTTGCCACCAGGGGATACCTGTCCTTCTTTCCCACAAGAAAATTCATTGATATTCAAAAGGTTAAATGGTGGGGGACGAATTTCTTATTGACAGGTGGGTGGGATTTATTATAATGCTGACCGCCTTTTTTTCATTTTCGCATTTTAGGCCTATTCACCTGAATTTCCGGACCAATGGGTGGAGATGGGCGTCTCTTTTTATCCCCGGGTTATCCATTGGACCTTTTTCTGGATTCTCGTATCCGCAGCCAAATGGGAAAAGAAATCTTTGTTCCAAACAATTTGAGTTTCGAATCAAAGAGTGAGGGTTTTTTCTTTTAATTGAATGAAATCTTAAGGAAGGAGAAAATTAAATGCGAAAATTCGTTTTAATCAGTATGTTAGCGGTTTTCAGCCTTTTTGTGGTGAGTTCTGCCTATGCGGGTGGCCAATGTCCCCAGCCGAGGAAAACCAAGTCCGCTCCCGCCAGTACCGCCAAGTTGGATAAAACCGCCTCCGCCGATGCCGCCAACGGGAAGAAAATCTACACCAAAACCGCCAAACCCATGGCTTGCAAAATGTGCCATGGCGACAAAGGGGACGGCGGTGGAAAATTAGGCGCGGCCTTGAAACCCAAACCGAGGAATTTTGCCTGCGCGGCAACCATGAAGAAGGTATCCCCCGGTCAAATGTTCTGGGTTATCAAGAACGGTTCCGCTGGAACGGGAATGGTCGCCCACAAAAAGACCCTGAAAGACAAGCAAATCTGGGATGTCATCAAATACATCCGCACCACTTTCGTGAAATAAACCGCATCACGCTTAATAAGGGGGTAATCCGCCGCTCGGTGGGTTGCCCCTTTTTTTTGCCGGATTTCCCCCGAATAAGCCGTGATATAATCCCCTGGCAAGCCGACAACCGCGAATCGTTCTCAAGGAGTTCCGCCCCCAATGGCTTCACGGATTCAAAAATCCGTTTATTCACGGCTTTTCCGGACGCTGTTTTTCCTGTTAACACTCCTTCTCCCCCTTTCCCATTCCCAGGCCGGTGACCTGGGCAGCCCCGGCAACCCGGTCCGCATGATGTTCGTCCCTTCTGGAGACAGCCAGGTCATCCTGGAAGGAGGGCGCGAGATCGCACGAATGCTGGAGGACCGAACCGGACTGCATTTTCAAACCTCGGTAGCCACCAGCTACGCGGCGGTGATCGAGGCCATGGGAGCGGGAAAGGTGGACATCGGCTGGCTGGCCACGTTCAGCTATGTGCTGGCACGGGAGAAGTATGGGGTGGACCTGCTTTTGATCGTGGTCCGGTTTGGGAGCCCGTTTTACCGGGGCCAGATCATGGTTCGCGCCGATAGCGGGATAAAAACGCTGGCGGATTTAAAGGGAAAAACCTTTGCGTTCGTCGATCCCGCCTCCACGTCCGGTCACCTCTATCCCAAAACTCTGTTGATTTCCCGGGGCTACAATCCGGAATCGTTTTTTTCCAAAACCCTCTTTGCGGGATCCCACAACGCGGTGGTGCTTTCTCTCTTGAAAGGTGAAGTCGATGGCGGTGCAACCTACGACGACGCCCGGGCCGCCGTCGCGAGAAGTTTCCCCAGCGTCTTTAATAAAATCCGGGTGATCGCTTACACCCGGAATATTCCCAACGATACGGTGACCGCCCGGAAAAATCTGCCAGCGGCGCTCAAACTGAAAATCCAAAACGCTTTGAAAGAACTCTCGAAAACCCCCCAGGGCGGGAAAATCCTGAAACGGGTTTATGGCATCAGCGGATTAGTGGACCTCGATGCCTTATTCGATCCGGTCCGGGAGGCGGGCCGTCTGCTTGGCCTGAACCGGGAACCGCCCACGCGGTAGCCAGAGTTTTTTCAGCCCCACACCCCATGTTGCGTGTTGAACAGCTTTCCAAGATTTTCCCTCGAGGGGTTCCGGCCCTGGAAGAGGTGTCGTTCACCCTCGAGGACGGCGTCTTTGCCGCGGTCCTGGGGAAGAGCGGATCGGGAAAATCAACCCTTCTGCGCTGCATCAACCGTCTGGTCGAGCCGACCGCCGGCCATATTTATTTCCGGGACCAGGAAATTACCGGCGCCAGCCCCCGGCGGCTGCGAGCCTTCCGTGGAAAAATCGGCATGATCTTCCAGCACTTTAACCTGGTTCCCCGCGCCCTGGTGCGGACCAATGTGCTGACCGGGCGTCTGGGTTACCATTCGCCCTGGGCGGGACTGGTGAATTATTTTTCCCGCTCAGAAATCGAACTCGCCCGCCGGAAACTCGAGGATATGGACCTGGGGAACAAGATGCATCAACTCGCCCGCACCCTCAGCGGAGGCCAACAACAGCGGGTGGGAATCGCCCGGGCCCTCATGCAGCAACCTCAATTGATCCTGGCCGACGAGCCGGTATCCAGCCTGGACCCTTCCTCAGCACGCAACATCATGGACATTCTCAAAAACATCAATCAACAAGAGGGGGTCACCATCCTTTGCAACCTGCATTCGCCGGAACTGGCCCGCAAATACGCCCAACGCATCCTGGCCCTCAAGGCGGGCCGGCTGGTCTTCGACGGTCCCCCCGAAAAACTCAGCGAGGAAAGTATAAGAACTATTTATGAGACCCCCTGATCGACCATTCATGGCATGAAGAAGGACGGAAAACAGCGGGCACTCCGGCGGCCCGGTCATCCCCCAGGATCGGTTTAAAAGCGTTTTCCCATTTCCGCCTGGCGCCTCTCCCGATTTATTTTCTTTTCTTTAAAACAAAAATATTATATGTATGCGCGGGATTGGACAGAGTAAATTTCAAACAACGGGCCGCCGGACAGGATCCGGGGAAAACCGGCCCTTCCCGCAAACAGGTTCGCGTTGATTGGCGGACCCCCTGGAACAAGAGAACCTGGTCCCTGTTGGGGGAATCCGCGAAAGAGGAATGGTCATGGAGAAAATTCACAAGGAAATTCTTGGGCTGATGGGAAAAATCGATATCGACTGCTGGGATAAAAATGACATGATCGTCGTCGACCTGAAGGGACAACTCGATATTTACAATTCCGGCGATGTGGAAAAGCTGATCCATGCCTACATACAACGAGGGTTCAACGAATTCGTGGTGAACCTGGAAAAGGTGACCTATCTGGATAGCTCCACGATCAGCGTTTTTATCCATTGTTTTCAGAAACTGGGCAAAACCAAGGGCCGGTTTCTGCTGGCTGGACTGCAGGGAGCCCCTAAGGAGGTTTTCGAAATGGCCAAGCTGCATGATGTATTTCAACTCTATCCCGATGTTCCCTCCGCGCTGCAAAGCCACTCCCCTTAATAGCGCGGTTCAGCAAGCCGCGCCCTCTCCGCGCCATGGACGGCATGGGCTCCCCGCGCTGTAAGCCGGAAAAGGCCCGACCCCTTTTTCGCCCTCTTTCCCAAACCGCCGTGTTTGACCTTCATTTCGCGGCCTGGGAGGACTTCTCCAAATCAAGGGGCCATATAAACGTTTCCAGGATTGGGGAAATATGCTAGTTTGATAGTTTAGCCTCCTTGATTTTTCAAGGGGGCCAAAATTTATACAGGACCTCTGCATGAGAAAAAAAACCCTATTTTTGGTTGCCATCTGTTATATCCAGGCAGCCGTAGTGGCGGGTCCCTCAAACGGCCAATCCCTCAAAAACTCCTCACCACGAAACGGTGAAAAGAGTTTCTCCATCCCCAAGGAACCCGGCTGGAACGATCCATCCTACCGGGGTTGGGAGGTGATGAGCATCAACGGCCTGATTTCGACTTATTACGATTTGGACTTAGACGGAGAACTGGACTATATGGTCATCCGCAAGATTCAAAGGAAGGCCGCCAGGGAGGAAGTCAGCATCGAACAGGCCATCGCCATTGCCAAGCACGATGGGCTGAGTGTATACTTTTCTCATCCGGTCATTTATTTTACGAACAGGCATCCCTTATTTTATTGCCTGGGAGTGGATTTCCGACGCAACTGCAGGGATATCTGGGTCGATATCTCCGAGGATGGATTGAACGGCAATGAACAATTGTACACATTATCGACTCCCAGTCTTGGCGTGCGATAGAAGGTCATCTATCGTTGTACCGGTTTTTCTGTTTATTTTGTTTTACCTGGGCGGGGGGCTAGCCCATTCTCAAGATGCCGGGTCCCAGGGTCCCGGCGCATCCGGCCCAATGGGCCGTCCCGCCCTTGCCGGTCCCTCCGGCGCGTTGCCGGGCCAGGGAAAAGCCAACCTGGTTCTGGGCAGAACCGTCTACCAGCACATGTGTGTTTTTTGCCACGGTCAAGACGGAAACGGCGGGGGGAAAGCCATGGCCTATCTTTATCCCTGGCCCCGGGATTTCCGGAAGGGTGTTTTCAAACACCGGTCGACTCCGACCGGGTCGTTACCCCTGGACTCGGATATTTACCTGACCATCTCCCGGGGCATTCCCGGCACATCCATGCCCTCCTGGGGCAGTGCTCTCAAGGAAGAGGAAACCTGGTCCGTCGTCCAATACATCAAGGGATTTTCCAAACGCTTCCAGGAAGAAAAACCCAAACCGCCGATTGTGGTGAAATCGGTTCCCCCCTCGTCTCCGGAATCCATCAAGCAGGGAGAAATTCTTTACGATGAAATGCGGTGCGCCCGTTGCCACGGAACCGATCTCAAGGGCAACGGCCCCCTCGCCGACGGCCTTTACGATATCTGGGACCATCGCGTATTCGTGTATGATCTGACCAACCCCAATACCATTAAATTTGGTGCCGGCAAAAAAGAAATTTATTTGACCCTCACCACGGGGATCGACGGCACCCCAATGAAGGCTTACAAACACCTCTCGGATGAGGAACGATGGAATCTTGCCGCCTACATCCAATCCAATATCCGGCAAATCGCGCTTCAAAAAGCCGAATATGAGATCGATTTGCCCGTCCGGAAAATCGATGACGAAATCGACCTGAACCCGGAAAACACCATCTGGGACGAGGTCCCGGTCCAAAATGTGCACACGCTTCCCCTCAGCGCCAGAAGGGATCCGATCAATCAAGTCCGCTTCCAATCGGTGATGAATGATGAGGGAATCGCGTTCCGGCTGGAATGGGATGATAAGACAGCGGACCGGACCTCCAGCCGGCATCAGGATTTCAAGGATGCCGTCGCCATGGAATTCGCCCTGGGAGACGTCTTGCTTCACAAACATGGACACCACGAACCGTTCTTCGGCATGGGCAACCGGGGAAAAGTCGTCAATATCTGGCAATGGCGGGCCGACTGGCAGACGGAGATCGAAACCAAGGAGAAACTGGAATACGCCACCAAGGGAATGGATCTCGACACCATGATCTTTGGGGGGGAGGTGAATCCGGTGGATGCTCTGAATCCGTTCCGCGATGTTCCTGTGGAAGAATTGAATGCCGAAGGATTTGGAACCTTGACACCGCAACCCCAAACCAAGCAAAATATCCTTGGAAAAGGGGTTTGGAAGGACGGTAAATGGAAAGTGGTGTTTTACCGGACCTTGGAGTCCTTGAACAAATGGGACATCAAGTTTCAAAATGATCGGCCCGTACTGGTGGCGTTCGCGATATGGAACGGAGATTATCAGGACAGGAACGGCCGGAAGGTGGTTTCCATGTGGCAGCGGCTGCATGTTCCCTGACAAACCATGGGTTGGCGAATATAGGGTTTTCCGTCAAAAAATCCCATTGGAAGGTTTAATTTACGGTGCATTCCTTCTCCCCGGTTCCACAGGGACCGGGGTTTGAGGAAGTTTTTTTCAACATACATTGGAGGTGGGTCTCATGTCTGAAGACAAAAGAGACAACGAGGAAGAACTCAACCAGGAAGAAGCCACCGAAGTGGAAGACACCCAAAGTCCGCCGGAGGATGATAGGGAGGCGGCTTCCCTGGTAGAATCCGAGGAAACGGACGAGGAGGATGAGTTCGACGAAGATGAGGAAATGGAAGAAACGGGGGAAACCACGGAGGAAGCCGAGCCAGAAAAAGGCGCCTGCTTGGTGATGGGCCAGGGCGATTTCTCCATGTGCCAGGCCAACCGGGGAGCGGATGACCCGGGAGACAACACGCTGGCCGAACCCCAATACATTACCAGGTTCGGCGAGATGGTTTTTGTTTCCGATCGCGGAAACCACCGGGTTCTCGTATGGGAACAACCCCCCGAGGAAAACGGGGAACCGGCCAGCCTCGTGCTGGGACAGGAAGATTTCGCCGACTGCCTCGAAAACCGGGGCATAACGACCACGCTGGATGAGATGACTTCCGGCCTGGGGGACGAAAACCTGGAGGATTTCACCATCAGTAAGGGAGAAGAGGACACCCTTTCCCAGCCCGCCGGACTCGCTGTCATCGATGGAAAACTCTATGTGGTGGACAGCGGCAATCACCGGGCGATCCGCTGGAGCGGCCTGCCTTCCGAGGACGGCGAAGCCCCCAACCTGGTTCTGGGTCAGGACAACCTGGAATGCAACGAAGCCAACCGGCGCGGCTTGGTCGGGTCCGGCTCCCTGTTTTTCCCCATGGGAATCCATTCGGGGGACGACCAGCACGTATTCATCGCCGACAAGGACAACCACAGGATTTTGATCTGGAGCAAAATTCCCTTCAACAACGGCTGGAACGCCGATGTTTGCCTGGGCCAATCGGGGATGGACGAACGGGAACCCAATCGCGGAGAATTCGACAATGTCGGCTCCGATACCCTCAGTTTTCCCACCGGTGTGTTTTACGATGCCGAAAGGGACAATCTGTTCGTCGTCGACCAGGGAAATCATCGCGTGTTGATCTGGAATCACCTTCCCACCGATTCGGGCAAACCCGCGGATGTGGTGATCGGACAAAAGGACTTTCAAAGCAGGGAGCCCAATTCCGGTCATGGGGCCAAAAACGCATGCCGCGAGGGTCTCTATTTCCCGACCGATGTGGTCTTCGGCAGAACAGGCTTGTTTGTCTCCGACACGGAAAACCACCGCGTCCTGTATTGGAAGGAAGTCCCCACCGAAAACGGCCAGCCGGCGGATCTCGTCCTCGGTCAAAAAACCTTCTCGGACAATCATTCCAACCGGGGCGGAGAAACCACCGCTTCCACCCTCAACGACCCCTTCGGCCTGTTCCTGGAAGAAGACCCGGATGTGGATGAGGATGAGGTCGAAGAAGTACCCTTCAAACTTTATATCGCCGACCGGGGAAACGCCCGTGTGGTGATTTGGGACGAACTTCCGAATTCTCCCTTTAGCGAGGGGGAGGAGGAGCTCGATAACGAGATGGAAGTTGATGATCCCAACGCACTCATCGGTGAGGAGGAGGATGAAGAGGACGATTTGTTCGCCGAAGAGGAGGGTGAAGAAACGGAAGAGGAGGAAGAGCCGCCAAAACAGGTTCCCTCGGCCTGACCCTGGATGTTTGTCAGGAAGATATCCAAAAGGCTTGCACCGGTCCGGTGCAAGCCTTTTTTTAACCGTTTAATTCGCTGGAGGCCCGCCGGGGATAATTCTAACCATGGCCAGGATTGTGATTGTGCAGGGGAGCCTTTCCACTCACTCCAAAACCGCCGTCGTGGTGGCGGAGACGGAAAGGATTCTCCGGACAAGGAATGCCGATTTTGAAACTCTCGACCTTCGCTCGTTGGACCTGCAATTTTGTGATGGAAGGGCTATTCAGGATTACAACGCCGATATGCGGGGAGCCTATCGGCTGATGGAATCGGCTGATGGATTTATTTTTGGTATGCCGGTCTACTGCTGGTCGGTCTCCGGAGTGGTCAAAAACCTGATCGACATCACGGCGGGAGCCATGGAGAACAAGGCCGCGGGACTCTTGTGCAACGCCGGGGGAACCAAGTCATTTCTCGCCTCGTCGGACCTGGTCAAAATCCTTTCCTTTGAGTCGGGCGTGCTGACGGTTCATCCCATCGTTTATTCCTGTTCGGACGATTTTGAAGACGGCCAGCTGACCGAGCCAAAGGTGCTCCTAAAAATAGAGACCATGGTGGACGCACTGTTAAAAATATTGACGACATGAATCCGGCGTGGCGATCCAAAACACCGGGGGGGAGAATTCCCGGTTTTCACGACCCCCCCCCGGCAATGCCACGAAAGAAGCCGTCCCACCCCCGAAAAATCATAAAAAAACCGCACCAAAATTGAACCGCCGTTCTTCCCCCTCATGCCATTGGCGGGTTACCGGAAATTCAGGGTGACGAAGGTGATGGCGTCGGGGGGGCCATCGAAAACCTGGTGGAGACCCCTTTCACTGTATCCTAGCCGTTTGAGAGTCCCTATCACCGAAAACACTTCGCCGTCGGTTACATAAGCCACCGTATCGGGAACACCGTAGGGGCTTAGTTTTTTGACCAGTTGAGCGATTTGTTTTCTCTGTTTTTTAGGCGTGCCCGGCAGGAGGGGATATTCCATCTTGTTCTTGTAAGGGCTCCGGTAGGCGCGGTTGAGGGCGTGGAGGGTTTGAACCATGAGGAGATCCCGGTCCCAGGGGGCCATTTGCGGAATCTGGGGATGGCTTTGGAGAATTTCCACCAGGCTGGTGACTTTCCGTGCCGAATTCCCAGCCACGTAATGGTGCTGATATTCTTTTTCGACATTTTCAAATCCGACGGCCTTGCCCACCCGGACCAGGAGATCGAAATTCACCATGAAGGTATATTGTCCACCATACAGGTTGAAATAGGGCCGTCCTTCACGGTTCAAGTCGTCGATGGAAAACATCCCGTAATCGAACCCCCGGTATCCCTGTCCGCCAGGGCGCAACAACCCGCGGGCCCGCTCGAGGGTCGTAAAAGCGCCGATGTTGACTGGCATGGGGATCTCATCGGCGAACCGTTCGATCTGAGCTTGAAGGTTCGCCGGGTAAGGCCAGTCTCCAATGTCCACACGCTGATAACTTTTTTCCCAATGGATGTGGGAAAGAAAGGGGGGATATTCCCGCAGGGCGGAATAGTTTTTGCCGCCGAAGCAGCCGCTGAATGTTTCAAAGTCGCCGCCGATAAGGGCGGGGTCCAGGTGGGGCTGTAGATATTCCTCGTAGAGGGTGCCTTGATGCTTTAAAAGAACCCGGGTGGCGAGATCGTCCCAGATTTCATTGGATATGATTTTATCAACCGATTGGGGCCGGAAACAGCCGAGGCCCGAGGCGTCGGCACGGATAGTGGAAAAATGCCCCGCATGTTCCCGCAATCGGGGATTGGAGCGCACTCCTTTAAGGATTTCCTCGGAATAATCACAAAGAACATAATGCGTACGCGGGTAGACGCGACCGCCGGAATCGATTTCCCTGAGCCGGGAAAGGAAGCACCGCGCGAGGTTTCCGTTTCCCACCCCCAACTCCAGGATGTACCGGGGGCCGGGGGAGAGGGGCTGGTCCCGCACCTGCTCAAAATATTCCTCTGCCAGGGAATGGGCCAACCGGTGATCCAGACTGGCGTAAGTTTGGAAATGATTATGAATCGCCGGCCCAAGGGTCCCGTAAAAAATGGAATTGACGTGGATTTGCCATTGGTCCGCGGGCTGGAAATCGCCAAGTGGCAGGGTATTTCGGGATTCCTGGGTCATGGGCACCACTCACAATCCCCCAGGTGATACATCATGTTCAAGGAGATTCGGTTTCCCCGAACCCGGTTTCCATTCCGGCCTTGCTATCTTCCAGTTTGGCGCCATCGGCCAGGTTTCCGGTTTGAGAAACTCCACCGGGGATATTGGATAAATTGGTCTGATCCCCCTCGGCACCCGGGGCCCGCCCATCCAGTTCTTTCATCAGCCGGTCGTAATGGCGGAAGGCTTCCTCGGCATCTTCCATCCTCCCTACTTCCTTGTAACAGTTGTACAGATTGAACCAGGCCAGTGAGTCACCGCGGTTCAGGGAGACCGACTGCTTGAATTCCTTGATGGCGCTTTCCAACCGGCCCATAGTGGCATAAAGGCTTCCCAGGTTGGTATGGGGCAGGTTGTATTCGGGATCAATCTCACTGGCTTTCTTGAACGCTTTGACCGCTTCGTCGACCATGTTATTCACCGAATAACAGCTTCCCAGGTTGCAATAAGCCTGGGGATCCTTGTCGTCCAGGTCCACCACGCAGAGGGCGGCGCTCAAGGCGTCGTCATAATTTCCCGAGTTAAAATAGGCGGTGCTCAGGGCGGAGCGCAACTCTTTATCTTCCGGACTGAACATCAATACCCGCTTCAGGACGCGGACTTCCTCCTCGTACATTTTCTCGGCGTCATAAGCCGCAGCCAGATTGGCGTATCCCAGGGTATCGGTTGGGTCCAGTTCGATCACATTCTCGAAACAGCGGATCGCATTCAGAAAGCAATCCCTGAGCATGTAAACGCCCCCCAGATTGAAATGAATTTCCGGGTCCTTGGGGTCCAGCTCGACCGCGCGGTTCAATTCCATGATGGCTTCGTCCTCGTGATTGAACAAAACGTAGGCGGTGCCGATCAACTTGTAGGCACGGACGTTGAATTTGTCTTTACTGATGACCGTCCGCAATACATTGATGGCATCCTCGTAATTTCCCCCATCGATGTAATACGTGCTCAGTTCGTTCAACTTGTCGAGGTTGTCGGGTTCGTTTTTCAATTCTTTCTTTACTTGGCGGACCTTCTTCATGATTTTGGTTTCCAGCTTGATCTGCTCCGGATCCCGGACACCGAGTTCGTCAAAAATCTCGGGCGCGATTTTCATGGTGATCCAACCGCCTGTGTCTTTGGACTCGCTCATAATCTTTCTACTCCTTTACTTCATCAAGTGATTAAACCCCTGTTCCCTTCATGTAATTGAGCGGTATAGTTGAATTCTAGGTGATCCGGCGGGGGGTGTCAAGAGGACTGGGCCTGGAAGGGGGAACGGTTGGTGATGCCACCTTCTTCCGATGGCGGGAGGGATTCAGGTTTGCGCCATGTTCTCCTCGCGGCCCGCCATATCGAGGATCCCCTCTTTCCCGAAATGGTCCAGGTAAAGAAGAAAATGCTCCCTCGAAAGGAAATTCCAAATCTTCCGGGATGGAAAACATTCGTTAAGGATTCCGTTGAAGTTTTCGTAGACGTCCATGACTTCTTCCCGGGACATCCCGGATTTTATATCGAAGTCGAAGATGATGGCCATGTCCCGTTCGGGATCGTGAAAGATCCGGCCGATTTCGAATTTTCCCGGGTTGTGATAAATGGCGGAATCCTTCTCCAGGGAAAAGGTGGATTGCCCCACCGAGTGAATGATCCCCGTCCCGGTTTCGCTATTTTTTATGGTGAACCGGATGGTGTCCTCGGCTTCCTCCCGTTCTTCCGTGGGGAATCCGAAAAACAGATAGAGATGGTTCCAGATACCCGCGCGGGAACTGTTTTCCAGGACCAGCTTTTCGGTGTTCTGGTCACACCCCTTGTCGATGAGGGAAAGAACCCGGTCGTTGGCGCTTTCAAGGCCAAAAAAAAGCATGATGAATCCCGCCCGGTACATGTGTTCAAACAGATCGGGGGTTTCCACGTTGTCCGACTCGAACTTGAGCATGCCCAGGGCGCGCATTTCGACGTTCCGCGCCAGAATCGCGCTGGACATTCTTCGAAACGCGTTGGGGGATATGGCTTCATCCGAAAAGGTGAAGTACCGGGTCTGGTACCGTTGACTCAAGTACTCTATCTCTTCCGCCATCCGGGTTTCGTTTTCCTTCCGGTAATAAGAATCGTAGATAAAACTGTGCGTGCAAAAGGTGCACTTCCCCCAATAACAGCCCCGGCTCGCCATGTAGGGCAAAACGGGATAGGGCATCAGGTATTTTTCCAGGGGCAGGCCGTCGAAATTGGGAGGCACCAGTTTTTCGTAGGGCAGGGATTTGGCTTTTTCGTTGTGGACGACTCTCCCGTTCACCAGGTGAATCAGGTTGGGGACGGTATCCAGTGGTTTCTTTTCCTTGAGATGGCTGATCAACTGGTCCAAGGGATGCTCGCCCTCAAACAGGATGATGCTGTGAAAAAATTCCTCGAACAGGACCTGCTTGTTTTCCAGAATGTCCTGATGACGGGCGAACACACTGCCGCCTATGACAATATGGAGGTGGGGGTATCTCTTCCGCAACCATCGCGCCAGGGTCAGGCCGGGAATCACCTGCCCCACATGGATGATGGATATTCCGGCCAGCCGGTAATTCTCCCATTGCACCTGGGATAAAAGATAGTCCCGGACCAGGTGGACGAAGGGATTTCGTGCGGAATCGGCGGTGGCCGAGAGAATCCCCTGAAGGCTTTCCTCGGGGGTTCCCTGCATGAAGAAGGATTCCAGGTCGATCCGGCTCGGGAAGTGGGCGTAAGAAATGAGCTTCATGGCGATTTTCAAGGTGGTATACGCTTTTTTGTAAACCGGAAACTGAAAAAACCGTTTCTCGTCGCGCAGGACATTCGCCGCGTCCTCCACTTCCTCCATGATGGTTTCGAGATATTCGCTGTCGGAAAGGATCTGCCGGTAGACGGATTGGACTTCCCTTTCCTCCAGGGAATAGGCAGGTTGCGTGAGGCGGGTGCGTATGATATCCACGCACCGGCCGAGGTATTCCCGGGAAAGAAAGATCTGATAACTTTCTATGTTGAAGTCAAACTGCTCGACGTCGTGGCCTTTGGATTGCAGATAGGCCATCAACGTGGGCAGGGCCAGGTAGGGTTGACTGGGATACCATTGTGGAGGGAAAACCAATGCGGTTTTCATGGTTTTATGCCTTCAATTCATTGCCGGATCTTGCGGAATATCTTTGTAAGATGGGCTTGATATTCATTAAGGATATACCCCCACCAATTCTCCTGTCAACGAACCGTTTCCCGTCTGCCTGTGTTAGGGGCATGGGGCCGGCCTGGAAAATCCCGCCCCCTTTCGGGCCGAACGTCTTGAAAATCGGAGGGGTAAGACCTTGACACCCCGTTATGAAAGGACTATACTTGTTTCCAATCCCAAAAAGCAACTGCAATACATTGAAAATATTGTTTTAATTACCAGCGTTTTATAGGAGATTGTCCTTTGAGCGACCAGGATACTGAAACCAAAAAGGAAGAAGAAAATCAGGACCCCGCCAAGAGCGAAAAGACGGATGCCGATTCTCTTTCCGATCTGAGTGAACTCGAAAAAATCAAGTTGGAGCTTCAGAAAGAAAAGGAAAAAGCCGCCCAAGAGCTCGAGGAAGGGGAGGAGGAGGAGGAGGAAGATCTGAGGGAGGTAGATTACCTCCAGAAATTGATCACCCTCTCCGTCAAGTTCGATCACCACGTGGGCATGTGGTTGATGCCCGCTTACATTGACTGCGGATTGAAATACAACCATAAGTTGGCCGAAAGTTATACGTCGCAGCTGACAACCATTCAATCTTTTCTCCGGCTTCTGGAAAAAGTGGATGGGGTGACCCGCGAAACGGTCACTAAGGAATGTATTCTGAAACTGCGAAACACGCTCCAGTTGATTCACAAAAATCTTGTGAAACCCCTGATCAAAGAGGTGGGTCTGATGAAGAAAAAACCGAAATCGGAAAACCTCGACAATTTCAGGGAGAATTGGAACGAAAGATTGGGGGAACTGCAAAAAGCCTGTGATTATGAATACCAGATTCTTGACTGCAAAGGGTTCATGATCAAATAAAAGTGCGGATAAGCCGTGGAAAATGCTTGGGCGCGGAAAAAACCGTCAGGGTTTTCCCCAATAATTTAATATCCAACCCCCGTGGTGTTCAGGGCGGTCCCCCTTGGGAATCGGCCGGTTGCTTTCAGCCGGAATTCCCGCCTTGGCCATTTTTCATGGTTGAGTCCCGTCACTTTACCCAAAAAATTTTCCCGGCGAAAAAGTCCGGGAGGGGTCTTATCCCAAATAGTTGCGTTTGCCGGACATCGCACTCCGGGTAGCCCCGGATTCGATGAACCTTTTCGCTGGAATTTTATGAAGGGGAACCTTTCACCCTTTTGATGGAGTCCCATGTCTAAAGAGAATCAAGACGAAACCGCGGACCAAACGGAGATGGAGGAGTCCCAGGCCCTCGAAGTGGTTGAAACGGAGATCCTCCCTGAAGAACTCCCGGAAAAGATCGAAGTCGACCACTCCAAATTGTATGTGTGGGTCGCCGATACGGGCAACGATCGCATTCAAAAGTTTGACGGAAATGGCAAATTTCTTTTTGCCTTTGGCCGCCCGGGCGGAACGCGGCCCCCATACAATCCGGGCGAGTTCAAAACCCCGGGGTCGGTGGCGGTGGATTACAACGGAAACATCTGGGTGGCCGATACGGGCTGCCACCGAATCCAGAAATTCGATCCCGATGGAGACTTCCTTCACGAATTCGGCGGCGAGGGCTGGGGACAAGAAAAGTTTTACTGGCCCGAAGCCATTCTCGCGGAACCGACGGGCACCATTCTTGTCGCCGATACCTCCAACCATTGCGTCAAACGCTACGACGATGATGGGGATTTCCTTCTGAGCTTCGGTTTCGCGGGGGATTTCGACGGCTTCCTCAAGTTTCCCACGGGAATCGCTTTGGATAAGGAAGGAAATATCTACGTTGCAGACCGGGACAACCAGAGGATCCAGGTTTTTAATGAAGACGGCCAGTTTGTTGCCAAGTTCGGGGAATACGGGTTCGAGGCCGGAAGGCTGAATTTCCCTACGGGTTTGACCGTCCGCAAGGACGGCACGATCCTGGTGGCCGAAAAAAGTCAGAACCGCCTGCAGATCTTCACCCGTGAGGGAAAATCCTTGGGCGTGATGGGTGAAATGGGCAAGCGGGAGGGACAGTTCAACTGTCCCATGGCGGTGGTGGAGGACCCTTACGGATACGTATTCGTGGTCGATACCATCAACCAGAGAATACAAAAGTTCGATCCGGAAATGAACTTTGTTTCCACCTGGGGTATCATTGGAAAAGAAACCGGTCAGTTCCACAACCCAGCCGGTTTGTGCCTTTCGTGGGAGCCAGACTGGGCGCCACAGGAGAATTAAGAGTGTCGGGTTTACCATCCGCAAGGGACTTGAAATGAAAATCAGTGTCCAGGTTGTCATTATTTCGGTTTGCTTATCATTCCTCCCCATGGTCCCGATGGGGATTTCCTGGGCGGCGGGCGAGGGCCAGGGGAAAGACCCCATTTTCGGAGGCCAGATCCGTTCCCTGACCGAGCCTAAAAAGGTGCTGGAACCTTCCAACGATCCCCGGTTTCAAGACAACAAGGATGGAACGGTGACCGATTTGAAGGAAGGATTGATGTGGAAACAGCAGGATTCCTATCAGGAACTCAAACAATGGCTCAACTGGAAAATGGCCCACGACTACATAAATAAAATCAATGGAAGCCATTTCGCCGGACACGACGACTGGAGGCTCCCCACCCGGAAAGAGCTGAAGACCTTGTATGACGAGAGCAAAAGCATCCCCTGGGATTATTATTGGACCACCAATAAGTTGCACATCGATCCCATTTTCGGATACACCAGTTGCTGCTTCTGGACCAGTGAAACCCATAAGGACATTTACGCGTGGACCTTCAACTTCATCCGCGGAAAAGCTTATCCCAGTCCCAAGGAAGGTCCCGGTCTGTCCCTGTCGGTCATCCGCGCGGTGAGATTCATCCACTCCAACCGGGAAGCGGCTGAAAAAAAATGAGGGGACCCAGCAAGAGTTTTTTTCACTGAGAGGGTGGAAGGTCTGGTAAAATTTCAAAATACCCTTTCGGTGAATTAAAAACATTGCTTATCGGCGGACCATGAACCCAGAAGAAAAAAAGGATGACCTCCCCCCCGAGGAAGAGGATTCGGCGGCGGAAGCATTAGATCCCGGGATTGCCGGGCCGCCCGGCGGAGAACCCGAACCGGACACTGGGGAAGCGCTGGACCAGGAAACCGGGTTCGAGGAAGAGGAGGAGGAAGAAGGCGATTTCGACCTTGATGCCCAAATCGAGTTTTTCCGCGACCAGATCGAGGAAGAACCGGAAAACTGCGTTCATCACTACAACCTGGGCGAAGCGCTGGAGGAACTGGAACAACATGACGAAGCCAAGGCGGAATTCGAATTGGCTTTAAAATATGATAACAACAAGGAGTTCAGTTCCATTATTCATTTCGCCATCGGCAACCTCCATTATAACCAGTTGATCGCCGGCATCCAGGGAACGGTGGTGCGCAGCTCGGTGGGACTGCATTCCGCCCACAAGGCGGGTGACACCATCACCCAAGTCAACGGGGAGGATTACGAAATTCCCATTCAGGAATTTGAGGCGGCGATCCAGGATTTGGACCGGTTGAAGGCCGATGACGAAATTGTGGAATTTGTCAGTAAGAACGCGCCCCGGCAAATCGCTGACACGTATTACAAATGGGCTTCAGACCTCATCGACAAATCCCGGCAAATCGAGCATTATGGAGATGAAATCAAGGATGTCAAAAATGCCCTGCGGCATTTGAAAAAAACCCTGGACATCGATCCCAATCATTCGCAAGCCGTCCTGATGGTAAAGTACGCCAAAAAAATGCTTCAGGAGGGTTGGAAAGCCTTCGATGAATACGGATTCGAGGCCAAGGACATTCCGGGGATCGGATAACTTCCGGTAGGACAAATCCATGGGTAAATTTTTTTTCCATTAGGAAACCAAAATGGCGGATATCGAAGAACTCGTCAGGCAAAATCTGAGTAGCGATGGACAAGTCTTGAGCTTGAAAGCCAAGTTTATCCGGGAAGTTGGAGTTCGCGCCCTGGCAAAGGTGGAATGCCTCCACAGTCTCCAGGCCCTGGACTTGTCGCAAAACAGCATTGGTGACGATGGAGTCCGCGCCCTCACCGAAGCGCCGATTTTCTCCAATTTGCGTACCCTGAATCTGGCGTCCAACGGAATCGGCGACGAGGGGGCCCGCCATCTTTCCAACGCCAAGTATTTAAAGAACTTGCGGAGTATTCAGCTCGTGGTCAACGATATCACCGAAGACGGAGAAAAGCTGTTGAGGAACTCCCTGAACCTGATGAACCTGACCTCCTT
Source organism: Nitrospinaceae bacterium (assembly GCA_046754465.1). GTDB lineage: Bacteria > Nitrospinota > Nitrospinia > Nitrospinales > VA-1 > JBHHVU01. The sequence goes on along the minus strand of JBHHVU010000010.1, from coordinate 46,368 downwards.
AAAATTCAAAAGATAAAGTCTGGAACCGGCATCACCGCCCGGGAAGTTTTTTTATTTTAACTTTTTCTTTTTTAAAGGATTATCCTGAAAGGGGTTTCCCCCTTAATTTAAATCTTGACTTCTCGTAAAGGGTTTGTTATTTTCGGGCGACTCTAAAAAGCCAATGTAAATTGGAAGGGATAAATCCGTCAGAAATATTGATTCTTTACTTTTGGAATCTTTTTGAATAAATTAGAGAATTGGAAATGCCGACGGGAGGTGGTATTCGAAACTAGGAGTTCTTGTTTGACTTGATTTTATCCTGTTTAATTCCGCTTTTTTTGGAAAGGGGGAGCACATGAGAAGGACGGCTGCCAGTTTAACCACTATATTTGTATTTTTTGGTTTTATCGCCATCGCCAGCGCCAACGTGGTGGAAGTTTCGCCGGGCGGCAAAGCAATCTGTGAAAATGCATCGTGGATCGCTTACAACCTGAGTGAAACCCAGGACACCAATATTGAGTTCGATATCGGTCCCTTCGCTTACGCGTGGAAAAAGATTTTTAAGGCGACTTTGCCTCCGGGTGGATACGAGACCAACGCCATTGCCCAAAAATCTATCATTACCAATAAAGGTCCCGGCCTCATTTCCGTGAATTGCCAGCGACAGCGATACGATCGCCACGACTGGAGAATGGATGCCGGTTCCGGAAAAACCTACCAGACCAATTATCATCTGGACCATGTTAAACCCTTTACGTACATCGAGCCGGGTTTTGGTATGCCCGAAGGTACGGAAAGGGGAATCGCTGGTGTGACTGGAGAGAAGCCTGAAAGTCAAAGGTAATTGCTTGGTTGCATGAATTTTAACCGGGAGGCTCTTGCCTCCCGGTTTTTTTTTCCGCTTTCTTTGAAACACCTGGATGCCACCGAAAAACAAGGAGGTCTTTTGCATGACCGACGGGCAACGATTCATCGATAACGGGGATGGCACGATTACCGACAGTCTGACCCATCTGATGTGGGCCAAAAATGACTCCTATCTGGATTTGAAAAAATTTTTAACTCATGCCCAAGCCATCAAATTCAGGGATCAAAAAAATAAGGAAGCATTCGCGGGATATACGGACTGGCGGCTTCCCGACAAGAAGGAGGCCCATACCCTGTTTGATAAAAATAAAGCTTTGCAAGATAAATACGAAATGGATATCCACATCGACCCCGTTTTTGGACCGGGATGTGGATACGATACCTGGACCAGCAACACCCGCGGCAAAATTACCGCGTATGTTTATTCATTCAACAGCGGGTCCGGGGGGCACAAGGAAGCTGGAGACCTTCTGAACACCAGTGTGCGTCTGGTCCGGGGCACCTTGAACCCTTCCATCAAGTTGGAAAATCCGCCGGCCGTCCGGGACCGGGTTGTTCAGGGAGGCGGGTGGCGTTGACCGCACCTTCCCCAAACCGGTATTCAGATATTGGGACTGTTTCCTAACATGCCCTTTTTGTTTTTTCCATCCCCCTTCCGCAATGGAAGAATTGAACGGGAGCCCGGAGAATGCCTTTCCGCACCGGGCAAACGGGTTTCCGGGTTTTCTTTTCTCTTGAATTTGGCTTGAAAATTTACCCTCCTGGTGTTACCTTATTGAAATTAAATCCCCTGACCCAGTACAATACTATTGTCCAGGATTGAGAACACTTTAGTTCTTCATTTCATTCAATTATGTTTGGCCTGTTCCAGATGATTGCGCCAAAGGTATATTGTTGGAGCAAGATGGTTTTCATCCGGAATGAATGAACGCAAAGAATAGAGTGTTTTTTTATTTTCCTTCGTATTCGAAAAAAAAGGGTTTGCCTTGCCAGAGACAGTCAAACATTTTATTATCAACGGTGATGGTACGGTAACTGACACCGAGGAAGATTTGCAGTGGGCTATCAAGGACTCCCGCCAGGAACTGGCAAAATGGCTCAATTGGGATGAGGCCAATGCCTTCGTCAAAGCCTGCAACGAACAGAAATATTTGGGATATGACAATTGGAGGCTTCCCACCAAAAGCGAAGTGCGTTCCTTGTTCCGGGACCAGGATGCATACCGGGAAATTTTTTTAAAGCAACCCAAGAAACCTTCGCGACGGGTGGCCAACTACCAGGCGGGAGGGGAAACCAGTCTCTGGACTTGTGAAACACGGTTCGATTCCTATGCCTGGAAGAGTTATTTTCCAATCAAGCGGGAGGTTTGTGTCGAACAAAGCGTATCGACCACGGGGACATCGGCCCGGCTGGTACGCGACATATGAAAAAGAGACTGCCCTTCGGATCAATAATTTCACCGGATCCTTCATCCGGGATATCACGGAAACCCATTTGGACCTTTGATAAGTTATAGGTAAAAACCATGTCCGACGAAAAAAAACTCAACGAACAGAAACTCAACGAAGAAAAAACCGAAGAGAAAAACCCCAGCCATCAGGAAGATGAGGAGGAGTACGCCGGGGAAGAATGGATCGGGGAAGAAGAGTGGTTGGAAGAAGACGAGGAGGCCCTGGCTGAAGAAGAAGTTCCCACCCTTGTCGATAATGGAAACGGCACGATCAGCGACCCCCGAAATAACCTGATGTGGAAAAAATCGGACTCCTACGGAGAATTCGGTTATGGCATCAATTGGTTCGAGGCTCACGATTATTGCGAGTCGCTGAATGAAAAAAACTTTGCCGGCTATGACGATTGGCGGCTTGCCAGTTTCGAGGACGCGAAAACCCTCTTCTCCTTCACCAAGAGCAATTACGATAAGGACGGCGCTGAAATCCATATCGACTCCATTTTCGATTCGGGCCAGGGACACAATACCTGGACCTATGATGAAAAACCGGACTACCAGCAATATGCCCTTAAGTTCAGTTACGTGACGGGAACCGATGTCTGGGAACATAAGGACAATGAATACTCCCACGTCCGCGTCGTCCGGGATGAAGTGAAGGACGAGTGGGAACCGGAATGGCGTGATAAATCGAAAAAATTCGCACGGTGAGGCACGGGAACGGATGCATCGAGGATTTGATCCCTTTTGTCCCCAAAAACGACTATGAGTCATTACATAATTTTTGGTAAGGACAATTGTCCGCACACCAAAAAGGCGCGAGAAGATTTCTTAAGGCAGAATAAATCCTTCATTTACATTAATGTGGATGCCAACCCGCACGGCCTCAAGAAACTGCTGGAATATTCCAACGGCCAGTATGTTGTTCCCGTAATTGTGGAAGTGGATGAGGGAAATGTAGAAATCGGTTATGCCCCCGAATAAATTTTCTAGCGGGAAACCCTCCTTGCAGGGAGGAAACCCATTTCATTTCTTTTCCGGGAGTCTTTGGCACGCGGGAATTCCGGAAAGGATTTTATCCAAACCAGTTGGAGGTGAAGGTCCATAATGAACGAAAAACTTCCCCAAATCCAGGAACAAGACACAAAACCCAAACGCTTCGTGGAAAAGGGACCCCACGTCATATTCGACAATCAAACTCGGATTTTCTGGCTGAAAAAGGATTCCTGGCAGGATAAAGGAAAATTCTTCAACTGGCATGAGGCGCGGGATTACGCGGACAACAAAAACATGCGGAAGATCGGCGGATTCAATGACTGGCGGCTGCCCACATTCAATGACGCAGTCACTCTTTATGACGAAAATCTTGAAAATACCGCGAAGGGCGGCGCGGCCATTCATATTGATCCCCTGTTTCCCGAGGGAGCCTTCAAATTCAGCTGGCTCATGGGAGACACCTCCACGCGGCGTCCCCGTTTCGAATTCATGGATGGAACGACCACCACGGCGGATGAATACAGTTTCGGCGCGGTGAGACTGTGCCGGAAGGACCCCGTCAAAAGAGACCATACCCGTCCGCCGGTGCGCCGGTAATTACTGAGAACTTGAATCGAGCCTGATGGATACAAAAACCAAACAATCCGAATTCGTTGACAACGGCGATGGAACCATCACCGACCTGAAACATGATCTCATGTGGATTAAAAAAGACACCTGGATCGAGTTGGGGAGACTGATCACCTGGCACGAGAGCCTTGAGTATTCCAAAAAAATAAATGAAAAAAAGTTCGCGGGATACCATAATTGGCGGATCCCCACGGCCTCGGAAGCCAAATCGCTGTACGACCCCCAGGCCACGAATACGGATGTTCAGGGGATGGAGATTCACCTCAATTCCATCTTTCCATCGGGGTGGGGGTATCCCACCTGGACCAGTTAACCCCGCGGCGCCAACGCGGCATTGGGTTTCTATTACGGGTCGAATTACGAGTTTTGGCTGGCCAAGGAAAACGACGGGTTCCCCAGCGCGGTCCGCCTCGTTAGAAAAAATGTAAAGGATTCGGGTGACGAGGGCATCGAACGCTTCGTCGACAACGAGGATGGAACGGTGACCGACCACGTCGCCAAATTGATGTGGAAAGCCACCGATTCCTATATTGACAAGGACAAGTGGGTGACTTGGCAGGAAGCCAAAATGTACTTGGTGGAATTGAACAAGGAACGGTTCGCGAATTACAGCGACTGGCGAATGCCCACCCGCAAGGAAGCACAAATGCTTTATGACCCCTCAAACCCAGTTACCGACAAATATGGCGATACCGTTTTCATCGTCAAGGGATTTCCCCCGGGATGCGGTCTCACTTGCTGGACCAAAACCCTCAATAAAACCGATAAAACCCTGGCCATGCGGTTTCACTTTTATAATGGGGATTACAAGTGGAATAAACAGGGGCTGAGAAGTCACGGGGTCCGTCCGGTGCGAACCCTTAAGGAATGATTTTCGCCAAGGGATACCGGCCAGAAGGGATCGGGATTTTTTAAACAATGTTTTTTCCAGATCGATAGGTCCATGAATAATACCAACCCGGCCTCCTCAAAGATAAATAAAGGTGCCCGATTCTTAGAGGGCAGGAACGATACCGTCATCGATACTGTCAAACGCCTGCTCTGGCTCAAGAAAGACACTTGGCAATTGACCGGCAAGTGGATGAACTGGGTCCAGGCCCGGGAATTTTCCGAGGAATTTAATAAGAAACAATATGCCGGATTCCAGGGCTGGCGCATGCCTACCGCCGACGAGGCCAGAAGTCTTTTTGACAAAAACCAGGAAAACAAGGATCACATGGGTCAGGTGGTGCGCCACGTCAGTATTTTCGAGCCGGGATTCGGATTCCTTTGCTGGACCAGCACGGTCCGCAATAAAATCCAGGCCATCCGATTCGGTTACCGAAAAGGACACCAGATTCATGACGACATCTATCGAACCTCGCGGGGTTCCACCCGTCTGGTTCGGGACATTGAAAAGGAGGACGGGCTGATATGACGGATTCGTTTCCATCAGCAGGATTCCCTAATTGAACAGGGAAGGAATTATTTTCCTCCGGGGTTTTAATTTATTGGGAAGAAAGGGCGGAAATTGGATTCAAAAAACAGGTTCGTTGATAATGGGGACGGTACCGTGACTGATCATGAAACCCAATTGATGTGGAAACAGACCGATTCCTTTCAGGATACCAGCAAATGGATGAACTGGTACGACGCAAGCGAGTATATCCGTGAATTGAATATCAAAAAATTCGCGGGGTACACCAACTGGCGCCTCCCTACCCTGGAGGAGGCGGAAAGCCTATACGATGAGGACTTTCCGTTGCGGGATATGGACCGGATCGAAATTCACCTGGATTCGCATTTTTCACCCGGCGGCGGGTTCACTTCCTGGACCAGTATCGAAAGGCCCCACAGCACGGCCGCGGTTTTTTATTACCGATACGGTCACGGTGATTTATCCAATAAAGAAGGAATCACCAAAGATTCGGTCCGGGCGGTGCGGAATCTCAGTGGGGAAGCCCCTCCCCCGACCCGGTTCAAGGGAGGTTTGTCCTCGGGACGGTATACGAGTTAAACCCAGTCCGTGAACACATTCGTTTAGCAGAGGAAAGGAGGCTGGCCATCGAATCGTACGCGGTCATCAATCATCAGGAATGTTTTTCGTCCATCATGACGTATCGTTTTGAGGAAGAGGATTACAGGAACACCTATATCCTTGAAGATTATTACTGCACGAACCCGTTCTGCGATTGCAAACACGTGACGGTATCGTTCTGCGACAAGGATAACGATAACAACCGTTTTGTTTTTCTGCTGAATTTCAACAAAACTCATAATCCTCTCCCCAATGCGCCAAAATGGTCCAATGTTCAGTCTGAAATCATCAAGAATTTCGCAAAAAACATTCCGGACGAATTGCTCCTGCTTTTCAAGCAACGTTATTTTGAAGCCAAGGCCTATGGGGAGAAAAACCCCATGTCCTATCTCATGTTCGAGCCCGGGAAGTATGTCAATTATATCGAGATGTTCCCCCGCAACCAGGAAACGCTCGACTTCACCTGTAACGATCAAAAATATTTCGCCGAAGATTCCTATGATCTCGACCCGCGGAACGACAACCGGGATCTCCATTTGGTGTTTTATAAATTTGAACTGGACAGCAACAAACAGCCTCCCATTTTCTCGTATACGTATTTCTTCAATGAGAAACTAAGGGCCGAGGAAGATGCCAAGCTCGACCCCGAAAAAAATGATATGGTGATAGCGATCAACCATTGCATTCCCGATCTGTACAACCGGCTCAAGGTACGATACAAACAGGCCAAGAAAATCGGGCAGGAACTTTTAAAGGTGCCCGCCGAAACAAAAATCGCTCATGGGAAAATTAAACCCAACGATGTGTGTCCCTGCGGTTCGGGGAAAAAATACAAAAAATGCTGTGCGTTGAAATTGAACTGAAATACAAAAATCAGACGCTCCGCCCGCCCGGTTCCGGGCCTTTCGGGAGATTTCCACGGCAAACTCAATCCAATCCATTCGCGGCCGCCTCCTGGAGTGCCTCCCGGGTTCCCCGGTAACGCGCAATGATCTTCATTTTAGAAAGCGGGTAAAAGGAATGACAACAGATAAAAAAGTAAAAAAGGTTCAAGCAAGGCATATCCTGGTCGGCACCAAGGAACTGGCCGATGAATTGAAAAAGAAGATCGATGAAGGGGAGGATTTCTCAAAGCTCGCGGAAGAGTTTAGCGAATGCCCTTCCAAAAAACGCGGGGGAGATTTGGGATGGTTCGGGAAAGGCTCCATGGTCCGGCCCTTCGAAGTGGCCGCTTTCACCGCCCAGGAGGGGGAAGTGGTGGGACCCGTCAAAACCGAATTCGGCTGGCATTTGATCTACGTGTACGAAATCCAGACCGACAGCCATTCCGACGCCGGACCGCCCACGGGGGATGAGGATGCCGATGACAGCACCCTGCGGCTGGTCGCGGAAAATTATGCCCACGAGTTCATGATGCTGGGATACACCAGCAAGAAAGTTCTCAGTCTTTTCACCAGCCCGCACTTCAAATCGGCAAACGCCGTTTACAACCTGCTGGGACCCGATATCATTAACGAAATAATCGCCCAGGTCTTCGGCCAGCAAAAGAAAACTCCGGCGGAGGGAAAAAAGGACGTTTCCGAACCGGCGCAAGCCGATTCCTCATCGAACGAGGCCTCCTCCACCCAGAAAGGGGATTGATTCCGGCCTTCCCCTTCGGTCAAAAGATTCCAGGGGGCCTGATCGGCCCCATTTCTTTTATGGCCTCAGCCCTTCGTTAAAGAGTCACACTAAAGAGTCACACTTTTTACGGAAAGAATATTGGGGGTTTCCCTCACCTCCCGCAAGGTTTCGCTCGTGGGGGGCGAGTCGATATTGATCACCGCCACGGCTTTCCCTCCCTCCTTGAGCCGGCCCAGGTGAAATCCGGCGACGTTGATGTTGTTCTTGCCCAGGATATTTCCCAGGTTGCCGATGACCCCGGGGAAATCCATATTGTTCAGCACCAACATGTGCTTGGACAGGACCGCCTCGAAACAATACTCATCGATTTGAACAATTCTCGGATCCCCTTTGCCAAAGATGCTTCCGATAATGAACCGTGTTCCTTGCTGGGTGGAAACCCGCACCTGAATGGTGTTTCGGTATTCCCGGATTTCGTTACTCTTGGATTCCTGAACCTGCACTCCCCGTTCTTTGGCAATATAAGGGGCATTGACCATATTGATGCCGTCGATGGACCGGGTGAACAAACCTTTCAAGAGAGAAATGGTGATGGGCTCCACATTTTCCCGCGCGATTTCTCCATTGTACTGGATTTCCACCTTTTGGATGGGACCGTCTATCAGTTGCGAAACGAAAAGGCCGAGATCTTCTCCCAGAACGAGATAAGGTTTGATCTTGTTGAGCGTTTCCGCGTCGATGGCGGGCATGTTGATGGCGTTACGCACGTTCCCGTATTTCAGGTAGTCGATCATTTGGTCGCAAATTGCGACGGCCACCTTTTCCTGGGCTTCTTCGGTGGAGGCCCCCAGGTGCGGGGTACAGATGATTTCCTTCATTCCCAACAGGGGACTGGTGGGTGACAGGGGTTCCTTGGAATAGACATCCAGGGCCGCCTGGGCCACCTTTTTGGAACGAATGGCATCGATGAGTGCCTTTTCATCAATCAAGGTGCCGCGCGCGCAGTTGACGATGCGGACCCCCGGTTTCATCAGCGAAAATTCCGGCTCGCTGAGAAGCGGTTTGCCGGAAATTCCGGGCGTGTGCAGGGTCAGGTAATCCGACCGTTGCAGGAGCTCTTTCAGTTCCATCACCTCCACGCCCAGTTTGTCCGCCCGTTCCTTCTGGATGTAGGGATCAAAGGCCAGGACCTTCATTTGAAAACCCTTGGCCCGCTCGGCGACCACGGACCCGATTCGCCCGAGACCGATAATGCCCAGGGTTTTCTGGTACAGTTCGACCCCCATAAAACTTTTCGGGGACCATTCCTTATTCTTCAGCGAAATATTGGCTTGGGGAATATTCCTCGCCATGGACAGCATGAGGGCCATCGTGTGTTCCGCGGTGGTAATCACGTTGCCCTCCGGCGCATTCATCACGATGATCCCTTTTTTCCCCGCCGCATCCAGATCGATATTGTCAACGCCGATCCCGGCACGGCCAACCACTTTGAGGATGCGGGCCGCCTCGATCACCTCCCGCGTGACTTTGGTGGCGCTTCTCACGAGGAGCCCATCGTATTCGGGAATGGTTCGGATCAATTCCTCCCGCGGCATGCCGATTTTAACATCCACATTAATTCCGTCCTCGTTTTGCAGAATTTCAATGCCCGCGGGAGAAAGGTTGTCGGAAACAAGAATTTTCATCAGAAACTCCAGTTGTCAATTGACCTGCGACAGGCCCGGAAACGGTGCGAACCTATGGCGGATCTTTTCAAGGGCAACCGGTCACCCAGGAAAAGACCCTGTAGAATTCACGGGTTTCAGGATTCCTGTCATTGATACGCTTCCATTAAAATCTTTTGGGCGGCGGCGCCACCCTGACCAAACTTCACCTCGGCCCCAAACTTTTTCAAAGCCATTTCGAGGGCCGAAATAGCAATCACGACGTCAAAGGTGTCTACATATCCGAGGTGGGCGATGCGGACGATTTTCCCCTTCCACTGGTCCTGCCCTCCCGCCAGGGTCACCCCGAAATCGTCACGGATACTTTTAACCAATTTGGCGCCGTCGACCCCCTCCGGAACAAAGACCCCGGTGGCGCTGTTGGCGGGGGAATCGGGCGCGATCATCCGGAGTCCCATGGCCTGCACCGCCGCGCGGGTGGCCCGGGCGAGGCGGTCGTGGCGGCGGAACACATTCTCCAGCCCTTCTTCACGGATGCCTTTCAGAACCGCGCGCAAGCCAATGACCAGGGAAACCGCCGGAGTATAAGCGGAAGTCTTGTTCTCCAGATTTTTTCTTTCTTTTTTAAAATCAAAATAAAACCGGGGGCAGGCCGATCGATCGGCGAATTTCCAGGCCTTCTCGCTCAATGCAACCAGGGCCAGTCCCGGGGGCAGTTCCAGGGCTTTTTGTGAACCCGTGATCATGGCGTCGATCCCCCACTCATCCATGGGCAAGTTGAACACTCCCAGGCCCGTGATGGCGTCCACCACCAGGAGAATATCGTCCCGGCCGCGGGTCAGGCGGGACAAGGCTTCGATGGGATGGGCCGCGGTCGTTGAGGTTTCGGATGCCTGGACGAGGATTCCACGGATATCCTTTTCCTTGGCCAGGAGCGATTCGATAGCATCGGGGTCGGCGGCTTTTCCCCATTCCACGTTATGCCAGATCACGTTCATCCCATACGCTTCGGATATTTTTCCCCAGCGTTCGCCAAATTTTCCGCCGTTGATGACCAGAACTTTGTCCCCGGGGGAAAACAGATTGGTCACGCAACCCTCCATGCCGCCCGTACCCGTCGATGCCAGGATCAGCGCCTCCTCCCGGGTTTGAAAAAGGTATTTGGCATCCTCCGCCGCTTCCGCGAAGATGGCACTGAACTCCGGGGTCCGATGGTGAACCATGGGCTGGGCCATTTCCAGGGCCACGTGTTCCGGAACCGGGGTCGGCCCCGGGGCAAGCAGATATTTTTTCTTCATCCTCGTTTCCTGTCGGTTAATTTTTTTTGAATGATACCCTCACCACCGATGTACGAAACAACCGGTCGTGCCAGGCTTTTTTCTCTCTGTCAAACAGAGCCCATAAAAATCCCAAAAAGAAAACACTCGCGGACAGGGAATAGCCGATGAAACGGTTGAATCCCGTCTGGTAATTCATGGGCTGACCATCGTCGCGGACCACCCGGAGACCCAAAAGCCTCTTTCCCAAAGTCTGCCCGGCCGCGCCGATAAAAAAAGTAAAATAAAAGGTCCACAATCCCGTGATGATGACCGTCTGTAAAACGAGGAAAACCATTACCGGAGATTCAATATGGGTCCCCGTTAAAAACGGTTCCAGGATATCTTCCACCTCAAGATCGAATTTCCTTTGCAAGGGGATTGTAACCAGAGCGCCCAAAATGTCTAATATAATAACATCAATCAACAGAGCGGCAAACCGCCGTAAAAATCCGGCCTTGGGGTATTCCATAAACTGTCAGTTTCGGAATGAAATGCGAAGGGCAAAACTGCGCTCGGCCGGATGGGACACCTCACCTCCGGTGAAAATCCGGTTCCCAGGCTCAAGAACCTATGGAACACCCGGCAAAGGGCATGGAACCTCTCACAAGGATATAGTTTTATAATGTAATTTTGCGATAAAATCCAATCTTTTTATGGCAGGTGAAAATGGAGGCGCGGCCAGTAAGCGTCTTGAAAAACCTAAAACCGGGCCGTCAAGCCCGAGACCAAAATAATGCATTACCTTTCAAAATGTTATTGGATCAACCGGGAGGGTGTCTATAAAGTGGCCGGGTCAGGAAATTCTTTCCATGGGGGGGGCAAACCAGTATTTTTCTTGTTGGCGGGGGAATCCTGCTAAGTCAACAGGGCAAGCATCAAGGCCGGGTTTCCGGGGTATCCAGCGAGGGGGGGTCCTCTGAACCGGGGTTCTCGCTGGAGGAATCGGATTCCAGTTCCAGACCCTCTAAGGAAAGCCCCATTTCATCGGAGGGAGGGTTTTCCTTTTGGGGTTCCTCCATTTCCAGGTTGGAATTTATTCCCTCAGTATTTTCAATTGTTCCCTGGTTTTCCGTACCAGGGTTCCGGGAATCCGTCTCCGCGGCGGCCTCGGTGGATATTCCCAAAGGGGCATCGGACTCCGGTTCCCCATCCTGCCGCGGTTCTTTTTTATCTTTTTTCAGATGGGAGAAACTGGATTCCAATTCCAGAATTTGTTTGTTCGGAGAATCTTCCAAATCCAAGGCCATATCCTGAAAATCCTCTTCCAGTCCGGATGCCGGTTCGTTTTCCGTTTCCCTGTCGGCGAGGCTTTTTTCAATCGCGTCCAGTTCAAACTGAATGTTGTCCTCCCCCTCTGCGGTTGCCTGTTCGGGGCTTTCGGGTTCCGGTTCCAATTCCGGTCCGGGCGATTCCTCGGTAAAATCCGAATCCAGGGGTTCCGAGATTTCCGGATCCTCCATCAAATCAAAACCCAGTCCTTTCACTTCCAGTTCATTCACATCATGCTTGGGCTCGATATCAAAGGAAGGACCGTCCGGATAATTTTCGTCGGGGGAATTCTCCAGGGCGGCTCTATCCTCATTGCCGGTGTGGGATTCCATATCCGCGTTTTCCGGAACCCGGTCTATGATCTCGGAAAGGTCCAGAACAAATTCACCCGAGTCGGTGATATGGGAATGGGAACTTTCCGTTTCCGAAAAGCCGCCGGCCTCATAAAGTCCCAATTCCGCAACGGCCGCGGTGGTTTCCTCATGGGTTTGGCCCCTCCCCTCAACAGCGGAAACCCTCGCCTGTGCGGATTCAGGGACAAAGATGGTGAAATCATATTGGGGTTTGAGAAAGGAACCCTGGCCGGATTTTTGCTTCTGGAGATCCAAACCGCAATTCCCGCATTTGCGGACCAATTTAAATCCAATGTAACCACACCTTGAGCATTCCATACTTTGAACATAATATAGAAATGGAATAACGTCAAGTAAAATAAACAATTAGCGGAAAAACGCCGCCGACGCAAGGGTTTTGAAGCATCCAATTTTCAACAGGGTTCGGGAAAATTCCCGGCCCGTTTTCTCAAAAAAGGAAAAATCCGGGCCGTACCCTTTCCTCCTCTGTTCATGGGATGACAACTTGTTCCGAGAAGCCTGGGAATTTATTTTTTTTAGAATCTTTCTGAAATTCGATATTCCTTACAAAATGGGAACGATAATGTTTGACGGACATTTCTAATTTGGATAAAATCGGGCTGAACCCTGAGAGAAATTATCCTTTATCAATCCCTTCTTTAATTCGAGTTCGTGCGCGGACTCCGGGGAATGCCATGCCCGGATCGACACTAAAGAAATTAAACCAAATGATCCAAGGGATTCAGTTCCAAGTCGGGGAAATTTTTTTCCCTATGCTGGAACCTTTTTTCCGGATCATGGAAAACCAGAATCCCGATGTTAAAAAGCATTTCACGCAGGCCGTAACCAGTCTAAAGGAAAACAAAACCGCGATCGCTTTACTCAATTTGAATATGGTATTGAGTTTAAAGTCCAATCATTTTCTGGCAAGGGTTTACCGGGGGAGGCTTTACATCAGGGAGGGGCGTTACCGCCTCGCTTCGGAGGATTACCTCCAGGCCAATAAAATTAGTCCATACCGGTTCAACCATTATGACCTCTGCCGGGAATATCTTTCTTCGGTGAAAAGAGAGTTTGGCGAACTGGAAACCTCCATCACCAAAAATTTTGAACAGATTTTCAAGGTATTACGTCAAAGCCAGGAAAAGCACCCCCTGGAAAACGAGATGGAAGAAAGTATGGAAGCCCTCCCATACCCGGATGAAAATGACTCCAGCCTGGATGAAGTTTTGGAGTTGCGGACGGATCAGACGCCCTTGGACCCCGAGGAACGGAGCGATAAATTCAAGAAACTGGGGCCCATCACCCAAAAGGAAATAGAAAGAACGGATTGGGATAAATTGATTAAAGAATTAACTTCTTCCTGACTCTACCCCTTCCCTCCAGGCTTGCATCAATAATAAAATGCATCCCGTCTTCCGGCTCCGGTCTGGACCCTGTTTTGGAACTCTCCCGCCTTTTTGCTCCCTGAGACCCCGAACCCCCAAAAATAAGAAAAAAATTTAGTGCCCCCCTTACCCGCAAGAAGGGATAATTCCCATTCAATTGACCCAATCGGACCCATTCCCGCGCACCCGCCTTCAATCGCCCAACCCGTTTTATCCTCTTGATTTTAAACCTCTTTTGCCCCATAATAGAACAGAAAGACGATTCAAGGAAGATTCGCCCGATTCCGCAAGGAAAGAGCATGAAAATTATTGAAAAATTGATTCTTGATCGTAATTCCAGGGGAAATTAAAGGTGGCGTCCATAAAATCTCCTGGAGTGAAACCGGGTGCTGTGGGAGACCCCTGATTCAAGAGGAAACAAAATGACCAGAATCCTGATCAACAGCTTAAAGCCGGGAATGGTCCTCGCGGAAGACTTGAAAAATCCCTTTGGCAAGAAACTGCTCCCCCGGGGAACCGTCCTCGAGGAAAAACATATTATGAGTTTTAAGGCTTGGGGAGTGACGGAAGCGGATATAGAACTCGGTGACGAGAAACCAACCACCGTTATCGAGTCCGACTCTATTGACCCCGAACAATTGAAAAAAGCGGAGCAGGAAGCGAGGGATTTGTTTCGACATTCTAACCTGGATCACCCCGCGGTCACCGAATTGTTGCGGTTGTGCAGCTTGAACAAATTGCAGCGAAAACCGGGAAAGGGAAATACCCATGCTCATTAGCCCGCAGGAAATGGTCAAGGGGTCTGTCAGGCTGTCCTCCATACCGGAGATCTTTTTTAAGATAAACGACGCGGTGAATGATCCTGAATGTTCTTTTGGCGATGTCGCGGATATCATCAATAACGACACGTCCCTTTCGGCGCGGCTGTTAAAAATGGTAAACAGCTCTTTTTATAATTTTCCCTCCAAAATCGATAGCATTTCCCATGCCATCTCCATCGTTGGCACGCACCAACTTCGTGACCTGGCCCTGGCTACGATGGTCATGACCTTTTTCCGGGGGATCCCGGAGGATTTCGTCAGCATGAAATCCTTCTGGTGCCACAGTGTAGGCTGCGGGATCACGGGATGGGTGCTGGCCATTCACAGCCGTCAAAACCAGGCCGAGCGATTTTACCTGGCTGGCATCCTGCATGATGTGGGCCGGTTAATAATTATTGAAAATCACCCGGACCAAGCGAAGGAAATCATAGACCTCCGCCAAGACAATGATGAATTACTGAACCATGTGGAGGAGCGGGTCATGGGATTCGACCACGGAGCCGTTGGGGCCGCATTGACTCGGGCATGGAACCTTCCCGAATATCTGGAAGAAATGATTGAATTTCACCATAAACCTTTAGAAGCCCGCAATCATCCCACCGAAACCGCCATTTTGAATCTGGCGGATGGGCTTTCCAAGGCCATGGAGCTGGGTTGCAGCGGAGAGCGTTTGGTTCCCCCGCTCGAGCCTGGAATCTGGGAAAAGGTTGGGTTGCCCGTCAGTTTATTGCCCTCCATCTGGGACCAGGTCCAGACTCATTTTGATGCCACAATAGAAATATTTATTGGTGATGAGTCCAAATAATGTACATGAGCAAAAATAGGGACCTGACAGAAATCGACAAACTTAAAGCGCGAATCCGGCACCTTGAGAAAACCAATAGCTGGTATTTTTTCGCCCTGGAACGGCTGGCCTCGCTAGGGGACCTTCATGTCGATGTGGAAGGCTACCAGGATCCGAAATTCATCTTCAGGGTCGCGCAAAAATATCTAAAACAGCTCGCCGGATTCAGTACCCTGGCTTTTTACCTGGTGGATGAATCGACCCAGAATTTCGAATTAATCGTTTGTGATCCAGAACCTGAAAGTGACCTGATTCGGAAACAGGTCAATAACCAGATTGAAAAGGGAAACTTTGCCTGGGCCTTGAAACAAAATCGTCCCTTGATTGGTCCGATGGATTCTTCCGGCGAAAAACTGATCCTTCACGCTTTGGCGACCAAGTCGCGGGTCCGGGGGATGTTTGTGGGACGGTTTGGAAGGCATACCCAGAAAATTCCGGGAGAAAAACTCCATATCATTTCCATCATTCTTTCCAATACCGCCTACGCCATCGAAAACGGCTCCCTTTACCAATTCGTGAGTCAACAAAACTCAAACCTGGAACAAACGGTAAAAAAACGCACCTTAAAATTGGAAAAACAGGCCGCCAAACTCAAAAAGGAAATCCACGACCGCCAAATGGTGGAAGAAGAACTGAAACGAAGCAACGAGGATTTGCAGGCGTTCGCCTCCATCGCTTCCCATGATTTGCAGGAACCTTTAAGAAAAGTGATCATGTTCGGAGACCGTTTGAGAGACAATTTATCCATTGAAGCCGACGAAAAAACCACCCTCTGCCTGGAGCGAATGGGAAGCGCAACCGCACGAATGCAAAAACTGATCGAGGAATTGCTCCAGTTTTCCAGGGTGAGCTCGAAAGCAAAATCCTTTAAATCCACCGACTTGAACAAAGTGGTTCGGGAGGTGCTTTCCGACCTGGAAACCCGGATCACCCGGTCCGGCGCCAGGATAGAAATGAAATCCCTGCCCATTCTTGATGCCGATGAATTCCAGATGCGGCAGTTATTTCAAAATCTGGTCGGCAATGCCCTGAAATTCCATAAAAAAGGTGAGAACCCCGTCGTAAAAATCCTGGCAAAGACTAAAAAATCGGGGGATTGCGAAATCCGCGTCCAGGATAATGGAATCGGGTTCGAGGAAAAGTACATCGACCGGATTTTTAAACCGTTTGAACGACTGCATGGCCGAAGCGAATTCGAAGGCACAGGCATGGGATTGGCCATCTGTCAAAAAATCGTTCATCGGCATGGAGGCAGGATTAGCGCAAAAAGCGCTCCCGACCAGGGATGCACCTTCACCATTCACCTTCCGAAAATACACAACGGAAATTAAGACCCGGTTCCGCCCTCTTCTTCCCTCTCTCCATGGATGGACCCAAAAAAATTTTTCCTCGACAAAGAGCCGCTGAAAAAAACTTGCCAGGGTCAATTTGTAAAGGGACGTCCTCCAGTGGTAATCTATGAGGCATTCATGCTGCCCCGGTATCCCGGCTGGAAGGAATTCAAATCGAATTTTCTGGAATGATTACCCGCAAGAACATCGAACAACAGGAAACCACCATGCTGGCCCCTTACGCGGTGAAAAGCGGCGAAAGCCGGGGCCGCCAGCACCAGGAAGAGGAACACTCTTACCGGACCCGGTTTCAAAGGGACCGGGATAGGATTATTCATTGCTCCGCCTTCCGGCGATTGGAATACAAGACCCAGGTTTTTGTGTATCACGAGGGCGACTATTACCGCACCCGCCTCACCCATTCGCTGGAAGTGGCCCAAATCGCCCGCTCGATCTGTAAATCCCTACAACTGAATGAAGACCTGGCGGAAGCCATTGCGCTGTCCCACGACCTAGGCCACCCCCCCTTCGGCCACACGGGGCAAAACGTCCTGAATACCTTGATGAAGAACCAGGGCGGATTCGAACACAACAAACAAAGTCTGCGAATTGTCAAAATCCTTGAAAAAAGATATCCGGATTTTGAGGGGCTCAACCTCACCTGGGAGGTTCTGGAAGGCATCAGCAAACATTTCAAGGACGAGGAAAACCCTCTTGCGGGCGGGGAAGGATTCCGCTACCCCTCCCTCGAGGCCCAGGTGGCCGACTACGCCGATGCCATCGCCTACAACGCGCATGACCTCGATGATGGAATCACTTCGAACCTGCTGGACATCGGCCAACTGCGACAGGTGGCCCTCTGGAAGGAAAACGAGGAATTCCTGGACCGGAAATATTCTAACCTGGATTTCAAACTGAAAAAATACCAGATCGTACGAAGGATCATCAACGGCCTGGTTACGGATTTCCGGGAATCCACTCTCAGGAACTTAAAGGAAAACGAAATCGGACACGCGGACGATGTTCGAAAAGCCCGGGCGAGGGTCGCCGGTTTCAGTGCGGAAATCGAAGAAAAAAACAAGGAACTCAAACGGTTCCTTTTTAAGAATATGTATACCCACCGAAAGGTCCGGCGAATGGAATTCAAGGCCAAAATGTATCTGACGGAAATATTCCGGGCCTACGAGCAGATCCCCGAACTTTTACCGGAGGCGCTTCTGAAAAGCGAGTACCAGGGGCCGCTGAACCGCCGCATCTGCGACTATATTTCGGGCATGACCGACCGCTACGCCATCGGCGAATATGAAAAGCTGTTTGCCCCGGATAAAAGAGAATGAAACCCGGCCCCGCAACGGTATTCGGTGACCGCAAGGTGTGCCAGGGGACACCGGTTTTGGGGGAAGGAGGGTCCAGTGCGGAGACGGAAAACGGAAAACGCGAATGGCCGTTCAAATGCCCGCAACGTGAAGGCCCAGGCATTTGAGCCCCGGGAATCAGGGTATACCCTTCCTTCCCGGGGTCTGGCAAAACCGGTCCCCATCGTTCACTGGGGGGCAATCCTTTCAAAAGGTACGAATAATTTTATTGGAAAGGGATTTTATTCCACTGGGAATTCCGAGTCCAATTTTTCGCGAATTGACCTTAAAATTCTACCCCTGGACAATTTCACGACATTCTCATCGTCAGTGGACTCTTTAAAGTGTTTCCAGTGATCTCGGCTCAAATCCTTACTGGAAATCATTTTTTTAACTTTCCCATTCCGTCCAATAATCTTCACTTCATGAATCATAATACGTTTCCCCAAATCAAGTTCCCAAATCAAGTTCTCTCCTTTTGTCTCCTTTTGAATAAAAACCGTTCTCCTCGTCTCCTTTTGAAGGGAATTTTGTTCCCACTCCAACATATATTTTTTCCTGCCAAACGAAAGGAAGCAGGTCACAAATTATTGTGATAAAAATCACAAACCCATTGACTTCCAGTGAGGGTTGTAATAGGTGAATTGATTCAGCGCACCACCCCGCTTCGCGGAAAGGAAAATTCCTTTTGTAAACAGTTGGTTAGGGATAAAATTCTATCGCCGGCGCGGAATGTGGAAACCGGGGGCGGGGGGCCCCCGAGGAAACCTCAGCCTCCGGCTTTTAACGGGATTTATTTTTTTTGAATTTTCGCCGGGCTTGTCTTTTTAATGGATCAGGAAAGGGGCCGAATCATGAGATTCGCCAAGGGTGATTTTTGATGGAAATAAAGAAAATTCGGTCGATTTGTGTCTTCTGCGCTTCCAGCCAGTCGGTGGAATCCGTGTATCGGGACACAGCCACGGACTTGGGTCGAAGGATAGGACGTCTGGGGATCGATCTGATCTATGGCGGGGCATCCATCGGTCTGATGGGATGCGTCGCCCGCGGGGTTCACGAGGAAGGCGGAAAGGTTGTGGGGGTTCTCCCGGAATTTTTCAGGGTGAAAGACATCCCCTATGAGGATGCGGATCAATTGATCGTGACACGGGATATGCGCGAACGGAAGGCCATCATGGATCAACGGGCCGACGCGTTCATCACTCTTCCGGGAGGCATTGGAACCCTGGAAGAAGCCATGGAAATTTTATCCATGAAACAGCTCAAACTCACGGACAAGGCGTTGGTGTTTATCAACACCAACCATTTTTATGATGGGCTGATTTCCAACCTGCGGGAAATGGTGGACTTGAAGTTCGCGAAAAAGGAAAGTCTGGCCTTGTTCGCTGTAAAACCCGATCCACAAGGGGCCTTGGACTATATCCTTTCCTACGAACCTCCAAAACTTTCCAGCAAATGGTTTTGAAAGGGCGGGAAAATTATCGGAAGGTCTGCTGATTCTAGGCGGCCAGGACCTCTATATCGGGATGGATGGCTTCTTTTAAAAAGTTTTCGATATAGGTGAGAGTCCCGGTGGTGGAACTCGGACAACTGCCGCAGGCACCCTGGTAATGAATTTTGACCACGTTGCCTTCGATCCCCAGAATATTGATTCCCCCTCCATCGTTGGTCAGGGCCGGGCGCACGGCGATATCCAGCAACGCCTCAATGATCTGGGTTTTCTCAATGTCGGAGCAATGGATGAAATCTTCCTTTTTGAATTTATCCAGGATGGGATGAGTATCTTTTGGAATCCCTGGCGCGGTACCGGTTTCCGGATAGAAGGTCAAATGGTCTTCGATCGTATCCCCCAGTTTTTCCATGACCGTGTGCCAGCCTACCACCTTGGACTTGGTGATGGTCACGAAGTTTTCCCTCAGGAAAACATTTTCGACCCCGAAGATCTCGAATAAGGCCATGCCCAAGGGGTCTCCCTGAGCCTCGTCCGCGGAACTGAAGGTTTTTGTTCCCGATGCAATCACGGGCCCATTCATGATGAATTGAAACGCGTCCGGGTTGGGCGTGGGTTGCACCCGGACGACTTTAAATTGGGATTCCTTGGAGTCCTGGAGGGGAGGGTCTTGACCACCGGCGGGTTCTTCTTTTTTATTATTGTTACTTCCAAAAATTTTTTTCACCCAGGCGCTGAACGGGCCCATGACAATCTCCCCGGCAAAACTCAAACCGTCATCATTATTATCTCTTAAATTAAAAAAACCTTTTTAATTTAGATTCAATCCGCGGCCAAATGGTTCAACCCTCTCCCAGGGATTGAAGCATTTTTTGAAACACCGCCATACTTTTCCTATCAAACAACGCAAAAACGACTCTTTTGATTTTCGTAGTTCCCAATAAGTATTCTTTCACAGTTTGAAGCAAGATGCGAGCCGCAAGTTCCAGGGGAAATCCGAAAATTCCAGTGCTGATCGCGGGAAAGGTAATAGACTCTATTTCCTTTTCTTCGGCGCGTTTCAGGCTATTGAGCGCGGCATCGCGGAGTTTGTTTTCCTCATCTCCCTCCCCCCAACGGGGTCCGACGGCGTGGATCACGAATTTTGCCTTCAGGGCGCCCCCCGAGGTCACCGCCGCCTCCCCCACGGGACAGGGGCCGTGGGCATTGCATTCCTGCTGAATGACCGGTCCCCCTTTTCTCCTGATGGCCCCGGCAACCCCCCCGCCGAGAATCAAATTGGAATTGGCCGCGTTAACAATGGCTTGTGTCGCGCTTTCAGTGATATCTCCCTGGATCAGTTCGATCTCGGAATCTTTTAAGCGGATCTTCATTTTCCCGTGGAACCGAACCCGTTCCCCCCGCGGCTCGAATCTTCCAGATCATCCACCCGGACGAATTCAACCCGTTCCACTTTTTGCACCAAAAGTTGTGCGATCCGGTCCCCGGCCCGGATCTGGAAAGCCTCATCCGAATGGTTAAATATCAGGACTTTGATTTCCCCCCGGTAAGAGGCATCGATCACCCCCGCTCCGCAATCGAGGGAATGATGGACTGCCAGCCCGCTGCGGGGCCAGATCAACCCCACATGCCCTGGAGGCAATTTGAGGCGGATTCCGGTGGGAATCAATTTCCTGCCCCGGGCGGGGATCTCGTCATTAACCACGGAACGCAGATCCGCCCCTGCATCTCCAGGATGGATATAAACGGGGACAAATTGCCCGGAAACCTCACAGACCGACCGTGATGACCTTTCCCCCATGACGGTGCCTCACTCCTCTATTTCAATTTTGCTGGTTGGAAAACTTTTACTACAGAGTGGAATGAATGTTAAGACAAAAGTGGATTCAACGTCCGAATTCGGACCCAGGGGGAACCCTGCCCTCAGAGGGGTGGGGGGGGGGACCGGAATTCCGTCATGAATGGGGACCGGCTAACTTACTGACAAATTTGAGGCATGAAAAAACGCCGCCGCCTTTACCCGGATTCCCTCACCCGGTTAATCCACGAAAAACCCAAAACCCGCCCTTGACAAGAGGACAGCACGAAGCCGCGCATCAGGGCCGGGACCAGGCGGGGCGTTTCAAAAAATAAGAAAGGAGGCGGGTTACTATTTCGCCTAGAGAAACCTCTACGGCCAACATCTGGCGGTAAAAAGGGGCTCCATTATACGCCGATTGGGAGGAACTCTTCTGCCGAGAACAACGGAGGATTCGGCTGGCGCTCATTGCATTTGGGGGTTTGGGAAGGGGTTTGAGACTGGCGTACATCCCTGCCTTCAAGGCTCCTTTTTCAAGGATTTTCGACGGAGGATGCATCTCATTAAACATGGAGACCTCTCTTCTAGTAACCCGCCGGTGGAAGCTCCTGATACCGATGAGCATTTCAACGGCATTCCTATATTCACCTGAATATTAAAAACCTATACGGATAAACCTTACCTTCCGTACTAATCAAAATCAACATAAATCCCTTTATGTAGTGTGCCGAGTGAACGGTACCACCACATATAGTACCTGTCAAGAGATAATTTGGGCCCGGGGCGCATAAGTAGAAATATACCTTTAAATTCAAATGGTTAAACGGAAAAAATAATTTCCTGAGAACCGAAAACTCCCGTTACCCACAATATGATGTATGCAATGATATGAAAATTTCCATATATAGGGGCCAAGGAAACTAAACGGCAACACCTCTTTCCGGAAGTGAAATGTTGCCAGGGGAGTGTCCTCAGGCCTTCCCTTTATACCTGCTCCGAACCGGAGCCAGGGGTTCTCCCGCCCCGGATTCATTAATGAAAGCCCGGCGGAGAAGGACCTCAAACCAAAACCTTTAACCTTCAGGACCTGATGCAGGTTAACGTCATCCCACGGGAGGTGGATGCAATGTTCAAAGGGTGGAAAATGTTTTGGGTCTTCTTGATTCTGAATGAACCATTGGGTGAAGCTGCATCAGGCGGTAATGGACGTCATGACCCTGACTTTTACTCCACCCCCTTTGCAACTCACACTTTCTCTGGGTCTCCACCTTCACCGAACGTCTTCCATGGTTCGTGTCCGGGTGGTCCAGCCGGTGGAACGCCACCGCCTTCATGGGTCCGGTCGCGATTATCCATCAATCATTACAAAAATTGTTGGAAAAATTTAAGGTTCGAGGGCCCCCCTCCGGGAATCTTTGGGCAAAACTTTTATATGGGGAAAAATATCCCTTGTGGGCGGGAAAAATTAGGGTCAAGAGACCGAGCCGCCGGGCAAACCTTTGCCCAGGAGGGAATAATATAACAGGAATTTGGAGGTTGGACGCGGACGAGCTTAATGGTTCCCGGTTGGGGGGCGGAGAAAAATCCCGCCCTTTTCGGCGACCTCTAATCTGAGTTGGCGCAAGGGAACTTTTTGATGGTGTCAGTTAAAAAGATAACGGATACCGCCTTGATTGATGCGGCTGTAGTGATTATTTTCCTCGCACCTGACGAGGAAAAAGCAATCTTCCGATCCCAGATCGCACAAAAATTCCGTTTCCAACCGTTTGCTCCCACACTTGGGACAACCGGATCTTTCTATATGCCTCTTCACACTCTCCAGCAGGTTACCCTTGGATTTGAAATCCTCGGTGACCACGAACTTATAAGTACAATGTCCGCAAACCGCATAAAAATCGCAGGGTGACCTGGGAAGATCACAACTCAGTTTGATTTCGAATCGGGAATTCATGCAGACGGGACAGGGAATGTTTTGAACGAGCAATTCTATGGTTTCCAGTTTAGTCATGGGAACGCTCCTTTCTGCCAGAAAAACCTCCGGGGAATCCGTTAAGGGATTCAACCGGGGGGAAAGGACGGGTCCTGCCCTCGGCATCCTCTCCAAGGGAAGATCTTTATCATCGGATACACCGAAATTTTTTACCTTTTCCCCGGCCAGGCGGATTTCCTGTTTTAACGGCAATTCTTTAAGATGTCGGAATTACGGGGAATTCCTTTCAATATGATAGGTAGGATAACCAGGAAGGGCCTGAGGATTTGTAATACTTCGCGAATTCCAGGATTTCAGGATTGCCGGACTGTCGGGAGGTGGTTCCAGGAAAGGGTGAAAGAAAGGAATTCAACTTTTGAATTTTTTCAAATCCCGCGGAATCTCGTCCAAAAACCGGGACTTAATAATATAAAGGGAGGGTTGCCCTTCCACCCTGGCGTAATAAAAGGACCGGTCTTTTACGGAATTTCCCACCAGGATCTTCGCGATTTTCCGGTTTTTTCCCTTCCAAATACTTACCGCGAGACGGGGATTATCCAGCCCCGACTCCTGATCGCTCAGGGGCGGTTCAACGATCGACTCATATTCCAGGTTTCTCAGGGTCCAGAGGATGTCTTTCCCTTGAAATGCTTTCAGGGATTTGATTTTTTCAGGCTGCAACAGGTCCCAGTTCTTTTTATTCTGGCGAAGCTCGAAGGTTTTTTTGGGAGTTTCAATCAGGATACGATGGACATCATCGCTCTTGAAGCTGAGCAGTTTTTTATATTTCAGGGCGTGAAGGGAGGGAAAGATTTTGGATACCGTTTCCCCGGAAACCATGAACACTGTCGAATCTCCTGTCCGGCCGGCGAAATAATACTTTCCGTCCGTGGACTTGTTCCCCAGTTTAAGAGTCCAGGGCGCCCCTTTTTTCCAATGGAGGGTGAGTTCCTTAACCGGCCGGTCCAGTCCGAAAAGCGAGGGATCTTGCATCGATATTTTGACAAACTCCTTGATCCGCGCCTCCTTCAAATCCAACAAGAGATTATTCAACGCCGCGGTATCCGCCCGGGAGGCTTTGGGTTTGACGAGTTTCCAAAGGGAGGGTTCGTCCTTATCGCGCACCACTTCGATTTCCTCTTTTGGGGACCGGAGTTGGATTTGAGCCACATCGTCCTCCTTGAACTCCAGGAGGATTTTATCCATGAAATCGACGGGTTTCTTGGTGAGGGTTTCAACCAGGTTCTTGCCCAGCAGGACCACGTTGGAAGCATCGCCGGTTTTTCCAAAAAACCCAGCCTCGTTCTTTTGGTTTCCCACCAAAAGGGACAAGGTTTTAGCTTCCTTTCCGATTTCCAGGACCAGCTGAATCACGGGGGTATCCAAACCAAAGGGGGTCAGCGTTTCCGGTTTTTCCTCCACGAATTCCCTGATCCTCGAGAACTTCACGGAATTGAGAAACCTCCGGACCTCATTGGGATCGGCCTTGGTCCGGACCGGCTTGACAATTTCCCACTGTTTCTCGTTTTTAACCAAATCGAAGGAACTTTCGCCGGCCAGGAACTTTATCTTCCGGACCGCCTCATTCTCGAAATCCAGAAGGGTTTTATCACGCAAATCGAAAAGGCTCCGGTCCAGGTCTTTCCGGAAAACCGTGGCCAGGAGCACCTTCTTTTCTCCTTCCCGCTGGACATACAGGTAATTCCGCATCGGGTTTTCGTCCCCAACCAACAGGGTCTTCTCGCCCTGGCCTTTCAATTTTAGGGTGATTTTGAGAGAGGGAGTTTTCAGTCCGTATACGGCGGGATCTTTTGGGGACTCCTCAACGACCCGGGAGAACCGTGCGTCTTCAAGCCGGGACAGATAAGACGCGGCGGCTTCCTTATCGGCCTCGGCTTTCAGGGGTTGCAGGAGTTTCCATCCTTCCTCCCCCTTCCGTTGCAGTTGCAGCGTTTGTTCTCCCTTGGTGAGAGAAAATCCTTCGACATCCTTCCTGTCGAAAAGGAGAACTTTTTCCGAACGCTCTTTCTCTTCCTTATGTTTTTTTTCAGTGGGCAGATCGACCAAGAAGTAGTAAAGAACGATGCCGAAAAAAGCCGCGCTCAGCCAGATCGTTCCCTTGAATTTCATAAACGCCGTCTCCTCCACCACTTTCTCAGTCCCACGATGACCACGCAGCCGGGAAACACGATGGTGCCCATCAGAAAAATAGTACTGCCCCACTCGCGGGTCAATTGGATCGGCGTATCTTTTCGTTCCCTGGAGCGGATGGAGATCAGATTCTCCTCCTCCGCCAACCAGGAAACGATGTTCAGAAAAAAGTCCCCATTGCCCGTGAAATTAACGTAATTGTTGCTGGCAAAATCCGAATCGCCGATCACTATCAAATGGGCCTTGGGACCGGATTCTTTTTTCTCCGCCGCATCGATTTTCTTCTCCGATCCAGTGGGGCCGTTTTTATCCTTTTTGCCAGCGGATTCAATTTCCCGTGTCACGACCACGGCCAGCGGCACCGGCCCTTTCTCGTCTATCCCTTCATTGTATTGAACCTTTTCCGCGTTCAGATCGGTCTCGCCCCAACTGTTGGCGCCGGACTGAAGCAATTCCGTCGTCTCAACCCCCTCTACCTTCCGGGCGGTCACGGAGCGTACCACCGGATAGATCGTGGGAAGCCCAAAATCCTTGGTGATGTCATGAAAAGTGTATTGATTGACCACGGGAGCGGCATAATCGCCGCCAAACAACTTGGACAAGGGGTCGATGACGATATCATTCTTCAACACGACACCCCATTTGAGGAGAAAATCTTCCATCTGAAATTCCGATTGCGGATCGACCAGGATAAAGACCGATCCCCCCATGGCGAGGTAATCGCCAAGAGCTTTCTGTTCCTTGACGAGGATGGGCTTTTTGGGTCCGGCCATCACCACCACATCGGCGTCCTTGGGAACGGTTCCGGATTTCAGCAGGAGCAGTTTCTCCACCTTGAATCCGTCCCGTTCCAGGGATTTTTTGACGTTGCCGTATCCTTCTCCCTCGGATTTATCGAGATCCCGTTCCCCGTGCCCTTCCAGAAAATAGACCGTTTTCTTTTCATCCTTGATGACTTTCAAAATACTGTTCGTGAGGTTTTCCTCCGTTGGATTTTGCACCTTGGTTTCTTTTTTTCCGCTTTCGAGGACAATGGTTCCGTAGGTAGTCACCCCATATCGTTTGATGATGGCGGGGTTTTTGTCTGGATCGACGAAGGCCAATTTGATCTTGTCCGTCAATCCCAGGTAGCCGTCAATCAGGTTTTTAAACTGGGTTTTATTGGGGGAGTCGGTCTGGAAAAACGCGGTTATGGTCACTTCACGCGGGAGGTTCGATACGAGTTTACGGGTTTGTGGGGCGAGGGTAAAATATCCCGTGGCAGTCAAATCGAATCGATGTTTGTGGCGATAGGAAAGCAGGTTGATGAAAATGAGGAGCCCCAGGAAGACCACGATGAGGACTACCGTGTTCACCCCGTGCAACGCCGTGCGTGTTTTCAATCCACGCCGGATGGCCTGCCGATTCACAATCATTATAAACAGGGCATTCACCAGCCCGACCCCCGTGAGGGACAATATCAATATCGTCTGGTCGGGAACCACAATATAAAAGAACAGGGCCGCGAATCCGAAAAACAAAGCCAGCCAGCCGGAAAGTGACACCAGATTATTCATGAATGCTATCTCCACCTTTGAGAATCGAGCACCCGATGGGTCAGAAACAGAAAAAACGCGATGAAGGAAAGGTAGAACACCAAGTCACTGGTGTCGAAGATCCCTTTTAAAAACCGGTCCAGGTGGTCGATAAGGGATAGAAACTGCAACACCTCGCCCCACCCGCTGCCGGCCGCTTGCGCCGCCCAGCCGATGATCCACATAAAAAGAGAAAATCCGAAAGCGATCACCGCCGCGATGATCTGATTGTCGGTCAGGGAAGAGGCGAAAACTCCCAACCCCACATAACATCCTGCCATGAGAAGGATGCCCACGTATCCCGTCACTACCGGTCCGGTATCCGGTTCCCCCAGAAGAAAAAGGAAACCGGTGGAATAAGCGGACAACAGGATCATTAAACCGATCACGGCCATGCAGGCCAGGAATTTGCCAAAAATGATTTCCTTAAGGTGAACGGGGGAGGATAGGAGTAACGCAAAGGTCTTGCTTTTTTTCTCTTCGGAAAAACTGCGCATGGTGATGACAGGAATCATCAGAAGCAGGATCACCGCCATGTTGTGGAAGGAAGGTTCGATGACCATCTCATTCAGGTTAAGGCCGATATTCATGCTTCGAAACTGGCCCGCCTGCAAACTTTGAAAACTGAAAAAATTTAAAATGTTAAAGAATATAAAACTGAAAATGACCAGGAACACCGTGGTAACTACGTAAAAAACCGGGGAGTTGAAATATGAACCCGCATCCCGTTTGGCAATGACCCAGACATTTTTCATGAAGCGGCTCCTTCTTCCACGGTTTTGACCTCTTTTTCTTCCAGGGTCAATTTGATGAAAATATCCTCCAGCGTCATGGCCATGGGTTTCAATTCCTCGATTCCCCAAGCATTGTCCAGCGCGAGCCGGGCCACCTGGTCCTGCAAATGCGAATTCATTTCGCATTCGATGAGAAATTGTCCGTCCTTTTCCCGTTTGACGTCCCAGACCTTATCGAGGGCTTCCAGTTTTTCCACAATCCCATGGTCTTCGTTCCGCACCTTAAACAAAAGGCGCTCTCCCTTATTCAGGGAGGAGGTCAACCCTTCCAGGGAATCCATCGCCGCGATTTCGCCTTCATTGATGATGATCACCCGTTTACAGATCTGGGTGACTTCGGGAAGGATGTGGGAACTCAGAAGAATCGTGTGGGAGTCGGCCAGTTCCTGAATCAGTTTCCGGATCTCTATGATCTGTATGGGGTCCAGACCGATGGTCGGTTCGTCCAGAATCAGAATATCGGGATTGTGGATCATGGCCTGGGCGAGCCCGACGCGCTGTTGAAATCCCTTGGACAACCGGCCGATGAGGCGGTGCCGGACTTCTCGAAGCACGCATTTTTCGATCACCCGGTCCACCGCCGCCGAAACCTGGTTCCCGGGAACACGCCGGATGCTGGCGCAGAATTTCAGGTAATCCGCGACGATCATGTCGGTATAAACCGGGGGTGTTTCCGGAAGGTACCCGATCCGTTTGCGGATTTCCAGGGACTGCTCGAAGATGTCGTACCCGCAAACCCTTGCCCCGCCGCTCGAAGCGGGCATGATACAGCACAAAATGTTCATCGTGGTGGTTTTTCCCGCCCCGTTGGGACCTAAAAACCCAACCACTTCTCCCCGGTTCACCTCGAAGGTGAGACCTTTGATGGCGGGCCGGGGACCATAGAACTTGGTCAGGTTATCCACTTCAATCATGCGGCATCTCCGTAACCTTTAAGAGCATCCAAATATTTATTCCGGACAAAAAAATCTGGAAGAATGAACCGATGTAGAAATTAACGAGGAATTGGCCGTTTAAAAAAAATTACCACACCCGCAATTTTGTTTTCAATTAAAAATTTTTAATTCTTTACCTTAAAACTTCGTCCAGACTGGCTCAAACAAAATCATACGTTAAACATGCCCAGGATCCACAAACTGTAAAACACAACGAATCCCCCCGTCCAGAAGAGGGCGGGCCGGAGCAGGATGCCTCCCGATTTCGTCATCGCCTTGAATATAAACAGCACCGAACAGGTCACCCATCCGAAAAAACCCAGCTCGGTAAGCAAGGCCCATAGGGGCCGCGGAGGTTTCTCCCGGGAAAGAAGACTCAGGATTTCGTTCCTTCTCTGGTCGAAGGTTTGGGTTCGTTCAGCCGGGGCGGATTCCGGTTTCATCGCCATAAGCGTGGCGATTCTTTCGTTACTGCGTTCGATCCATTGTTTTCCCGGCGTGTAAAAGCTGCGAACGGAATAAAAGGCTCCCCGCAGCAGCCGATAAGTGCCAAGGGCGTTTTCCGTGTCCCCCCGGGCCTCATAATCCCGGGCGATTTTCCACAATCCCTCCGCGGCACGGCATTGAAAATCGAGCACGGGAACAAACCAATGGATGGAACGTTCGTAATGGACCGCCGCCTGGGCGTTCTGATTCTGCCGTGCATACCTTTCGGCCACCTGCAATTCTTCCCGGGCGTTCCAGCACACCTTCACGAATGTGCTGAAACCAAGAATGAAAACAAGAAGAGAGATTATGGCGGCCGTATTTTTTAAAATCATCTCATCTTGATCCGCTTTCCTTTTTGTTGCGCCGACCGGTATATGGCCAAAATGACTTCCAGAGCCTTCAACCCGTCCCGTCCCGTCGACAGCACCTCCCGGCCGGAACGGACCGCCTGGACAAGGTCCCGCGCCCCGGCGATGAAGGGGCTGGTATACCGTTTGGGTTCCGGGAACGTAACCCGCTCGAGTTCTTGAAACCCGGTAAACCTCTTGCTCCGGCGGGTGCGATACAGTGCTCTTCCGTCGTTGCCGATCAGGAGCCTTCCCTCGGATCCCTGGATGTCGAGTTCAAAATTAAAATATTTCCTCGCGCCGCCGCCTTCGATGAAACCCAAGGCCCCGTTTTTAAAACCCATCATGGCGCAAGCGGTTTCTTCGATAAAATTTTTTCCGTTCGGCCGCACCTCGTGTCCCGAGACCCAATCGATGGGGCCGCCAAAATAATGAAGCAGATCGGTCAGGTGAGTGCCGTCGTGGAACAGCGCGCCCCCGCCATGAGTGCCGCAACGCAACTTTCCCGGTTTCCAGCTCAACGCGTTGCCGATGATCGTTCTCACCTCTCCGATTTTTCCGGAACCGATGAGTGACCGGGCTTTCCGGTAGTAAAATTCCCAGCGGCGCTCATGATTGATGACCAAGGGAACTTGATGACGCTCGCAGGTCCGAACCATTTTCCGGGCCTGACGGAGATCGATGGCAATGGGTTTTTCACAATATATTCCCTTGACACCGGAACGGACCGCATCAAGGGTCATGGAATGATGCAGGTGGGTCCAGGTGGCGATGCATACGATATCCAAATCCTCCCGCCCGAGCATTTCCCGATAATCCGTGTAGAGCCGGCCGACCCCCCAACGCTCCCCGAATCGTTTCAACCGGGTGCGGTCGATGTCACAACCCGCGGCCAGGCGCACGGACGGAATCGCATTGAAGCCGCCCGCGTGGGTGCAGGGTTTTCCACGGAGGGGGTCGTCCTCCAGAAGCGTCCCGATCCGGCCGCATCCAATGAGGCCCACTTTAAGTTGTTCCATGAATGACGGAAATGCTCGAAGAAGGGTTTGAACTTTTGAAAGAGTCCGCGCGGCTGGCTCCCTTACCGGAGCGTGTTTTATTATATCATCTTGTCTCCCTTGGGGTTTCAAAAGAAATTATTCGGCTTGGCGCCATTTCAAAAAAAATTCCCGCCCGGGGGACGGGAATGCTTTCCAACAAGCTCCGCTCGAAGGTTAACCAGAATCCACGAGGGAGATTTTTCTCCGAACATGCCAGAACGGCGTCCTCCAGCGCTTATTGCAGAAGGGTCAATACGGACTGGGGAATCAGGTTGGACTGACCCACCATTGCGGCCCCGGCCTGAACCAGGATCTGGTTCTTGGTCAATTGCGCGAATTCTTCCGCCAGATCAGCATCTTTTATGGTCGAGACCGCGCCCGTCAGGCTTTCGATGGTCGTGTTCTGGGTATTCAAGGCCCGAATCAACTGGTTTTGGTTGGCCCCCACCCTGCTCCGAATGCCACTGAGTTGACTGATCGCCTGGGTCAACGACTCCAGGGCTTTTTGAGCATCCTCCTGGGTCAGGATGGACGAATCCGCGAAGCCCAGGGCTTGTGAGGTGGCCGCCGTGATGTTGACTTCCTGATTCAGGTCGATCCGGCTGTTTTGCGATGAATTCAGACCGATCTGCAAAACCACGGATTGTCCCGAACCGGCGGCCAGGGACCCGTCGATCAGTTTCTGCCCATTGAATTCCGACGTATTCCCGATCCGGTCCACTTCCTTGCGAAGCGCGTCGAACTCCAGTTGAATGGTTTCCCGTTCCGTTTGGCCGATGGTTCCCGTCGCGGCCTGGGACGCCAGTTCCCTCAATCGGATCAGGATACCTGCCTGTTCGTTCAAGGCCCCATCGGCAGCATTGATCAATGACAGTCCATCGCTCAGGTTTCTCGCCCCCTGCTTGAGCGCGCGAACATCCGAGTATAACCCTTGGGAAACCGCCAGGCCCGCAACGTCATCGGCACTTTTCGTGATGCGGACGCCGGATGCGATGCGTGAAATGGAGGTCCCCAATTTCGCCCGGTTGGTCTCAAGCGACCTCTGGGAATTGATGGTGGATACATTGGTAAAAATTTGAAGCGCCATTTCTTTTCCTCCCTGAAAAGGTCTGGTAACTTAAAAAAAGAATTAGTGGTTTCTTGCCATTCATGAATTGGGAACTTGGTGTTCCCCTTCCAGGAAATTCCTTTTCCTCCAACCCGTCCGAGAAAATTACTGGAGCAATTGCAGCACCGACTGGGGAATCAGATTGGCCTGACCCACCATGGCCGTCGCCGCCTGCACCAGGATCTGGTTCCGGGTCAACAACGCCACTTCCTCGGCGATATCCGCGTCCCGGATGGCGGATTCCGCCGCCGAGAGGTTCTCCACGGATATGGACAGGTTGGCGATCGTCCGTACCAGCCGGTTCTGTACGGCGCCCACCTTACCGCGGCCCTGCGTCACGACGGAGATCGAATTGTTCAATTGATCCAGCGCGGACAACGCCGCCCCCGCCGTGGTAACGCTGAGAACATCGATCGCCAGGCTCGACGCCGTGATCGCCTGAAGATTGACCTCGGTGTTGAGGTTGATCCGGCTGTCCGACGTGGCATTAATGCCCACCTGGATTAAAATTTGATTGGTGGGACTAACGGAAGAGGCCAGGGAACCATCGACCAGTTTCTGGCCGTTGAATTCCGTGGTGGCCGCAATACGGTTGATTTCGTTTCGGAGCGCATCGAATTCCAACTGGATGGTTTGGCGTTCCGTGGAACCCACCGTCCCCGTGGCCGCCTGGGAGGAAAGTTCCCTGAGACGGATGAGGATCCCCGATTGTTCATTCAGGGCTCCTTCCGTAACGTTGATCAGGGAGATTCCGTCGTTGGCGTTTCTTATCGCTTGGCGCAGGGCTCGAATGTCGGACCGCAACGATTCCGAGATCGCAAGACCCGCCGCGTCGTCCGCGCCCCGGTTGATCCGGATGCCCGAGGCAATCCGTTCCACCGATATCGACAAACGATCGTTGTTGATGCCCAAAATCCTTTGGGCGTTCAGTGAGGGGATATTATTGAAGATCCTAATTGGCATGAGCCTTATCCTCCTTGATAATTGGAATAATCAGTCTTCCAGCTCCCGCGTCCCTGCGGGAACTCTTCGATGTGAACTCTTAAAAATTCTCCTTTCTATTTCGTTACCCTTCCCGGGTCATCCTTCGCGGACCGGAGGGCGATCGTCAGTCATTCCCCTGAAATTTCCTGTCCGATCCGCTGTTAACTATTGGTTTCTATCGGGATTTTAAAAAAATACCTTTATCACTTTTTTTATTTCCTCCGGCTTTTCCGGGAAAACACCGTCGTGAAAGGAAGTCGGCCCCGACTGGGAAATGTTGTTCCTCCCATCAATTTTCGGTAGATACCGGACGGCCCACCAAATAAAAAAGCGCCTCCTTTTGAGAGGCGCTTTTTCGGTAACGCCGGAATCCGGCGCAATGAATTAAGACCCTGGGAGCCTGTTTTTCCCAAACAGCAAAAAAGGTTTTATATCATCCGCGTCCGCTTCGCCATGAAACCGAATCCCGAATGAAAGCTGTCTGCTTCTCCTTTTGGCTCCGGGGGAAACATCAAGAATTACTGGAGAAGCTGCAAGACCGACTGCGGAATGAGATTCGCCTGCGCCACACTGGCGGTGGCCGCCTGAACCAGAATCTGGTTCCGGGTCAAAAGGGCGACTTCTTCCGCGATATCGGCATCCCGGATCGCCGACTCCGCGGCCTGCAGGTTTTCCACGGAAATGGAGAGGTTGCCGATGGTCCGCACCAACCGGTTCTGCACGGCGCCCACCGCCCCCCGGGCGGCGGTGACGGTGGAGACGGCGCTGTTGATGGAATCCAGGGCCGTCAACGCCGCTCCCGCGCTGGTCACGCTCAGGATATCAATCCCCAGGGTCGACGACGTAATGGCCTGAAGATTGATCTCGGTATTCAAGTCAATCCGGCTGTCGGCCGTATTGTCAATTCCCACCTGAATGAGAAGATGATTCCCAAATGCCACGGAAGAGGCCAGAGAACCGTTGACCAGCTTCTGTCCGTTGAATTCGGTGGTGGCCGCGATCCGGTCGATTTCTTTTCTCAGGGCGCTGAATTCCAATTGCACCGTGGCGCGTTCGGTGGAACCGACGGTTCCCGTGGCCGCCTGGGAGGACAGCTCCCGGAGACGAATCAGGATTCCGGACTGCTCGTTCAACGCGCCCTCGGTCACGTTGATCAGCGATATTCCATCGTTGGCGTTTCTTACGGCCTGCCGCAAGGCGCGGATGTCGGAGCGTAACGCTTCGGAAATGGCGAGACCCGCCGCGTCGTCGGCGCCTCGATTGATCCGGATTCCCGAAGCAATTCGTTCCACCGACCTCGCGAGACGGTCGTTGTTGATACCCAGGATTCTCTGGGCATTGAGTGAAGCGATATTGTTGAAGATTCGAACTGGCATTGCCTCATCCTCCTTGATTGAATGTGATTATCGGGTTTTTTGTTTTGGCCTCCATACCAAAACAAGCCTCCAAGCTGTAAACCCCAAGTGGAGAATCCGCTTCTCCACCGTGAATCTATTTTGTCTCGTACACCTCCTTTGCTATCAGATATCGTTAAGCGCGGACAATCCTTTGGGCGCAATCATACTCAATGAGGCGTATCGGCCTCAATTCAATTATCTTTAATTTTTATTTTTGGATCCGGAGAAACCGGAAAGCCCCAAGGATATGGGAAAGGGGGTTTGGGAGAGGAGAAGCTCTGCCAGGAGAAGAACGGAAAAATTTATTTTAATTTCCGGACAGGTGAAGTTCCGGAAAATCCGGAGCCATCAAAGCGTTCAACCGGAAGGGCGCCCCGGGTCCCGGTTCATACGTTTCACTGAACCTGGGTCTCCTTGGCCCTTAAGCGGGCGCCGCGTTATCGACAAAATTTTCGCGGCCATCTCCCGGCCGGGAATTATGGAGTCCGCCGCCGCCCGGTTTTCCATGGCAACTTTGAACGGAGAAACACCGAGGGAAACGCATCCCGCTTGTTTCCGGTGCCAGGCCGGGCGATCCGCGGGCGGTTTCCGGTCCTCATCAGGTGGAGTACGCCCAGCGGGGTGACATTCATTTCCCAAGCCTTCGAATCGCGGTTTCCGCGTTCGCGGCATCGGGGGTTCCCGGTTTTCATTCTTGGCCGGGGCCGCCTGCCCCAGGCCGGGAAAACCATGGGGTCTTTTCAAGGTTTTTCCCACCTCATGGAGAATAGTGATCTTTTCGGAAAGGGCATCCACTTCCCGGTGCCCGGTTTGGGGATCCGGCAGGCTCCCTTGGTGTGGTGGC
Source organism: Nitrospinaceae bacterium (assembly GCA_046754465.1). Taxonomy (GTDB): domain Bacteria; phylum Nitrospinota; class Nitrospinia; order Nitrospinales; family VA-1; genus JBHHVU01. Next base: position 11,582 of record JBHHVU010000010.1, on the reverse strand, counting down.
GGATTAGCGGCCCCCCTTGAATTCCACGTGATCCCGGTTCCGGGATGCAACGCCGCTTCCATTCCCCGCACCTCCCCAAACTTGAAATCGGGAAATTTCTTTGCCTTCCCAGGCGATCTTTTTGGGTCCATCCTCTCAGTCATCGTCTGCTCCATCCCCCCGGCTCGAAGAACCGGGAACGGTCATTAATTTAAATTTACTGCAGCAACTGCAAGACGGATTGAGGGATGAGATTCGCCTGCGCCACACTGGCAGTTGCGGCCTGAACCAGGATCTGGTTTCGTGTGAGAAGCGCGACTTCCTCGGCGATATCGGCATCACGGATGGAAGATTCGGCGGCCTGCAGGTTTTCGACGGTGACGGCAAGGTTGGAGATCGACCGGGTCAACCGGTTTTGCACCGCGCCCACTTTACCCCGCCCCTGGGTTACCGTGTCGATGGCATTATTGATCGTGTCCAGCGCCGTCAACGCCGCGGCGGCGGTGGTGACGGACAGGGAATTGATCGACAGGCCGGAAGCGGTTATGGACTGGAGATTGATCTGGGTATTCAGATTAATCCGGCTGTTGGAGGTGCTGTCTATACCCACCTGGACCAGGATTTGACTCCCGGAAGCCACCGAGGAGGCCAGGGAGCCGTCCACCAGTTTTTGACCGTTGAATTCCGTGGTGGCCGCGATGCGGTCGATTTCGCTCCGGAGGGCGTTGAATTCCAGTTGTACGGTGGCCCGTTCGGTCGATCCCACGGTCCCGGTGGCGGCCTGGGAGGCCAGTTCCCGAAGGCGGATGAGAATGCCCGACTGCTCGTTCAGGGCACCCTCTGCCACATTAATAAGAGAAATTCCGTCGTTGCCATTCCGTATCCCTTGACGCAGGGCGCGTATGTCGGAACGCAATGCTTCGGAAATGGCGAGACCCGCCGCGTCGTCGGCGCCGCGGTTGATCCGGATTCCGGATGCGATGCGTTCCACCGATTTCGCTAGGCGTTCACTGTTGTTTCCCAGAATTCTTTGGGCGTTGAGCGAGGCTATGTTGTTAAAAATACGTACAGGCATCTCCCTAATCCTCCACCATGAGTTGGAAAAGTATTGACTTCAATTTGTTAACTGCCGCCAGATTTAAATGTGCCCCCGAGGCCTTTGTTTATGGTGGCGAACCTCAGCTTCCACCCAAATAAACACTCAAGCTATTTTCATTTCCAGCCGTAACTCCAATTGAGTTGGTGTATTATTTTCATACTCTTTAATGACTCCTTGACTTAATTCTGCTTATCGGCAGATACTTTTAGAACTTTAATGTAAACCTAAGATTTTATTGATTTTATTTTCGCCAGTCTTTTTGAACCACATTGGCGTTCAGGCGGGTGAGTTCTGGGTGGGCTTTCAAGTGGGCGATGACCTGCTTCAGGTCTACAATTTTCCCGGAGGAAGTGAAAAATTCTTCATACAGGCGATCCAACAAGATAAAATCCTGCTCGGTGTCCACCGTAAGGCGAATTGCGGGATGGCGAAGGTAATCGGGAACCTCCACTTGTTCCAGGATAAAGGATTCGGGATAATCGTGAAAATAAGTGGTCACATGTTCGAGGTACCTGGCATGGCGGGTATTTTCAGCGATCTTTTTCAGCGCGTCCAGGCGGACTACCTCGGTCCCCGTCCCCAGCGGGATGGGATGGGCCGGAAGGGTGTAATCGGCTTTTTTTTCCAAGTGCCGCCGGATGAGTCCCCCGGCCAGTTCCGGGTCCACCAGAGGATTGTCCCCACAAACTCTCACAATATGTTCGGCGCCGATGAAATCCCCAGCGCGGATGAAGCGTTGCAAGACATCCTCCTCGGGACCCTGGAAAAATTCGATCCCCAAGCGGTGGGCGATTTCAGCCAAGGGTTGTTCAAGCGGCCCCAAGGGGACGGCCAGGACCATCCCGTCCAATTCGGGAACCGTCCGCAGCCGATTGATGATATGTTCGATCATCGGGACGCCCGCCAAGGGGCGAAGCACTTTGCCCGGATAACGGGTGGAACCCATTCGGGCCTGAATGAGGCCGGCAACGTTAAACATTTTTCCTCATGGAATTAAATTCCGTGCAAGTCCTTTATTTTAACCCTTCCCAATCCTGTTGAAAGGAGGAATCCCATCCAGCCGCAAAAACCCGGAAAACTTAAAAAAGGAGACACCGTGGGCGTGGTGGCCCCGGCCGGCCCCGTGGACCCCGAATCGCTTGAGAAGGGATTGCGGGTGCTCCAGCGCATGGGGTTCAAACCCCTTGTGGGAAAATACGTGCTCTCCCGGCACCGCTACCTTGCGGGGAAGGACGAGGACCGCGCCTCCGACCTCATGGCCATGTTCGAGAATCCCAAGGTGAAAGCCATTTTTTGCGCCCGGGGAGGCTACGGGGTCAACCGGCTGTTGCCCCTTCTCAAGCCGAAAAAAATCCGGAAACATCCCAAAATCCTTGTCGGCGCGAGCGACATCACCCTCCTGCTCCTCTATTTATTGCAAAAATGTTCCCTGGCCGCTTTCCACGGTCCCATGGTCGCCGGTAATTTCGGCCGCCATCCCATGAGAAAATCCAAAAAGCAGTTCTTCGACCTCCTCACCGGAAAACGGGAAGGAAGAAAAATCTCCTCCAGACAGGCCCGCATCCTCAATCCCGGAACCGCCCGCGGCCCGATCACCGGGGGATGCCTCACCCTACTCTGCCGTTCCCTGAAAACGCCTTATGAAATTCAGACGCAGGGCCGGATTTTGCTGATCGAGGACGTCAACGAACCGCCCTACCGTATCGACGGCATGCTCTGGCAACTGAAAACAGCCGGAAAACTGAAAGACGTCAAAGGAATCATCCTGGGTGAAATGATCAATTGCCATGCCGAAAACCGGGAGAACGGATCGCTCGGTGAAATTTACCGGGAGGTGTTCGCCGGTTTGGAGGTGCCCATCGTGACCGGTTTTCCCATCGGGCACGGAAGGGAGATGTGGACCCTCCCCCTGGGGGTGAAGGCCACCCTGGACACCGGCTCTCGATCCATCGAGTTTCAAGACCGCACCCTCGTTTGATATGGGGAAAGGATATTACAAGCGGACGGGGATGTTCCTGGATTTCAGATAGCGTTTCGTCTCGCCAATGGTGAATTCCTTGAAATGAAAAATCGACGCGGCCAAAACCGCGTCGGCCTTGCCCTCCACGATCCCCTCGTAAAGATGCTCCAGGGTGCCCGCTCCCCCGGAAGCGATGACCGGTATGGATACGGCTTCGGAAATGGCCCGGTTGAGGGGCAGGTCGTAACCCTCCTTGGTCCCGTCGCGGTCCATGCTGGTCAACAGGATTTCGCCTGCCCCATAGGATTCCATCAGCCGGGCCCAGCGCACGGCGTGGATGCCGGTCGGATTCCTCCCCCCGTGGGTGAACACCTCCCAGGCGGGAAACGGGTCGGTTTCGGAAAAAAAGAGATCCGGATGTTTTTCCCGCCACTTGAGAGCGGCTCCGGCGATGGGTTTGCCGGGGACGGCCTGTTTGGCGTCGATCGCCACGACGATGCACTGGCAGCCAAACCGCCGTGCCGCGCGTTGAACGAATTCGGGATCGTGCACGGCCGCGGTATTGATGCCGACTTTGTCGGCTCCCGCCTTGAGGAGATTGCGGATATCCTCCAGAGTCCGCACGCCGCCTCCTACCGTCAGGGGCATGAACACTTTTTCAGCGGTGCGGGCAACCACGTCCAGGATGATATCGCGCTTCTCGTGGGAGGCGGTGATGTCGAGAAAGGTCAACTCGTCGGCCCCCTCCCGCTCGTAGGCAGCGGCGATTTCGACGGGATCCCCGGCATCGCGCAGGTTGACGAATTTTACTCCCTTGACGACCCGCCCGTCCTTAACGTCGAGACAGGGAATGATGCGCTTAGCCAGCATCCTGACCCGCCAGTTTCAGCGCCTCCCGGAAGGAGATGGTTTTGTCATAAAGGGCCTTGCCGGTGATGATGCCGGTGACACCATGGGATTCCAGGGCCAGCAAATTGGAGATATCCTGCAACGTGCCGATGCCCCCGGAGGCGATCACCGGCAAGGACGTGGAATCGGCAAAGGCGCGAATGCTTTCCAGGTTGGGCCCCTGAAGCATGCCATCCCGGCTGATATCGGTGAAGATGAACCCGGCGACCCCCAAGGGCTCGAGCTGCCGCGCCAGGTCGGTGGCTTTTTGGCTGGACACCTCGAGCCAGCCGTTGACGGCGACGAACCCGTCCCGCGCGTCGATGCCCACGGTGATTTTGCCGGGATACCTGCGGCAGGCTTCTTCGACAAAAGCAGGATCCTTCTGGGCGATGGTGCCAAGAATCACCCGGTAGGCCCCGGCGTCGACATAGGTTTCTATAGCCTCGAAGGTGCGGATGCCCCCCCCCACCTGAATGTCCACGGAGCTGGCGTAGATGATGTTCTTGACGAGGCCGGCATTCCCGGGTATTCCTTCAAAGGCGCCGTCGAGGTCCACCACGTGGATGAGACTCGCGCCCTCTTCATCCCAATGACAGGCCATGGCGACGGGATCATCCGAATAGACTGTCTCCCGGTCCTTGTCCCCCTGGGAAAGCCGCACGCACTTGCCGTTTTTGATGTCCACGGCGGGAATAATTTTTATCATGATTGCCAATTGTCAATTTAAAGGGTTGAAAATGAAAGTTGCCGTTGGAATTTTAACAGATTGTGCCGGGGATTCCACGCGGAAGATGATCTTCTCCCGAAGATGCGTGCTTTTACCTTGGCCCGGCCACCGGGGGAGATAGCGATTTACTCCGGGAAGGGAAGTTTATATAATGCCCTCCGGCCGGCCCCGCCAGCTTTAATTCCCCTGAATCGGAATCGTTTGTTTCGGATTTTCCCCGCCAATATTTCCTGCTTCGGGGTGACCCGCCGAAACGAGCGAATCTCTTGACTTGGAACCGCCGCTCATGGAACGCACCTTGCGAATTCTGGATGGGATAATAACGGCAAGCCTGATCTTGTTCGTCCTGTTCTCCGTGTTCTCCATCAGTGTCACGCAGATCGCGTTCGGTCTGGGAATGATAGCCTGGCTGACCCGGGTTCACCTGACGCGCACATGGAACCGGGTATTGTGGCCTTTGGCCATTCCTTTTTCCCTTTTCGTCCTTGCCTGTTTCCTGGCGGTGGCCGCGGCGGTGGACCCGGGATACAGTTTCAAATCGCTCAAGAAACTTCTGCAAATTCTCATCTTTTTCTGGGCGCTCAACAGTATCCGGGATGAGGAACAACGGGATTTCCTGGTCCTGCTTCTGGTGGCGGCCGCTTGCGCGGCTGGCTTGTATGGGATTTATCAGGGATTGATCACGGAGGTGACCACCGCCACGCGGGTCAAAGGCACCATGAGCATCTACATGACCTTCGCCGGACTGTTGATGCTGGTGGGCCTCGTCGGACTTGGCAGGTTCCTTTTCCGCCGGCCCCGGGAAAAGTGGTTGGCTGCGGCGGTGACAATCATCGTTGCTTGCCTGTTGTTGACGTTGACCCGCCAGGCTTGGCTAGGGTTCTTGACCGGACTGGTATTTCTTGTTTTTTTCTGGCGGCGAAAATTATTGTGGGCCATTCCGGTTTTGATCGTGCTGATCCTCCTGTTTTCCCCCGAGGCGGTCCAAAAGCGCATTCACTCGATGACGGACCTCAAGGATTGGACGGTACAGTCCCGGCTGGCCCTTTGGCGGGGGGGATGGGAGGTGATCAAGGACTATCCGTTGACGGGCTGCGGGTTCCGGTGCATGGATATCGTTCACCCCAATTATCCCGATCCCACGGGATATATAAAAAAATACCGGGGTATGCACAATAATTTTGTCCAGGTGGCGGTGGATACCGGGTTGCTGGGGCTTGTGACGTGGTTGTCGATATGGATGTGTTTTTTCCTGGAACTGCGCCGGCGGGCACGTTCCCCGGAAACCCTACGCGGCCCGGAATGGGTCATCATGGGCAGCGCCGCTTCGGTGCTGGGGTTTCTGGCGGGAGGATTTTTCGAAGTTAATTTTTATGATTCCGAAGTGGCCATGACGCTTTATTTCATCATGGCGCTGCCTTTTGTTTCCACCCGGAGGAGGTCCACGCCGTCCGCGCCAAATTAACGGGAATCTTCCGATCCCAACCGCTCAAAAAACCGTTGGTGGTTTTTTAACTTCTTCTTGGCCCGGGTCACTGCTTTGCGGATGGATTCCGCGTTGCTCCCGGGGTAAGGGGAAAATGCCACCGTTTTCCCGGCGGGGAATTGGGTTCCCTTTAATTTTGGCGGGAATGGGGATGAAATGAGTTTTTTCTTGGAAAAATGACTTTTAGCGCTCATGATCATTTGATTTGGGGTGAAAGCGGGTTAGCCGGAGACCCTGGGAAGGCCAGGCTCTTGCCCAAAAGATATGCTCACTGCAAATCGCTCCTTACCTTATCGAAAATCTGGCTGGAAGACTTAACGGATTTGTGTCCGGGCCCACCGGCGGGGGCAATAGGGCAAGGAACAAAATTAAATTGATATTTTAAAATATCCGAATAAAATCGGAATCCGGAAAAGAAACGAGAATCAAAACGCGTTTCCCAACCATTCGGGTTTTCAGATATTTTCTGGGTATTCTCTTTTTCTTCCCACCCTTTGAATTCGATCGGTCCGCCTATGAAGGTCACCAAAACGGAATTAGATGCAGTCTTAATCATCGAGCCGGAGGTGCATCGGGATTCTCGGGGTTTTTTTTATGAAAGCTACGTGAAACGCAAATACCAGGAACGGGGAATCGCCGACGATTTTGTTCAGGACAACCACTCCCTATCCAAAAAAGGAGCTCTGAGGGGCCTCCATTACCAGGAAGAGCCCGGACAGGCCAAATTGGTCCGGGTCACGCACGGAGAGGTGTTTGATGTCGTAGTGGATGTCCGTAAAAATTCCCCGTCTTTTGGAAAGTGGATCGGCGTCTGTCTTTCGGAAGGCAATCGTTTGCAGATCTATATCCCCATTGGGTTCGCGCACGGGTTCTGTACGTTGAGCGATACCGCGGAACTTCTCTATAAATGTTCCGATTATTATAATCCCGCCGGAGAACGGGGGATACGCTGGAACGATCCGGACATTGGGATCGAATGGCCCATACAAAATCCTATTCTGTCGGAAAAAGACAAGAACCTACCGCTCTTCCGGAATATTTAAATCCCATCCCGCCTTTCTCCCCCCCCTTTAAATTACATTAGAATAAAAGGTTACATAGAGTTTTTTTTAATGTTTTTTTTCCCATTGCCGATAACAGGAAATAGAGAGAAAGAAGTTTTGGATCACAAGAAAAAGGGAATTACCCATGGACATCCAGGGAGGGTTAGCAGCCTCGAGAGTCACCGATCAGCGGTCCTTTTCGACGGCGGTGAACATTTCCTTTTCCACGGGCCTCACCCTCCAAACCCGGGAAGGGGACCGGGTGAACCTGTCGTTTGACAACCGCCAGTCGCTGACGGAATCGGGATCCCAAACCCGGTATGCCGGTGGGGAGACGGTACAGGAATTTTCCTCGGCAGCCGTCGCGGCCTCCCGGTATTCCTTGTCGGTTCAGGGAGACCTGAATTCGCAAGAACTGGACGCCATCCAGAAACTGGTCCAGGATATCGGCCCCATCGCGCGTAAATTTTTTACTCAAAGCGAATTCGATCCGGGAATCACGGCCCAGGTGTTATCCAATTCATTGGGAACGATATCGGAAGTAGAGCTTTCACTGGAGAGGGTGATTACCGCGACTATATCGGCTCAAAGCTTCTCCTCCCAACCCGCGCGGGGAACCGTGGACGCGGCTTCTCCCGCGGCGAACCCAGTCCCCAATCCTGTTGACGCCGCGGCCCTGGGGGGTATTTCATCGGCCCATCCGGGAAGCAGCGCGTCGAACATCCGGGACCTTCCCGCCCTGGTACTGGCATCGGTGGAAGCGGAGTTCGAAGCCCAGGCGGGTCATTTGCCTCAAGGGGAAAGAATCCTCCGCTCCTTGAACGACCTCATGCAATATCTTCAAAAGCAGTTGAGCCAATTCCTGGCCCCGTTACAAAACAGCGCGGAACCCGATTTAAAACCCCTTCCCCAGGGAATCGAGAACGGTTCCTCTTCCGGGGCAAGTGAAGCCTGATTTCCCCACCCCGTTCCAGACCCATTCTCCCCATCGATCGAACCTTCCTTACGGGCCCTCCCGTTGCGGAATCTTTCGGGCGTTGACATAGACCCAGGTAAATCCCCTCGCCGGGTCCCAAGGGGATCAGGGCATCAACGCTCCATTGTTGATATCGAACGTTTGCCCAGTGCACGAGACTTGCGCGTCGGAAACCAGGAAAGCGACTAATTGGGCCACTTCCTCAGGCTCCGACATTTTTCCAAGAGGGACCTGGCTCATCGCCTGCCGATACGCCTCGTCCTTGGAAACTTTCAACGCATTGGCGAACCCCTGCAATCCCTGATGAGCCATATCGGTGTTGACCCAACCGGGACACACCGCGTTGACCAGAATCCTGTCCCCCGTCAGTTCCGCGGCCAGGGAACGCATCAAACCCAGCAGCCCCGCCTTCGAAGCGCAATATGCGGAGTATCCGGGAACGCCTAACCGGGCCAGGATGGAAGAGATGATCACTATTTTCCTGTAAGAGCCGGTGTTTTTTTTCAGGAAGGGAAGGCATTCGTTGATGGTATGGTAACTTCCGGTCAGGTTGGTATCGAGGATCTCCTGCCAAGGGTCTTCGCCGGCGTAATGATTTTCCCCGCCCATTCCGGCATTGGCCACGACGGCGTAAAGGGAGCGGATCCCGCTTTTCTCAAGCGCGCCGCGAATTTGATCCCGCCGCCGGATATCGCAGGAAAAACTCTGGTGGTTGCCGGGATTTTTCAAGGCGCTGCGGGTGGTTTCCAACCGGTCCCGGTTGCGTCCGAGCAGAACGAGGGCATACTCCTTTTCGGCCAGAATCCTGGCGATCGCCTGGCCGATCCCCGTCCCTGCCCCCGTCACGACAACCGATTTCGTCATAATTCCCTTCCGGTAAAGATCTAGGTGGATTGGGCCGTGAAATTTCGCGGAGCGTCCAACAGGATATGGACAAATTCAGACAACTGCCGGGATTTTTCCGTTTTCCGATCCTGTTTATAAATCATGATGAGATTGTTCATCATGCGCACCAGGGTTTCCCGATGGGTGGATTGGGAAAGATGATGTTCCTCGAAACGGTGGCCCAGACTGGTGACGCGGCGGACACAATCCTCCCGCGTGAGAACACGGCCTTTATGGTAAGGATCAAAATAGACCGGATGGGCCAGCGAATCGTATTTGACGATGTAATGTCCCGGCAACCCCACACCGACGATGGGAAGTTCCAGCCGCTTGGCGACAAAGAGACAAAGCGCGGACAGGGTGATCGGAATCCCGATCTTTCGGCGAAGGACCCGGTTGAAGTAACTGTTGTCGGGATCCAGGAAGTTGGTGGTATTGCCCGCGAACCCTTTTTCATGAAAAAGAAAACGGCTCAATGCTTCCGCCGCCGCTGGGGGAGAATCCTTCGGCGAAACGCGGTGGGAGCAGTCCTCCGCCAACCGGTCCAGGGTGGAGCGGACTTCCTGGGGGTCGGCTTGGGGATATCCAAATTCCATGAGCAACAGGACCCCCGATTCGAGATCGATGTCCCCTTCCCGGGCGGAAGCCGCGAGACGGCGGAATTTATTCTCCAGGCGCCGGGGCAGGATCGCTTGAATGATTTCCCGGGCGATGAGCCGCCTCGTGGATGCCTCGTCGTTGGCGATGATCTCCAGAAAAGGCAGGGCGTCCTCACCCCATTGGATCAACCGGTCACGAACCCGGGAGCGGACAAACTCGTCCCTGTCATCCATCAACCGAATGAGGTGAGAAATTGAATGGGCGGAACCTTTTTCCATAAATATAATTAAAAAAGCCTGGACGGTCCCATCCGTCCAGGCTTTTTTCTTTCCTGACTGGAAGGGTTACAGATCGGGCTGGGGGGTCATCCTCAAGTAAGGTTTGACCTCCTTGAACCCTTTCGGAAATTTCGCTGGGATATCTTCCGTTTTGATCGCCGGAACCACCACGCAGTCATCCCCCCTCTTCCAATCCACCGGCGTGGCCACCTGATAATTGGCGGTCAACTGCAGGGAATCGATCACACGCAGAATTTCGTCGAAATTCCGCCCCGTGGAGGCCGGATAAGTCAGCGACAACTTGACTTTTTTGTCCGGACCAATAATGAACACCGTGCGAACCGTCAGGTTATCCAACGCGTTGGGATGGATCATATCGTACATGGTGGCGATTTTCCTTTCCGGATCCGCTACGATCGGATAGTTCACGTTGCAATTTTGCGTTTCATTGATGTCATTGATCCAGCCCTTATGGGAATCGACCGGATCCACGCTCAGGGCGAGAACCTTGACATTCCGTTTTTCGAATTCATCCTTCAACCTGGCCACCCGCCCCAGCTCGGTGGTGCAAACCGGCGTGTAATCCTTTGGATGGGAAAACAAAATCCCCCAACCGTCCCCAAGCCACTTGTGAAACTCAATGGTTCCTTCCGTCGTTTCGGCGGTAAAATCTGGTGCTGTATCACCTAATCTGATAGCCATCTCCAAATTCCTTCTGTTAAATATGTTTCAGAGAATGTTCATGGACGCAAAAAATCAAACCGAATAAATTTCAAGGATGAGCAGGCGCCTTTCGGACCTCATCGGGGAATGTCCCCGGCGGGTCCCCCGCCTACCCCCTTGACCGGAATTCATCAAGAAATCCCGCGGCAAAATATCGTGAAAAAATGATTGGTAATTTTCGAATGCCCAATTATATCATATTATTTGTAAGCCAATCCGAAAAAAGAAATCCCCGGGAAAGGGTGCAATTCCAGTTCCCCCCGGTCCCTTTGCGCACGATGTTTTTTTCAGGTGGTGTTGAAACTTAACAAGAAGGTTTCCCCGTTTCCAGGAATCCGGATTCCCAATTTCATGCGGAAGGTTTCTCTTGGCTGATTACCACACGGCATCGACACTGGCCCTTCTTCAGAAAGTCTGGGCGCTTTTTTTAATCGCGGTATATTTTGCCGGGTTTATGAACGCGTACCATTTTCCCGGGAACCGGGAGAAGCCGCTGGAAGGGGAAGCCCTTCTTTGGGACGTGCAAAAAGTTTTATTCTTTGCGATGATGTTCGTGGCATTTCTCATCGACATTGTCCGGTCGCGGGAAGACCGGAACCGGGCGTTTATTTTTTTATTTTTATCGCTGATCCTGGGTGGATTCTCCGTTTCGATCAGCGCACTTCAATTCCAGGGCGTCGCCTTTCTTTTCGGCCGATAGGGAAACCGTCCGCAGCGGCACATTCACCCCCGTTGACTCCGTGGAGGGAAAATGCTAATTTGATTTTTCCAACGGGATCCAGCAACGTCCACAAGGGCCGTTAGCTCAACTGGCAGAGCAACTGACTCTTAATCAGTAGGTTGAAGGTTCGATTCCTTCACGGCTCATCAAATATATTAAGGGGTTATGAGATTTTTCTCATAACCCTTTTTCTTTTGTGCGACCTAGGGGCGAC
>JBHHVU010000009.1:0-81734 GCA_046754465.1 Nitrospinaceae bacterium | reverse complement strand
CGTATGCCCGGTGGTGTGGGAGGACGGTGGGGGTAACTCCGCCTCCTACCCGATTCCGCCCGGGAAAACTTGCGGGATGGCCGGAGGATTTCCAGCCCGCGTTGTCTTGACCTGTCCACTGCCCGCTTGGAGGACTATTCTATGGTGAGCGCTTCCATGGGGTCGAGGCGCGACGCCTTGAGCGCCGGGTAGATTCCGAACACCATACCGATCACGATGCATATCCCCGTGGCCAGAAAAACGGTTTTCCCGTCCAGGATCAGGGTCCAGGGACCCCATCGGGTCAATCCCAGCGTGATGCCAACCCCCAGGGCCACGCCGATGCCTCCCCCCAGCAGGCCCACCAAAACCGATTCCAGAAGAAATTGCCGGATAATATCGGTCCGGCTGGCGCCCACCGCCCTCCGCGTGCCGATTTCACGCGTCCGCTCCTTGACCGAGATGAGCATGACGGCAAGAATCCCGATTCCACCCACGACCAGGGAAATTGCCGCTACTCCAACGATCAACCGGGTGAATAATTCCGAGGTTTCCTTTTTGAGGTCTTCCAGATCCAACTGGCTGATGATGGTGAAATCATCCTTTTGATTATCGCCAAGTTTGTGCTGGCGCCGCAATACCTCCCGAATTTCCATAATGGCCCGGTCGATATGTTTCTTCGAATCCGCCTTGGCGTAAATAGTATCGATGTAGGTGGTATTCAGAATTCGGCGCATCAGGGTGGTGATGGGGATAAGGAGGATATCATCCTGATCCATTCCATTGGTGTCCAGGCCCTTGGGTGCAAAAATTCCAATGATTTTGAAAGGAACGGCGTTGATGCGAAAAGTCCGGCCCAGGGCTTCCTCTTCCCCGAAAATATTCTGAACAGTGGTTTGACCGATGACGGCGACCCGCGCACTGAGCTTCAGGTCCTTTTCCGTGAAAAATTCCCCCTGGGAAATTTCGTAATTCCGGATTCTCAAAAAATCCGGCGTGGACCCGGCAACGAGTGTTTCAGTGGCGGCGTTGCCAAATTTCACCTGCAATTGAGCGGAATGGAAAGGGGCGGATTTTACCAGGACGTCCACCCTCTCCATCAACTCCCTGGCGTCCCGCGGGGTCAGGGTGGTCACATTACCAGTCAAGCGCAGCCTGCCGCCACGGCGTTTCATTTCCCCGGCGTTGATCGTGATCAGGTTTTCCCCCATTCCCGCGATCACCTCCATGACCTCCTGTTGCGATCCCTTGCCGATGGCCACCATGACGATGACGGAGGCGATTCCGATCATGACCCCCAAAGAGGCCAGAAGGGTTCGGGTCTTTTGTGTTTTCAAGGCGATGAAGGTGATACTCAGAAAACGATTGATTTGCATCGCGGTCCTTCCCGCACGCCAACGCCTATCGGAGCGTTTCTTCCGGATTCAGCGATGCGGCTTTTCTGGCTGGTTGTATTCCGAATATTAGCCCGATGATGGAAGAAAAGAGGAACGCCAGGGCGAAGGGCTCCCAGGTGACTTTCGCGGGAATGATATCCAGCCGCGCCAGGCCCGTGGAAATGGAAAACCCCAGCGCCGTTCCCAGAATTCCGCCCAAAAGAGCCACGAAAACGGATTCAAACAAAAACTGCTGGGTGATATCCGAACGGCGGGCTCCAAAACAGCGGCGGATTCCGATCTCATGAATCCGTTCCCGAATGGAAACCAGAAGAATATTCATAATAACGATTCCCCCCACCAGAAGAGAAACGGTGGAGATGAGGATCAGCATGCGGTTCAGGGCCTGTTCTGATTCCGTGACCCACTCCATGATGCCCTCGGGCGTCACGAACCGGAAATCATCCTCCGCCAATGAGGAGAGGTTGTGGTTTCTTCTGAGAATTTGCCGGACCGAGGCCATGGTCTCCCGGACCACCGCCGGGCTCATGGCCATGACCTTGACACTGTGAAGGTAGGTCTTGTTTTGCAACCGGGAGATGCTGGTGGTGAGCGGGATCAATGCCCGGTCATCAGGATCGTATCCGCTCTCGGTGAGCCCTTTTTCCTCGAGCAGGCCAATGACCTCGAAATAGACTTGGCCCACCCGAATCGATTTTCCCAGTGGGTCTTGGTTCTCAAATAGCTTTCTGGCCGGCGTGGCGCCAAGAACGATGACCTTTCGTTTCCAGGTCATGTCGTTTTCGTTGAAGAAAACCCCGTCGGCCAGAGCCCAGGACCGGGCGATTTGCCAGTCCGGGGTGACCCCATAAATCCGCGTATTGGTGAACTCGTTTTTGTAAATGACCCGCATCCTTGCTCTTTGCCGGGGGATGGCCAGCCGGACCGTCGGCAGGGCGGCGATATCCTCGGCGTCTTCCAGGGTCATGCTGGTGGTGACGCCGGACCGGCCGAAAAATAACCTTCCCGGCCCCGCGTAAACGGAAAACGATTCCGGACCGAATCCCAGGCTGGTGATGCGGTTGAGCACTTTCGCCTTGGCCCCCTGGCCGATGGCAACGATCACCGTCAGGGAAGCAATTCCGATAACGATCCCCAAGGTCATCAATAGGGTGTTACCCTTATGGAGCCGAAGCCCCAGCAGGGCCTGTTTCAAGTTTCTGAAAATTCTCATAGGACTGGTCCGACTGAATCTGTCCGTCCCGAAGGGAAATGATCCGGCGGGCGTGCCGCGCCACCTCCATCTCGTGGGTGATCAAAACGATCGTTCGGCCGCCGGCGTTCAACTGGTCCAACGTTTTCATGATTTCCGCCCCGTTTTTGGAGTCGAGGTTTCCCGTGGGCTCATCCGCCAATATAATTTTCGGATTGTTGATAAGAGCCCGGGCCAGAGTCACGCGCTGTTGTTCCCCTCCGGAAAGCTGGCCGGTGGTATGATGCATCCGGTTCTCCAGCCCCACCCGGGTCAACGCCTCCCTGGCCCGTTGTTCCGCGTCCCGGGGTACCTCGCGGCAATACATGAGGGGCATCATCACGTTGTCGGCCGCGGTGACCCCCGGTAATAGATGGAACGCCTGGAACACGAACCCAATTTTCTCGTTGCGAATGCGTGAGAGCTCCCGGTCGTTGACCTTTTCCACTTCTTCGCCATCCAGAAAATACCTTCCGCTCGTGGGCAACGCCAGGCAGCCCATGATCGTCATCAAGGTGCTCTTCCCGGCCCCGGACGGACCGATGATGCTGACATATTCTCCCTCGCCGATATTGAGTGTGATGTCTTTCAGGACCTGGGTTTCAAAGTCGGCGTTCTTGAAAGTCTTGCAAATGGAATGCATTTCGATGAGGCTCATTATCCCCGGGGTCTCCTGCCGCGCCGTTTTATTTTGGGTTTGTTGCGGAGTCCCACCTCGTCGCCCTCGTTCAGTCCGGAAACCACTTCTATATATTTATCCTCCCGCCAACCGGTTGCAATCGGTTTTTCGATCAGGACCCCATTTTCCTTGAGGATCACGAAGGACTTTTTTCCCAGCCGGTTGACGGCTTCCCTGGGAATGGTGAGAACCAGGGGCCGCGTGCCAGTGGTGATCACCACATTGGCCGTCATTTCCGGACGCAGGAGGCCGATATGGGCCGGATCGATTTCCAGGATGACTTCGTAATTGACCACGTTGTCCTTGATGACAGCCTTGGGATGAATTTCGCGGACGACCCCCTTGAAAAATTTGTCCGCGTAGGCGTCCACTGTGAATACCGCCGTTTGACCGGTTTTCACCCGGCCGATATCCGTCTCATCCACGAAAACGGTTGTCTCCAGTTGGTCGAGGTCGATGAGCGTCACGAAAGTGGGGGCGCTCAGGCTTGCCACCACTGTTTCGCCTTCCTGGGTCGAAATAAAGGCGACCACGCCGTCAATGGGGGCGGTGATTTTCGCGTAGGATAATAGGATCTCTTCCTCCTTGAGGTTGGCCCGGGCTTTTTCGACGATGGTTTCCGCGAGCTGGATATCATTTTGCAACTTCATTTCCAACAGTTTCAATTGTTCCAGGGCCAGCTTGAGTTTTGCCTGCAGCACCGCTTCTTCTTTTTCCGCTTCATCGATCGCCGTGGCGGAGATGAAGCCCTGCTTGTTCAATTCGAGATTGCGTTGCAGATTCTTTTTTGCCAGGCGCAACTGCACTTCCAGTTCCTCCAGTTCCGCCCGGGCCTTGTTGATTTCGAGAGGGCTCTCTTGTTGAATCTTCATCAACCGGACCTCTTCCGATCTTAGGTCGGCCTTGAATTTCGCCACCCGGGAGAGGAGGTCCTGGTGTTCGATGACGGCGATCAGGTCTCCCTTCTCCACGGAGTCGCCTATCCGGACTCCCAGTTTTTCCAACTGACCCGAAATTCTCGTGCCGATCTTTACTTCCGCCCCGGTTTTCAGGCTCACCGTCCCCGTCGCCAGAACCTTCTGATGAACGTCCCGGCGGGTGACCGGTTCGAAATGGAAGTCCTCCACTTTCAATTTTTGGTTCCGTTCGCCGAACAATCCTTTGACGAAAGGATATTCGGGTCCCCCGCGGACAAGCCAGATACCAAGGGCCGCCAGGATCGATAACAGCAGAAGGCCGCGCATTTTTCCCGAGATTCTCATCATTTGGATTTTGGGGTGTATTGAATATCATGGAATCATAACATATTGATAAAAGGTTTTTTAGGGAAATTTTGCCCCGTTTGGGATGGCCAGGCGGAGACTTTTCCGGGAATCCATCCGGGGACCCACCCCAACGGGTCAAGGGATGCCTGGCAGGTTGACAAGAAAAGCGCGCAAAATCTTAATTTCGAGAAGAGAAAAAAGTCGGGGGGGTTTGTTAGGAGGTCCGATTTCCGGAGGGGATTAAACGGGTTTGACTTGCAATTCGGGGTGGAGTTGCTGTTTGAGCTGGGCCTGAATGAATTGGAGCGTTCCCTGGGTGGACGTCGCGCAACTCCCGCACGCGCCATGATACTGGATGTGAACCACGTTTTCCTCCAGGCCTTTGACCTCCACGCCGCCGCCGTCGCGTGCCAGGTTGGAACGGATGGATCGGTTGAGCACCATTTCGATGGCTTTCAGTTTGTCTTCCCGGGATAGGGACGGGAAATTCCCCACATCGATCTGGACTCCCGGGGCGCTTTCATCGGTCTGGTAAATCGCCACATGCTTGTCGATGGTTTTCCAGATCTGGTCCTTGAGCGGAACCCAGTCCACGTCGGGGTCTTTGGTGACGGTGACGAAGTTCTCCATCACATAAACGTTTTGCACCCCCCTCACCGCGAACAGTGCCTGCCCCATCGGGTCACCGTCGCAATCCTTTTTCGAAGCGTACGACTTGTTACCGTGGTCGATGATCTGGGCGTTCAGCACATATTGGAGGGCATCGGAATTGGGCGTCGTCCGGGTGCGGATGACCTTGATCACCGACTTGGCAGCCACGGGCCGCGGAGTCTGGGGGCTGGTGATTCCAAGCCCCTGGGCCGTTTTTTCCTTGGCCTTTTCCCTGGCAGCCAGAATTTCGCTGAGCTTCATGGCGATCGTTCCCCGGAATTACGCCGCCTTGGCCGGAGGGGCCTGGGTGGCGGAATGGAAACCAATTTCAAGCGGTTTGATGAAATTTATCATAATACAATCCCCTGGAAAAACCAACCGAAACAGGATCAGGCTTCCGAGGGGGAGGGTTGGAGCCCGTCCCTCCGCCGCCCTTTGAGGACCCGCATCCCCTCATTGCCGACAAACAGGGATAGGCCGATGAGGATCAGGGAGGCGAATCCCAGAAGATAATTCGGTTCGGGAGCGCTGAAAAACCGGTAGCCCTGCCACGCCAGCGCCCCAATGGTGGTGATCACCATGAATATGGCGGGATACAGCGTGTATTTCGCGGGTTTTCGGACCCCGATCAGGTAAGTGGATACAACCATGAGCGCTACCGCCGCAATGAGCTGATTAGTCGCCCCGAAGATGGGCCAAATTTTCTGCCACCCCTCCGTGGCCCCGATCATGTAAGCCAGGAGAATGATGACCCCGGTGGAAACGTATTTGTTCTCGAAGAAAGGCACCTTGCGGCCCAGCGATTCCTGGACGATGAACCGGGTGATGCGCACCGCCGTGTCCAGGGTGGTCAACACAAAAGTATTGAGGGCCAGGACCGCGATCATTGAGGCGAAGGTGAAACTCAACATCGGCAGCATCTGGTGCACCACGTTGCCGAATCCGTTCCCGAACGCCAGGATCCATCCTCCGGATCTCAGCGTTTCCCGGAACCCGAGGGTGGCCATATCGACGTTCCCGGCGGCGGGGGCCACCCAGTAAAGTCCGCCTCCAACCAGGAGCACCGTGACGACCGCAACGACGCCTTCCGTCAGCATCCCCCCGTAACTGATTGGCCGGCCATGGGATTCATTGGCGAGCTGCTTGGAGGTGGTGCCTCCCGCCACCAGGGAGTGGAATCCGGAAACCGACCCGCAGGCCACCAGCACGAAAAGCATGGGCCAGACCGGTCCCTGGCCTTCCGAAAACATTCCCAGGTAGGCTGGCGTGTTGATTTCCGGGCGCACCCAAAGGAGACCCAGAATGGCCAGCAGCATTGATCCGAATAAAATATAGGTTGAAAGGTAGTCCCGCGGCTGCAAGAGAATTTGAACCGGCATCACCGACGCGATCCCGGCATAAGCCATCAGGGCCACGAACCAGACCATCAGGGGAGAAAGACCCAACACCCCGTCTTCCGGGAGGGGAAAAGGGATTTTGAATCCGATATAGATATTGAGAATGATCACACCCACCGCAATTAGCGAGGCCATGACCAGGTTGGAACCCTTTTTGTAGATGAACCATCCCAGGATCATCGATACCGGAATGATGGCGAAGGTGGGAAAGACCATTTCCGGCTGGGCGATCAGAGTTTTCGCCGCCACCACGCCGAACACGGCGATCACCAGGAGCATTGCCAGGACCAGGAACACCGCGAACACCGCCTTGGCTCGATACCCCATGGTATTTTCGGCGATATCGGCGATGGAACTTCCCCGGTTGCGCACCGAAACCATCAGCGTGACGTAGTCGTGGACCGCGCCGATAAAAACATTCCCCACCAGGATCCAGAACAGGGTGAGCACCCACCCGAAATGGTGCATGGCGATGATGGGGCCAATGACGGGTCCGGCTCCCGCGATGGAGGCGAAATTATGCCCGAACAACACCATCGGCTTGCTGGCGACGTAATCCACGCCGTCGCCCTGGCTGACCGCGGGGGTGGTTTTCGCACCATCGGGCTGGATCACGTCCCGGTCCAGCCGCCCGGCGTAAAACCGGTAACCGATAAAAAAGAAAAACAAACAGGATCCGATGAGAATGGAGAATGTCAACATGACTTAAAGACCCGTGAATCCCTTCTAACCCATGGATTTCATGAATGCCCCGATAACCAAACCAGATGCGGAATGTTTCTATTATAGTACAAGATTCAGGCCGGAGACCTGGAGTTTTTTGAACGGTCCCACGCCAGAAAGGGTCAAGGTGAGGGTGTTCTGGGTCCGCAACAGGTTGGAGATGTGGACGTGGATGTCCTCGGCGCTGAAATGCCTGTATTTTTCAGGGTTTTCTGGGGGATTGAAATGGATGCGGATTTCCGGGATACGGCCCACGCAGCAGGAGGACCGAATTTCCTCCAGGTCGATGGTCAGATCGAACCGGCCTTGATCCCGCAGGTAATCGAGAACGTTTTCGGCAAAATCCAGTTTCAAGATAAACCACCCTCACCCAGCCCGTCACCCGGTGGGTGTCGCTGTGAATCCCTTACCGTGGATTAAAACAATTGGCCCAGCCGGATGGTATGGTCCCTTTCGGGACCGGTGGAGACCATCATGAAAGGCACGCCCAGGAGCTCACTCAGCCCGTCGATATAGCGCCGGGCGTTATCGGGCAATTCCTCCAGGCATTTCATTCCCACCGTGTTTTTCATCCATCCCGGAAATTCAGTATACACCGGCTCGCAATTTTCCAGGCAGTCCAGGTCGGCGGGCATGGCCTCAAACACTTTTCCCCCATATCGATAACCGGTGCACACCCGGATGGTTTCGAATCGGTCGAGGACGTCGATTTTGGTCAGCACCAGGGCATCGATGCCGTTGACCCCGATGGCATACCGGGCGATGACGGCATCGAACCACCCACACCTTCGAGGCCTTCCTGTTGTTGCGCCGAACTCCTGACCCTGTTCCCGCAGTTTTTCACCACATCCCTCGGTAAGTTCGGTGGGAAAGGGACCTTCCCCCACGCGCGTGGTGTAAGCCTTGACGACCCCCACCACCCGGCTAATCCGAGTGGGGGGAATTCCCAGTCCGGTGCAGGCCCCTCCGGCGGTGGAGTTGGAGGAGGTGACGAACGGGTAGGTGCCATGGTCCACATCCAGCATGGTTCCCTGGGCGCCCTCGCAAAGGATTTTCCGGTTGTCCGCGATGGCCCTTCCCAGGAGCGTATGGGTATCGCCCATGAATTTGAGAATGGTGTCCCGGTAATTCATCAATTCCCCGAACATCGTTTCGAATTCGGGCAGGCCGCGGTTGTAAAGGTTTTTCAGGATCTGTTTTTTCTCCTGATAATTGGCCTCGAACTGGTCGCGAAGCCGTTTTTCGTTGAGAAAATCGCAGGCGCGGATGCCGATGCGGGAAATCTTGTCGGCGTAGGAGGGACCGATGCCCCGGCCGGTGGTCCCGATCTTTTTGAACCGGCCTTCGGATTCGCGGCCGATGTCGGAACTGGTGTGGTAAGGCAAAATGATGTTGGCCCGGTCGCTCAATACCAGCCGGCCCGTCAAATCGATTCCCGACGCTTCGAGCTGGTTCATTTCCTCGGTCAGCGCCGAGGGGTCCACCACCACCCCATTGCCGATCACGCATAATTTGTCGGGATGAAATATCCCCGAGGGGATCAGGTGCAGGATGAACTGTTTCCCGTCGAAACAGATGGTGTGTCCCGCGTTATGTCCTCCCTGATAACGGGCGACGACATCCGCTTCGTCAGAAAGGAGATCGATGATCTTTCCCTTTCCTTCGTCGCCCCACTGCATTCCCACAACAACCGCAATCGGCATGGAGTCTCCTCGGTCAAAGATTGGAAGGATCCGGCCAAAAGCCAAAACCCGCCGCTATAAATTTCCTTATGGATTTTTAAAGCGTGACAAACAGGATTCAATGGGGGTAAAGGCTGGGTCCCACGGCCAACTGGGCATTATGCTTCCGGCTCCATTGGTTGTCAACCACCTTTGGTTGCCCCTGCCGGATAGATCCCGAATTTGCTGGATGAATGAGGAAATTCCGGCTGCATCATTGAATGATTGGGTAAAAAGGACTATATATAAGGAAAATCAATCTCCATACCACCTTGAAATTTTCAGAACGGTTCTTGAATACGTTGGGGCTTGCAAGCTCACGCGGTTGGGTTTCGTAATTCAATTCTCATATTAAGCAGTAGCAGGGATTGATGGGGAAACCATGGTAGAACATTTTGATGTGGCTATTGTAGGCGCTGGACCCGGGGGGGTAAGCGCCGGGATAAATGCCTCCCATCACAATCTTTCCCATGTGGTGTTGGAAAAAGGGGAAATTGCCAACACTATCCATGAATACCAATTGCGGAAACATGTGATGGCGGAACCGGGCAAGCTCCCGTTGGCGGGTCATTTGAGCTTCCGCGCGGGAACCCGGGAACAGGTTCTCCAAACCTGGGAGCAGGCGGTCCGGGAGGCGAATGTAAATGTGCGTCAACGGGTGCACGTCTCCAGGATCAAAAAGTCCGAAGGGCTGTTCAAGGTGTTTTATGGGGAGGGTCATTGCACCTGCCAGTCGCTGATATTGGCCCTGGGCGTGGGGGGGACTCCCCGGAAGCAGGGGGTTCCGGGAGAGGACTTGCCTCACGTCGCTTACCGGTTGGCGGACCCCGACGCCTTCCAGGATCGGGATATTCTGGTGGTGGGCGCGGGCGACGCCGCGATCGAGCACGCGCTGGTGTTGGCGGAAAGGAACCGGGTTTCCATCATCAACCGGGGAGGTGGATTTCCCCGTGCCAAGGACGCCAACGCCGCCCGGGTCCAGGACGCGATCGAGTCGGGATCCATCCGCGGTTATTACAACACCACGGTCGCCCGGATTGAACCGGAGCAAACCATCCTCAACACCCCCAACGGGGAAGTGACGGTCCCCTGCAGTCACTTGATAGCCCGCCTGGGTGGCATTCCTCCCAGAAAATTTATTGAAAGTTGCGGAGTCGAGTTCCCTTCATCGAAGCCTGGGGCGGTCCCGCTTGTGGACAGCCATTATGAGTCCAACGTCAAGGGACTTTACCTGATTGGTTCCTTGATCGGGTATCCATTGATAAAACAGGCGATCAACCAGGGTCATGAGGTGATAGAGCATATTTTGGGAAATCCCGTCGAGCCCGCCGACCAGGTATTGATTAAGGAAAAACTGGAAATCCTTCCCGGATCGGTCCAAGAAAACCTGGACCGCATCCGACTAAACCTTCCCCTGTTCCGGGATTTGAGTGATCCCCAGTTCCGGGAATTGATTTATGAATCCTCCCTCCGTGTAAAGAACCAGGGACAGCTTGTCTTCCGGCGAAACGACTATTCAGATACCCTGTTCAACATCATCGAGGGCAGGGTTTTGGTCGAACTTCCCGATGATGACCTGCCGGAGGATCAATGGGTGGAAATCGGACCGGGAGATTTTTTCGGGGAAATGGGGTTGCTGTCGGGCCGGCGGCGGTCGGCCACCGTGCACGTCGCTGAGCAATCCTTGTTCCTGGAAACGCCGCGCAAGCAAATACAGAAGTTGATCAATTCCGTGGATTCGGTGAAACGGGCCCTGGACGAAATTTTTGTGTTCCGGGCGTTGCAAACCTCTATTTTCCCAGGAGTGCATTCGAAATTCCTAAAAGATTTGTCCAGGAAGGCCGCGTTGAATCATTTAAAAAAGGGTGACGTTCTTTTCAAGGAAGGGGATGAAGGAGACTCCTTTCATGTGATTCGTAAAGGGGAAGTGAGAATCTCCCGCCGGATCAATGGCCTGAATATCACACAAACGTATTTGCCAGCAGGGAATTATGTCGGCGAAATGTCCGTTCTCAATCCCGAACCTGGACTTCGGGAAGCAACGGTCACCGCCGTGGTGGCCTGCGACACTCTGGTGATAGGAAAACCGGATTTCCTGGATTTTGTCAAGCAACATCCCGATGCGAGGGAGCGGATCAGCCGGGTGGCGGAAAAACGCCGCATCGAAAACCTCGCCTTCCAGTCCAGTGAGTCGTCGGCGAAACTTCTGGATTTCATGCTAGGCAAGGGATTGTCCGACGCGGACAATGTTTTAATCATTGATTCCGATCTTTGCGTAAGTTGCGATAACTGCGAGCAGGCTTGCGCCGCCACCCATAACGGTTGCAGCCGTCTGGACAGGAACGGGGGAGAAAGTTTCAGCTTCATCCAGGTTCCCACTTCCTGCCGCCATTGTGAAAACCCCTTGTGTATGCTGGACTGTCCGCCGGATGCCCTGACCCGCCAGCCGAATGGAGAAATCATAATCCGGGATTCATGCATCGGTTGCGGCAATTGCCAGCAGAATTGTCCTTATGGGGTGATTCAAATGGTTCACGACACTCCTCCTCAAGGGAAAAAATCCCTTTTTTCTTCCTGGTTCAAACCCCGGGTGAAAGAAGAGGGTCCTCCAAAAGCCGCCAAATGCGACATGTGCATCGGGTTGAAGGGAGGCCCTGCCTGTGTCCGGTCCTGTCCCACGGGAGCCGCCATGCGGGTGGAGCCGGCGAAGTTGTTCGAGTTGGCGGGTCAGACACAGGGGTTTTGGAAATGATAAAGGAAAATTTTTTGAATTACAGACAGTATCGTTGGATGGTGTTGAACCTCCTGTTTCTTTCATTATTGATCCTATTTTATTGGCTGGATCACCCCGTCAACGGCAAAAGAGGAAGCACCTTCCTCGGATATACGTATGGTGTTTTGGCCCTGGCCGGAATCCTTTTTCTGATGGGGTTCGGTTTGAGAAAACGTTCTTATGCTTCCAGCCGGGGAACGGTGTTGGGTTGGTTGTCTGGACATGTCTGGATCGGAATTTCCTTGATCGCGATCGTCCCCATGCATGGCGGATTTAACTTTGGCCCCAACGTGCATACCCTGGGATATGTTCTTCTAGTGGCCGTTGTTTTAAGCGGCGTTTGGGGGGCTTGCAATTACCTTTATTTGCCCAGCCAGATCCTTTCCAACCGGGGAGGCGGCAACATCCGGGATCTTTTGGTCCAGATCCAGGTAATAGGCTCCGACCTGGAGAGCCTTGAACAGCAGAAAAGTGATTCCTTTATCAGGTTGATGAATACCATTGATTCCCCCTTCAAACCGACCCTGACGGGTCTGATTTTTTCAGGAAAAAATCAAGGTCTGACAAAAGACAAAGAGGTGACGGACCTCATCACCTCCATCCCCAGGAAAGAGCAGGATGAGGCCATCCAAGCGGTGCGCCTGGTCCGCAAGAAAATGGAACTTCAAAACAAATTGAAACAAGAGGCCGGTGCTTATTTCTGGTTGAAAATCTGGCTTTATTTTCATGTGCCCCTTTCCATCGCGCTGTTGGCTGTGGTGGCGATCCATGTTTTCTCGGTTTTTTATTTTTAATTTCCGATACCGTTCACGAAAAGCCAGCTATGAAATTTCAATTTATCCAGGAAACCAGAAGGGGAAAATTTCTGAGGGATCGGTCGATCCAGGAATGGGATCAGGCGGAGATCCTGATCGGACGCGGAAGTTCCTCGGATATCCGGATTCCGAGCCGGCTCGTCTCCTTCAACCATGCGCGCCTGACACTTCATGAGGGCGGGTTGTTCGTCGAGGACCTGGGATCCATCAGCGGAATCCTGATCAACCGCAGGATCGTGACCAAGGCCCTTCTCAAGCCCGGGGATATTTTGAAAATTGGGGACGTTTCCCTGGAAACAGTTATTAACAAGAAGGGCTGGGGACTACTTGAGACCCGCCAGGAAGTATTGGAAAAAGATGAAAAACAACTCCTCGCGGCTTCTCTCAAAAAACTGGATATTACCCGCCGCCTTCCGTCTTACGGGGTTCTTTCCCTGTTGTTGATTCTGCCGATATCATGGTTTTTCCTTGTGCAACCCCTGAAAGGGAGTGGTGAGAGGTTCTGGAGCAGTGGCCCCATTTTTCTGGCACATGAGGACCTCGGCGAGGGATGCCGATCCTGCCACCTCCATTCCTTCGAAAAAGTTGCGGACAAAGCTTGCCTGACTTGTCATGCCAGGGGGCCGCATTCGGTAACGTTGGTCAAAACCTTTGCCGATCATCCGGAATTGAAAACGCCATGTTCCCTTTGTCACCGGGAACATAACGGACGGGAATCCATGATCCCGGCAAAAAGTTCGATTTGCGTGCGTTGTCATGCCAACATCCAGGCCCTGCATCCCGAATCCACCTTGGCGAACATAAAGGGGTTTGGCGGCGGCACGCATCCAGAGTTCCACCTGGTCAGGGATAAATTGTCCGATCGGTCCCGAATTAAATTCAACCACCACCGCCACCTGAGTTCTATTGAGATGGAGGGTCCGGCAAACGGATCCAAACGTGAAATGCAATGCGAGGATTGCCACGTTCCCGATTCCTCCGGAGCGCACATGAAACCGATTACCTTCAAGGAGTCCTGTTCCGGTTGTCATAAACTCGTATTGGACAAGGAACACCCGGTGCTGGAAATTCCTCACGTGCGGCCTGCCTTGGTACGGTCTTTCCTGAAATCGCCGGAGGAATTTCTGCATGAGCAAATCAACGGCAACCCTGTTCCCCAAGGTTCCATAAAAAATTTACCCGTTGAAAAAACGGGTTTCTCCTCAAATAAATCGAAATCGCAAGAGATACAAGAGATAAAGGATCGGCTCCTTCTCGCCGATCGATTGAAGAATTTGTCCCAGGTTGAAAATAAAATCTTTTTCTCAGAAAAGGGGGGATGCATCCAATGCCATGTCCTGAATGTTTCACCGGTGATGGACCTCCACCCCGGGTCCGCGTGGTTGGCGGTCAGTCTCTGGGATCATGATGTCCGGTTATACGGCCTGGAATCCGGATTTATTTCAGAGGAAACCCTCCTTGGCGGTCATGAAGACGTTGTGACTTCCATTCGCTTCAGCGCGAGGGGGGATCTTCTCCTGACGGCTTCCAGGGATTCATCGGCAAGGGTTTGGGACATGGGCGGTCTGGAAAAACCACCCCGCATATTCAAACACCCCCACGGGGCGGTCCATGATGCGCGCTTTGATGCCACCGGTAAAATGATCCTCACCGGTTCTGGCGATGGATCCGCCATCCTCTGGGATTTGGATTCGCAACAAGCCATCCATATACTGAGGGGCCATATCGGTTCCGTCCAAAAAGTCTCCTTCGATAAGGAGGGAACCAGGGCGTTGACCTGGGCGGATGATTATTCGGCCATTCTCTGGGACGCAAAAACCGGAAAACAAGTGGCCCGGTTCAAGGAACCCTTCCTCGATGTGTTGGATGCCAGGTTCCAGCCGGACGGCATGCAGGTTGCCGGGGCGATGTCCGATGGATCCATCCGCTTTTGGGAGGCACGGACCGGAAAAGATTTGAGGAAATATTCAGCGGGGGAAGGGGCGGAGGAACCTTCTTCCGGGCACAGCAGGGAGGTTACGGGGATCGCCTTCAGCCCGGACGGGTCCCGGTTGATTTCCTTCTCCAGGGACCATTCCGCCAAAATCTGGAATCTGCATCGAGGTTCGGTCCAGGCCACCCTGGCGGTTTACGAATCAAACCAGGAGGGGGAGAGGGTGCTCAAACACCAGCTGTTTCTTACGGCGGAGTTTAGCCGGGATGGGTCCAGGGTCCTGACCGGTTCCAGCGACAATATCGTTCGGTTGTGGGACAGTGAGTCGGGAACCCTGATTCGTGAATTCAAGGGACACGAAAATAAAATTCACGGGGCACGGTTCAACCAGGATGAGTCGACGATCATTTCCGCATCGTATGACCAGACGATCAAGGTATGGAAACTCGATTCCGTCCATCCCCGAACCCTTCATCACAATCCATCCGAATCCGCGCAACTTCATTTACCCGCCGTTTCGCCGCCAAACATTCCCGAAAGGTTTTTTGACAAGGGATTATTCCACCATGGGAAGCACAAACGCCTGATTTGCACGATGTGTCATAACGCTGTTGAGGACAGCGTGTTCACCTCGGACCTGTTATTGCCTTCGATCCAGGTTTGCAAAATGTGTCATGCAAAGGAAGGGACCCGGATCAGTCAATGCGTGCAGTGTCATCGATATCATCCGGAGGCAAAACACCCACCCCTCCATGCCAATCAGACCGGATAAAAGTAATAAATTAAATTGATTGAAACAAACCGGGTTCCAAAAACCGGGCCTGTTCCCTGTGGCTTTATAGATGAACCTGATTGCGGAAGAGGTTGCCGTATTCGGAAGGTTGCTGGATGAGTTCCTCGTGGGTGCCGGTTTCCACCAGGTGCCCCTCCTTCATGACCAGGATGCGGTCCGCCCCCTCGAGGGTGGAGAGCCGGTGGGCGATGATGAGCGTGGTGCGTGAGGCCATCAGGTGCTGCAACGCCTCCTTGATTTTGGCCTCGGTTTTCGTATCCACCGTCGCGGTGGCCTCGTCGAGGATGAGAATCGGCGGGTCCTTGAGGAAGGCCCGCGCGATGGCGATGCGGTGCTTTTCCCCTCCGGACAGCTTAACCCCCCGCTCCCCGACCACGGTATCGTATTTCAAGGGGAGGTTCTGGATGAAGTCGTCGGCGTGAGCCGCCTGGGCGGCCTGCATCACTTTTTCCCGGTCCGCCTCGATATTGCCGTACAGGATGTTTTCCGCCACGGTTCCATTGAATAGAAACGGGTCTTGAGAAACCAGGCCCATTTGTTCCCGAATATAGGAAAGTTTCAGATCGCGGATGCGGTGTGCGTCGATCCAGATGCTCCCGGCATCGACGTCGTAAAACCGCATGAGGAGTTTGACGATAGTGGATTTCCCGCTGCCGGTGTGGCCGACCAGGGCGATCTTTTCCCCCGGCTCTATGTCAAAGGAAATATCCTGGATGGCCGGTTTCCCCTTTATATAAGAGAAACTGACCCGGTCGAAACGCAATCCTCCCCGCACATTGGTGGAAGGGAGATAGGCGCCGGGGATATCGGCGACTTCGGGTATGACGTCAATGATCTCAAACAGTCTCTCTCCGGAAGCCAGGGCGTGTTGCAGCATGTGGTTGACCGAATGCAACTGGTTGATGGGGGTGTAGAACAAGGCGAGATATCCCAGGAAGGCCACCAGCGACCCGATGGTGATCGCCCCCGACTGCACCAGTCCGATCCCATAAAATAAAATAAGGACCGTCCCCAGTGAACCGGCAAACATCATCGAGGGAGAATAAATTGCCCAAAGGCTCATCACCTTGAGGGTGCCGTCGCAATAGTTCCGGCTGCGTTCCTCGAACCGCCGAATCTCATGGGGTTGGCGGTTGTAGGACAGGGTTTCCCGGATGCCGGAGAGGGTATCCTGAAGAATCGCGTTCATTTTCGCGGCCCGTTCGCGGACGATGTGGTACAAACTGTGCGCCCGGAGCGTGTATTTCCAGGCGCCGAACACCAGGAACGGGATGGGCAGCAGCGACACCAGGGCCAGTTTCCAATGCAGGTAAAATAAAATGACGGTGATGCCAACCAGGGTCAGCACGGCGGTCACCACCTGCTCCACCCCATCGATGAATATCCGCTCCACGTAATTGACATCGTCGTTGACGCGGGACATGAGTTCTCCGGTGGACCGGTTCTCGAAATAATTCAGCGAGAGCTTCTGCAAGGCCCGGTACACCTCGGACCGCATGTCGAAAACAACTTTTTGCTCGACGGTGTTGTTCACCATGATCCGTTTGTAATTGGAAAAATTCCTGGCGAGAAAAACCAGAAAGAGGGCGGCGATGGCCCCGTAAATCATCGAGGACCCGCCATCTTCCACCAGCAGGTCGATGATGACCTTGATCAGCCAGGGGGGGATGAGGTCCAGGAGCGTCGTGAGAATCGCGAAAAACAACGTCAGGGTGACGTAGTTTTTATAGGGCTTCAAATAGCTCAATACCCGCAACAGGGATTTCATATAAAGCGCTGGTCAGCCGGTTTCCCGGTTTCTGGTTCCTGGAAAGGGGCCGAAGGTTGAAAGGAAAAAAATAGTTTCTGTCAATCGTACATGTATCATGGTATTTTTCACTTCAAATAATGTCAACCCCAACCGGCATCAATCGATTGAGGGACTGTGTCATGGAATACAGAAAACTGGGTGGTAGCGACCTTGAAGTCTCGGTCATCGGCTTTGGCGGCTGGGGCATCGGCGGCGCCCCTTTTTGGCATAGTGAGGGGGATGAATTGTCCGCCCGGGCCATCCTCAAGGCTTTTGACCTGGGAGTCAACTTTTTCGATACCGCCCCGGTTTACGGGTTCGGGCATTCGGAGGAATTGCTGGGCAAAACGCTCAAACCTCATCGGGACAAGGTGATTTTTGCCACCAAGTGCGGTTTGGTATGGACCCGGGAAAAGCTGGGCGGGATCAGGCGCAACTGTAAAAAGGAGTCCATTTTGAAGGAAATCGATCAAAGTCTGAAACGTCTTCAAACGGACGTGATCGATCTCTATCAAGTGCATTGGCCCGATGAGGACACCCCGCAGGAGGAAACGATGGAGGCCTTGCTGGCCATCCAGAAAAAAGGCAAGATCCGTTTCATCGGTGTGAGTAATTATTCCGTGGAGCAGATGAAAGAATGCCTGAAATTTGGAACCCTGGTCTCTTTGCAGCCCGAGTACAGCCTTCTGAATCGGTCCATCGAGCAGGAGACCGTCCCCTTTTGCGTCGAAAACGATATCGGCATCATCGCATACAGTCCGCTTGCCTCCGGGGTGCTTACGGGAAAATACGATAAAACCACCCGTTTCGACGACTGGCGGAGCAAGGGGATACTCGGGACATTTACGGGAGCGGGTTTCGAGAAAAATATCGAGAAAGTGGACCGGTTGAAGAAAATCGCCCAGGCCCTGGGCAAAACCTGCGGTCAGACGGCGCTCAACTGGGTGATCCGGCAACCGGGGCTGACGACGGCCCTGGTGGGGGTCAAAAATGAAAACCAGGTGCCAGAAAACCTCGCGGCCCTCGGCTGGCAACCGGAACCGGACCAACAGAACGAAATCGAAATGGTTTTTGCCGTGGAATGAGGGGGTTATTCCTTCAACTCCCGGTCATCCGATCCGGTGTTTTTTGCTTCTCCCTTGCCGGCGCTTTTCCCGGTTTCCGGTTTTTCCGTTTGTGAGTTCTTCTGTTCCCCGTAGACCGCGAGGAGTTCCCTGGAATTTTTCAGGACTTCCTGGATCAGTCCCGCGGTCTTTTCGTTTCCAGGATTCCAGCGTGAGAGGGAGTCGTTCATCCGTTGGAGCACGCCGATCAAATCGTTTCCGCTCAGGTCCTGGATCCTGTCTTCGATTCGCTGGATTTCCCTGTACAGGTTTTTTTCGACGATGACCAATTCCCGGTTCATCCGGTTCTGCAGGGTATCGATATTGGATTCCAGGCTTTGGAGCTGGGCCCGTTGCAGGGTCGAGTTGGTATAAAGGAAACCGAGAAGCAAGACGATGAGTCCGGTATAGAACAGGATTTTCAGGGTGGTGTTTTCGCTTTTTCTTTTTTGAATATTTAACTTAATGGTTTCCAGTTCCGATGAAAATGTCTCCATCAACTGGGTCATTTTGCTGATGCGGGCCTCCAATGCGGCGTCCGGTTTTTGCCCGGCCGGTTTTTCTTGATCCCCGTTTTCCTCCTTGGGTGAGATTCCTTCCTGATTCTTTTCATCGTTTTCCATGATTCGAAACCTCTTTCAAAGGGTTCATGATTAGCGAAGGGACTTGACCCGGATCGTTAATTTTATGTCATCATCACCAGGTAAAGGTGAATGAGTTCATCGCCGAAAAATATGGCGATTAAAGTGCCCACGGCGAGGAAGGGACCAAAGGGTATCTGGCTTTTCCGCCCTTTTTTCTTTACCACCATCCA
Source organism: Nitrospinaceae bacterium (assembly GCA_046754465.1). Taxonomy (GTDB): domain Bacteria; phylum Nitrospinota; class Nitrospinia; order Nitrospinales; family VA-1; genus JBHHVU01. Next base: position 62,671 of record JBHHVU010000009.1, on the reverse strand, counting down.
TGCCAGCCCGGCAATAGATCCTAATACAGCTCCCAGAAAAATGATGAGGAGAATTTTTTTCCATCCCAGGAGAGCGCCGGCCGCGGCGATGAACTTGATGTCGCCGCCGCCCATTCCTCCCCGGCTCAATACCGCGACCAGGTAAAACAAACCACCGCCCACGAGAAATCCGAGCAGGGAAGCCCAAATGCCGACCAGATACGTTCCCGCGGCCAAGCCAAAAACCATGCCGGGCAGGGTGATTTTGTCGGGAATGATCTTGTGCCTGGCGTCGATGACGGTGATCACTAACAGGGCAGGGCAGACAATGACATAGATCAGGAATTCCCAGGTCCACCCGAACCGCAAGAATACCGCCGTGACCAGGAGCGCCGTGACCAGTTCGGTGAAAGGATAGACGAACGAAATGCGGGAACCGCAGAACCGGCACTGTCCCAGAAGAAACAGGTAACTGAAGACCGGAATATTGTCCATCGCCCGGATGGGAGTGCTGCATTCGGGACACCGCGAACCAGGAAACACCACCGACTCCCGCCGGGGCAGCCGGTAAATGCACACGTTGGAAAAACTTCCGATCAAAAGGCCGAATACAAATACCATTCCCGCTATTACGGGATGAGGCAGGACGAGTGAAATATCCATCATCGGTTAATCGGGGTCACAGGAGGTGAAGGATTTTCCGCCGTCCTGAACTGGGTGGCGTCTCCCGAGGGGGGAAGGGGCCTCATCGCCGGAACGGGGAATCAATTCATTCACGGTTTGGAAAATGATGTCAGAGGGGTACCCCTTTCGGTACAGGAATTGAGCCAGCCGGCGTTTCTGAATTTCCAGGCCGAGCCCCTTAAGGAGAGAAAGTTTTTTTTGGGCGCACCGTTTCGCCAGCATGGTTTCGTCAATTTCGGAATAAAGAATGTCCAGGGTCTGGCCAATGATTTCCGGTTCCAGCCCCTTGGCGGATAATTCCTGCCAGAGTTTTCGTTTGGCTACCTTTTTCGTTTCGATGCGGGAACGGCCCCAGTCGAGGGCGAATCGCTTGTCGTCAAGGTAGTGGAGGCTGGTCAAGCCGTCGAGGGTTTTTTGGATGATGGAAGAGGAAAATCCTTTTTGGAGCAGGCGGCCGGCGATTTCCTGCCGGGTGCGGTCTTTGTAGGAAAGGAGCTTGAAAGCAAACGACCGGGCTTTTTTTAATTCATCGTGGGTTGGCATGGCCTCCTGGTTCAGGAAGAGGCGGTTTTTGCCGTCTTCCTCCCTTTACCGGTTGGTGGTTCGGGATTGGCAGAGACGGGCTCCTCCTGGTTCGGCATGGGCAATTCCAGTTTTTCCCTCAGTTGTGTTTCAATTCGCTCTGCCATGGCAGTGTCTTCCTCCAGGAATTTCCTGGCGTTTTCACGTCCCTGGCCGATGCGGGTTTCCTGATAGGAGAACCAGGTGCCGCTTTTGGAAACAATATTATGGGTAACGGCCAAATCCAAAAGATCGGCGGTCTTGGAAATCCCCAGCCCGTAACGGATATCGAATTCACAATCCCGGAAAGGAGGAGCGACCTTGTTTTTGACCACTTTGATGCGCGTCCGATTACCAATCACCCTGTCGCCATCCTTGATCGCGGCGATGCGGCGGATATCGAGCCGGACGGAAGAGTAAAACTTGAGCGCATTGCCGCCGGTGGTGGTTTCGGGATTGCCGAACATCACCCCGATTTTCATCCGAATCTGGTTGATGAAGATCAGACAGGTGTTGGATTTGTTGACTACACCGGCGAGTTTTCTCATGGCCTGGGACATCAATCTTGCTTGCAGGCCCATGTGTGAATCGCCCATATCACCGTCCAGTTCCGCCTTGGGAACCAGGGCGGCCACGGAATCGATGACAATCAAGTCCACCGCGCCGCTGCGGACCAGGACCTCGGCGATTTCCAGCGTCTGCTCGCCGGTGTCCGGCTGGGAAAGAAGCAGGTCATCCAGATTGACTCCCAGCGCGTTCGCGTATTTGGGGTCCAGCGCGTGTTCCGCGTCGATGAAGGCCGCGACCCCACCAACCTTTTGAGCCTCGGCGATGATGTGAAGGCTGATGCTGGTCTTACCCGAAGCCTCCGGACCGAATATCTCGATGATCCTTCCCCGGGGCACCCCGCCGACTCCCAGCGCGTTGTCCAGGGAAATGGACCCGGTGGATATGACCGGGATCCCTTTCAGACTTTCGGCCTGGCCCAGTTTCATGATCGATCCTTTGCCAAATTGTTTTTCGATCTGCATGAACGCCAGTTCCAATGCTTTTTCTCTATCGTCCGACCCCATGGAGCCTCCTTATGACTGGTGAGCGAAGCGGTTCAAATTTTGGATTCATGATTGCCCGTCCCCGGTTCCACTCAAGGGAAACTGATCCAACACGGTGTAGACCGGTCCTTCTCGGGTCAACCGGCTTTGAATCAGGTGCACCGATCGCACTTCGATCGGTTCCGCCGATATTTTCCGGCCGGACTCCACTTCCTGCTTCAACCGGCTCCTGTTCCGGCCGGATTTGATCCGCGCCAGGGTGAGGTGTGGAATCCCGGCTTTGGTTTCCCGGTGAAAATCCAGGCCGGCCATCTCGTCTTCTATCTTTTTCCTCAATTCAATGAGTTGTCCTTGGGGATCCTGAAGGCCCACCCACAGGACACGCGGCCGGTTTAAATTGGGAAACACGCCCACCTGGTCCAGACAAACATGGAACCGCCGGACCGGGAGAGTGATTTTAACCATACGCTCTTTAATTTCAGGAATCAACCGGGGGAGGGTGTTTCCTAAAAACTTCATGGTTAGGTGAATTTTGGCCGGATTGACCCAGGCGGCGTCCAGATTCAGCATTTTGAAATCATTCTGAACCTCGGCGATTTTTTCCCGGGCGAAGTCCGGAATATCGATCGCGAGAAACAGCCTTAAGGCGTCCACAGTCTATCAAGCCTTTGGAAATATTGTCAAACCCATTCCCCGAAGGCCTCGATCCTTATGTTTCATTTTTACAACGGTATTTTGAAGGGGATGCCTTCCCATTCGGAAAACCTGGAAACAGTCCCCGGCGCGGTGGGTGTCCGAGGGTTCCCCGCCGGAATTCCGGTGAGCGTACTTTTTTATATAAGGGGTTCCGCGAAATAGCAAATATATTTTCCAGCGTCCCGCCCCACGGTTTTTTCCCTTGAGAAAGTCCTCTTTGCGAATGGCGGGTGCGGCCTTACCGGATTCCATTTCCGGTATCGTATCGTTCAGACGATGCTTTGCTTTGCGGGTTGTGTTTCGGGCAGGTAAATGGTGAACGTGGTTCCTGCCCGCGGCTGGCTCTTCACAGTGATCACCCCTTTGTGGCCGTCCACGATCTTTTTGCAAATCGCCAGCCCCATGCCGGTGCCTTCATAGGCCGTGGAGCCGTGCAAACGTTCGAAGGGTTTGAAGATCCGTTCCGTGTATTTTTCATCGAAACCGATTCCGTTGTCCTGCACGGTAATTTTCCACGACCCGTTTTCCTTGGGGGAACTGCTTACATTGACGACAGGGGGGACTCCCCCCCGGTGATATTTGAGGGAATTAGAGAACAGATTTTGAAACAGCTGGCGCATTTGAAAGGGATCCGCCTCCACCGTGGGCAGTTGGGAAACATTGACGGTTCCTCTGGTTTGGGCGATTCTCGTTTCCAGGTTCTCGACCACCTCGTCGATAATGGTATTGAGATTAGAGGGTTCAAACGTTTTTTTCCGGCTGGTTACCCGGGAAAATTGCAGGAGGTCTTGGATGAATTGCTGCATCCTCCCGGCGGACTTTTGCATTCGTTCCAGGTAGTCCCGGGCCTTGGAAACATCGCTGGTCATGCTTATCGCCAGGCGGTCTCCAAAGATAATGATTTTGCGCAAGGGTTCCTGCAGGTCGTGGGAGGCGATCGAAGCGAAGTTTTGCAGTTCCCGGTTGCTGTGCTCCAGTTTTATGCTGCTGACATGGAGGCCCTCCTCTGCCCACATTCTTTGCAACTCCGCTTCCGCGCGGGCGGCAAAAATGGAAAGGATGGCCTGAATATTCGTGACATCGGGAATCGGTTTATTGTTCATCACTCCCAGGAGACCGGCGAGGTTTCCGGATCCGTCGAAAACCGGAACCCCCATGTAGCTTTCCAATTCCCATTCTTTCAGGGACCGATCCTCGGGAAACCGTTCTTGAATCCGGTCAGGGAAAACGGCGGCGGTTTGACCGTTGACCAACTGTTCGCAGGGGGTGCCCCTTATTTCGTATTCGATATTCTCCACGATTTCTCCATCGGCGAAGAAGGCGATGGTTCGCATTTGGTCCTTGTTCTCTTCTATTATTACCGACAGGAAGGCGAACTTGACATTCAACGCCGAGGCGAGGTGGACCACTAGGGAATTAAAAAACTTTTTACCGGTGGTGGCGGTGGAAGTTCCCTTGACGATGGAAAGTATCTGGTTATAAATAATCCGATAGCGCTCCTTACTCTCTTCAAGCTGCTTCAATACCAAGGCACGTTGTTGCTCATTCCGGTATGCCACGATGAGATGAGAACAGGTGGCCAGGTAAGGTTCCAGATACGCGATCCATTCCCCATCGTAGCCTCCGGGCCGGTTGGCCATGCCAACCATTCCGATCAGCCGGGTACCAAAATAAAAAGGCAGTCCCAGGAAGGATTTGAGGGGAGGGTGTCCTTCGGGCAGGCCTCCGCTCCGGGCATCGGTGGATGGGCTGTTGGACACCACCGGGTTTCCGGTAGTGATCACCACACCGAACAGGGTGTCCATGTTGTGAAACTCCATGCCGATTTCAATATATTTTTCGTAAAATTTTTGCGTCTCCTCGTTCCAGGCGATGTTGGTGATGGCGTGGGTTTTGACGTAGGGTTTCCCGGCTTCCGTGTAAAAAATTTCCCCGATAAAGCCGAATTCGCTTTGAGTCAGGGACAGGATTTTTCCCTGAAGCTCTTCGAACAACAGTCTTGGGTTGGGATCGGGGATGAACCTGGATTGCGCCAGCCGGATGGCGGCCAGTAGGTTGTGAGAGATGCGCAGTTTTTTCTCTCTTTTCTGGTGAATCAGGCAAAGGACGGTGGTCAACCCGATTCCGATCAGGATCAGCGCATGGTTGAGAAGGTCCGGCCAGACCCTGGCGCTCGCGGGGAACCCAAGGAGACTCAACAAGGTGAGAAGCGTCCCCGTTGCGGTGGCCGTCAGGATGATCCAACGCTTTTGCGTCAACAGCCCTTGCAATATCAAGGCAATGAAGAGGATTCCCCCCACGGTGATTAAATTCAAGGCATGGTCCAGGGCATGACCTCCAGCGAAAAAATAATTCCGGTCAATTTGAGCCAGCGAGTCATTTAATGTTTAAAGCCTCTCCATGTTAATGGGATACGAGTTTCGGCAAGGGTGTTTCTGGAATAACAATCCTTTTTTAAAAGGATCAAATGGAGTTTTTCAAGGAATGTTTTCATTGGCTGAAACATCTTTGTAAATATCGGCAAGAATCGGCTTTAGATTAACCCGAAATCCGGGGCCTGGTTTTTTGTAAGGAGGTACTGGGCAGGTATCCGCGAATGACTCTTGCTCATCAACCCGCCTCCGTGGACCCGTTTTATCCTCATTCGAATAATTTGCTCTCCTGGATTTCGGAATGCCAATTTCACCGAATTGTTTGATATAATCCGCTCCATCTAAACATGGGATACTCCATTCTGTAATGTCCGCGGCGGGAGGATGGTTATGTCGTATGAAGCGTGTCGAAGCTTTTTCCTTTTAGTTTGGATGACGGCGATATCCAGTTGTGCGTTTCCTTTTATTCCAGGAAGTTCTTCCGAGAGATGGGGAACTGAACCGACGTCATTGAAGCCCGAAAAAAACGTGGAATTGGAAATTCTGCCCCTGGATTTTACAGATGAAGATCAGAAGCACGGAAATTTCTCCAGGGAAAAGGTGTTGGAACAATTTAAGAATTTGCCTGACACGACTTTATTCCAGGGTTCATTTCTTGAAATGAACCGGGACAGTCTGGCGCCCGCCGGAAAAAATAATCCTCTCATGAAATGGACCACGCACGGTAACTGGTGCGGCAAAATTCCCCCATCCACGGGGGGACGTTCCCGGCCCGTAGATGATTTGGACAAGGCCTGCCAAGCCCACCAGCTTTGCTACCGAGAGCGGTGGGACCGGAATTGTTCGTGCGACGACCGCCTGCTGAAGACGGTTCAGGACCTGAAGGAGGGTCCGCCGGAAATAAAAAAAAGCCTGATGGATTACTTCAGTCAATCGCGGTGTGTTTTCAAATGCCGGTATTTAATAAAATGGAAGGACGCGTACATTTTCCGGCAGGGAGAGAACAGGGTTCCCGCGAACCTGAAAAAACAGTTTGATTTTTTAACTTGGAATTTGGGAAAACTCAAAAAAAAGAGCCCCAAATATATCAGCACTTCCCGTGAATATAATTATATTTGCCTGGAGGAGGAGAACCTGTTTCAGGAATTCATGAAATGCGCCAAGGGCAGGCCTGGGAATTTGTATCGCCTTCAATGCCTGGAAGGCACTCCCGTGAAAAAAGGCATTGTGGTAAAAATGGACTGGGAGGCGGAAGGACCGCGCGATACCAGCATCCTCAATGAATGGGAAATTGGGGGATCGCCCAACCCGTGAAATTGCTTACTGGGCCGTTCGATTTTTTTATAACCGCCGGGAACGGATGGTGCCGGATAGTTCTTCCATTCCCAGGCTGGGTTCCGAGGGAGGCTTGGTCAGAAATTTGCCGAAACCGGCGATTAATTTGGACCGAAATCCATCCGCCCAGGTCTTCCACTTGTTGCTCGCAAGCTCGGCCTGTTGCACGCGGTGGGCACGGAGCATCATTTCTTTCAGTACCTCTTTACATTCCTCCGGAGAAATCTCTCCGGCCCGCATTTTCCTTTCCAGGAAGCGGAGCATTTTCGGATCGAGAAACGACCTGAAATGTTTTTCCACCTGAAACCTCCCGATAACACCCGGGTTATATCTGACTAGGGGTTGCGGTTCATAAATAATACCCTCAATGACACCCTGAATGGAATAGAAAACTGTTGAGCAATCCTCGTGCCAATGCTAACATATTGGAACTTAAGGATTTGTTGTTTTCGGGGTGCGTCAAAAAACAGGCGGTGGCGAAAAAACTGGCGGTTGCGGACCGCGCGCCGGATGATCTCTTCCGAGCCAGAGCAAAAACCGGGAATCTTTCTTTTTCAATCCCTGAACGAGGAAAATTTTGCTGAATCCTATTTTATCAAAGAAGGAGCCCCTGTTCCCAAAAGGAATGGGCGTCTGGATTTTGTTTTTTTTAATGGCCATCCCTCCCCTGGAGGGGAAGGCCGGGAATGTGGAGAAGGTGGACGGACCGGTTTTTCCCGTCGATTTCCGGCTTGAAATTCCGCCGCCGGTTCCAGAAGCGGAGGAACTGTTTAAAATTTCCGTCCGGTCTCATTCGCAAGAGTTTTCCGGTTCAGGGATGGCCCGCCCAAAAAATGACCCGGAGGGCGGGGGGAAAGCGACGAAAATCTGGAACCGGAATGTAAAGGAGAACATGGGCCGGCCTCCCCGAAAGTCCCACTCGGCCGCACTCAAAACCGTTACCGTGAGGGACAAACCTCTTGTGTTCGCCGGACGGGGATTTGAAATTCGGGGATTTGAGTCCCATGGCCGGAATAAACTTTATTTTGACTTTACCCGGCATTTTAGAAAACCCTATCCCCATAAAAAGGTGATTCCCTCTCCCGGCCATCTCGACAGGGGATTGAGCCAGGTAAGAAGTTCAAGGGAATTAATTTTTCATCCTTTGAAAAGCGCGTGGGGACGAAACTCTTCCCGCGAACCGGAACCGCAAAAAATCCTGCCAACGAAAAAAAACGTCCCAGTTAAAAAGATTCCCGAAACGCTTTTGCGCTTTTCTGAAAACGGAAAGACCCAATTGATGCTGCGGCCTGGCGGGGAAGCCCTGGATTTGCTGCGGGGAAACGAAAATGTCAACCGGCACCGGTATCAGCACTGGTGATCCCGCGGCCGGGTCATTCCCGCTTTTTTCCAGGGATGAACGCGGCATTATTTTTCGGGAGATGCGGGCGAATCCCGATCTGGGTTTTCCATGGGAAGCGGGGTGGTGGTGGGAGGAGGGGTGTCGGGTACCCGGTACCAGTAGAAAAATAACCAAAACCCTAAGATGAAAATCCAGATAAGGAGTTTCCGTATCCGGCTGACCCTTGGTTCGTTTGAATTTCCCGAGGCCTGATTCGGCACCCTCACCACCCCACAAGTATTTTATCCTTGTCCTGCCCGGATGACCCCAGCGCACGCTGGGCGGCAGGAAACATTTTTGGGGTTTCTGTCCTCTCCCCGCATTCCCCCTTGGGATCCTCTCGGCCTGGGAGTCAGGGGGATTTAGCGCACCGGAACCCGAAACTGTTGTTGCGCACTTCCGGGGTGAAAAAGGATCGATTGAAAGTTGGTGCGCTCAATCCGCATCCGTACGAGAGACAGTCAAACCAGGAGCCCCCTTTTAAAACCCGTTTGTCCCTCCCGTATTCCGCCCGCTGAACGATGTTTCCCGGGTGCGGAAGATAGAAGCTGTCGACCCATTCCCAGACATTGCCCGACATATCATACAATCCGTAGGGGCTTCTTCCTTCCGGATACGATCCGACCGGTTCCGTTCCCGTGGAATGTTTGTAAGGATTGTTGGATTTATCCAAAGTCCAAACATTTCCCCATGGATAAATGTTTCCGTCCTCCCCGCGGGCGGCTTTTTCCCATTCCTCTTCAGTGGGTAAACGTTTCCCGGCCCATTGGCAGTAGTCTCTCGCGTCGAACCAGTTCACGTAAACCACGGGATGTTTTTCCTTGCCCCGGGGGATCTTTCCGCCGGGCCAATGGTAGGGAGGGGTCCGCTTCGCCGCGTCCACGAACTTTTTATAATCCTCGTTCGTGACCTCGTATAAATCGATATAAAATGCGCCAGTGGAGGCGATGAACTCCGGCGCCTCGTCATCCCATCGTTCGTTGGAACCCATGATAAACTCACCCGCCGGGACCAGAACCATTTTGGGGTATTTTTGTGGACCCTTGGATTTTTTCTTTTTGGCCGGAGACGGATTTTTGGATTTTCGGTTTCCCGGGGGAGGCGCCGAGATGAAACCCTTGTAAATCGACTCGAGGAATTGCGGAGAACTGCCTGCGTTGATCAAACGCATTTTTCCTGGAGGGCGAAACGGGGACCGGGCGCTGGCAGCGGAAGGCGCGGCATGACAATCCCTGCATTCCGCGGCCACCGATTTATCCCGATGGGCATGAGCGATATTTTCAGCCTTGTGGCAGGCAGTCTGGCATTTTAAGATAGGGGATTCGGGGAGGAATTTTTCAAAAGCCTCCGCCGACCCGCATGGCGCCGCGGCCCAAAACAGAATCCCCACCGCAAACGCGGCGGCTTTCAGCGCGGGTGAAAAGAAAACTTTCATGGTTCGTCCGGGAAAAGAGGAACAAATTCGTTCTGGCCGGGATTGAATGCGGTCTGAGGACGTGCATTCGTTGATATTAAAGGATGACCCTGGAGGAGTCAAAATAAAATCCGCCCGGTTTCCCGGACCCTCCAGCGGTTTGCTCCAGTCAGGACCAGGATGGAAACATGGCGGTTGATTGAAGAGGGACGCCGCGAGGGGCATTGGAACATGGCCACCGACCGGGCCATCCTCGCTGCTTGTGGGGAAGGCAAGGCGCCGCCCACCCTGCGTTTGTACGGATGGGAACGGCCCACCCTGACGGTGGGGTATTCCCAGAATCCGTTCCGGGACGTGGACCAGGACCGCTGCCGCCTTCTGGGTATTCCGGTGATTTGCCGGCCCACGGGGGGACGGGCTCTCCTGCACGACCGGGAACTCACCTACAGCCTGGTTGCCCCCATTCCGCATCCAAGGTTTCCTTCCGGCCTTCGTGAGTCCTGCCGGGTGGTTTCAGAAGCAATTCTGGCGTCCCTGAAGCAGTTGGGAATTTGGAACGCGGTGATGGCCGGAGGCCGCCATGCGTCTCCTTCCTCCCAGCCGATCCGGTCGCCTGCGTGCTTTTCATCATTGAACCATTATGAAATTGCCGTGGACCATAAAAAACTGGTCGGCAGCGCGCAACGCCGCAACCGCCGCTCTTTCCTTCAACACGGCTCCCTGTTGATCGACTGTGACCGTGAGCGGATGAACTCCCTGTTTTTGTTTCAGGGAGACCCCCATCGCGGAAAAAGTCTCGAAGTCCTGAAACGCCGGGTCACCACCCTGCACGAACTTTGCGGGGAGGAAGCCGGATTCGAAGAGGCGGCCCGGGCGTTTCGCATTGGGTTCCAGGAAGCTTTTCCCGCGAACTGGGAAACCGGATCCCTCACATCTTATGAGTCCAAATTACGCGACCAGTATCTTAAACAGGGAAATTCTTCAAAAGGGTGGCCACCGTGACCCAACGGCCCGGGGGGCGGTGGAAACCCGGACTCCGTCAAAAAATGGGGATCCCGGCGGGGAAGGTATGAATCCGTCATGAGTCCCAAAAATGATATCGGGCGCTAGTCTTCCGGGTTGATAAAACCTGAAAGATGAAATATGTTGAGAAGAAATGACCTTGTGCGGAAAAAGATTCCGTTCTCATCCTTCAAACTATTTTTCCATTGGATCTCCTGTCATGAAAGAACATGGCGCGGCCGCGATTGTTCGACCTTTCCCGGCGGCGCGTCCCATCCTTCCCCTTGCGGTGTTGTGGTTGACGCTGGTGCTTTTCTGCGTGCCCCTGGGTTGCAGTCAGAAGCGGTTGATGGCAAAGAATCCTCAGCTCCAGCACTATCTGGATGTCACCAACAAATTTCTGCCCTCCCTGCCCGGATTCATTCAGGGCGCGGCCTTTGCCTGGGTCGATCAGGCTCCTGCAAGGGATCTGGTCCTGCATGTGTTGAACAGGAAGGGACGTTCGAGAATCCTTCTGCTGGTGAATCAGGGGAAAGGGAAATTTGCTTTTAGAAAGGACGGAAAATGGGCCGATAACGCGGGCCAGAGCATCCGCTCCTTCGCCGTGGGCGATATCAACGGGGACCGGGCGGACGACCTCATTATCGTCGGAGACATTGCCGCGGGAACATCCGCCCTATTGTTGCTCAACAATAAGAAAGGGTATTATTATAAATCGGCCGATCAGGTGTTTCCCGCGGTTCATCCTGGAATGGACCGGGTGGACCTGGCTGATATCGACAACGACCGGGATCTCGATATGTTCTTTACCGGGTCCCGCGTTCTCAGTTCCGAACACCGTTCCGATAAATACCAGGCCAGGATTCTGATCAATGATGCGGCGGGTGAATTTCAGGACCTGACGAGGCTCCTGTTGCCAAGGTTACCGCCGGGAATCGTGGGAACCTCCTTGGCCGATTATGATGGGGATGGAATCCGCGATGTTTTCCTCGTTTACGGAAACGGGCAGAACCGGCTGCTGATCAACAATGGGTTGGGTAAATTCAGCGACCAGACGCAAAGGATGCTCCCCCGGATAAAGGATTCAAGCGCCCACGCGGATTGGGCGGATTTTGACGGGGACGGCGACAACGACCTGTTGGTTGTCAACCGGGCGCTCGGGGAAAAATACCGGGCCTACCCCGGGGAGACCTCTTATTTCCTGGAAAATGTGGGCGGCGGCCGGTTTAAAAAACGTTCGCACAAAATGCTTCCGCACCATCCCGTATCCCGCGTTTATTTGCTGGACGCCAACGCCAACGGACTTCCCGATATCCTGATTCTGAGTCAAAGGGGAGTCTACTATTTGCAGGGGAGGGGGAAGTGGACCTTTTCCGAGGAAACCGTCAAACGGCTTCCCCCTTCCCGGTCTTTCAAGGAAATGACCTTCGGGGATATCAATGACGACGGGTATCTCGATATTTTCGGCATACACATGAAAGACCGGACCGGACGATTGTGGTTGAATCGGTTTGAATGAAAAACCTCTTTTTACTGAAACCTGCTTATGTCCTATTTTAAAAAGCTGACATTCCTGAAAGTGATGACCGCCGTCGCGTGGGCCGATGGGCAGATGACCCATTCCGAACTCAATCTCCTCAAATCGTTCATCCGCGAATTCAACCTGGATCCGGAACAATTGCGGGAATTGAAGCCCTATCTGGAAGCTCCCTTGCCCAAGGAGGCGCAGGAGGCATTGTTCCGTCAGTTGATTGCCGAGTTGTCCTCCATGGAAGAGAAACAGGAGATCCTGCAAGCCCTGGAAACCCTGGCCGAAACCAACCGGAAAAAAGACGCCCGGGAATTGGCCCTGGTGGAACAGTTCGCGGCCTGGCTGAAGGAATCCTCCTTCACCACCCGGTCGCTCGGGAAAATCCGCAATTTCCTGCAACGGACGCTTTTCACTGCCGCGCGTGATATGGACCCCGACCTGGAAAGATATTTCAAAAGAAAAATATTCAAAAAAATTGAATTGAAGAGCGCTAAACTTGGCCATAAAATAAACCTGCCCGAGGACCGGATCTATGACATCTGCCTTTTGGGCACCCTGCTCGCTTCGGTGGCGCATGTGGACGGTCATTTTGATGAAGCCGAAAAAAAGGACCTGAAAAAAATCCTCGCCGGCCGGTTCGGGTTTCATGGGGCGGAATCGGACACCCTTTTTGAGGTGGTCGAGGAGCAGGAACGGCAGGGATTCGATTTTCATGAAGTGATCACCCAGTTCAACCAGAGGTTCAGTTTTAACGAACGGCTCCAGCTGATCGACTGCTTTTTCGCCATCGCCACGGCCGACGGAAACATATCGTTTGAGGAGTCCGAACAAATCCGCAAAATCACCAAGGCCATGCATATTCCTCATCAATATTTCAAGGAAGCCAAAATCAAGGCGCTGGATTCACTTAAATGACAATTGAGGTCAAGACCGGGGGTTTTAAAATCCATTGAATGGGGGAAGGATGCGGCAGAAGAAGAAATTCCTCGGTATTCTCTTCGAATGTTGTAACATTTACCGGAGAGTCTACCTTAATAAGGACAACAACGCCTATGAGGGGCGCTGCCCCCGGTGTTTCCGAAAAGTTGAAATCCTTATAGGCCCCGAAGGAACCAGCTCCCGGTTTTTCACCGCCCGGTAAAATTCACGTCGATCCGGAAACTCGAATCTTTCACCCATGAAACTGGTTTTACAGAGAGTCACCAGCGCCTCGGTGCGCGTGGAAGGACGGGAAATCGCCCGCATTGGAAAGGGGCTGTTGGTCCTCTTCGGGGCGGAAAAAGGGGATGCCGCCGCCAGCGTCGATGCCCTCGTTGAAAAAACCCTTCATCTGCGCATTTTCCCCGATCATCGGGGAAAAATGAATCTATCCTGCAAGGATGTTGGAGGGGATATTGTGACCGTCTCCCAGTTTACGCTCGCGGGAGACTGCACCAAGGGCCGCCGTCCAGGATTCGACCGGGCGGCGCCGCCGGAGGAGGCCGAATCCCTTTATCACCGCTATATTGAAAAACTTACGTCGTCCGGCTTGCGGGTGGGCACAGGAAAATTCGGCGCCGAAATGCAGGTGGAGCTCATCAACGACGGTCCCGTCACCTTTATTCTGGAAGGATGAATCTCCCCATAGCCGTTCCACGTTTTACCATAGAGGGTCCCCAGGATTCCCCAGATTGGTCCTATTAGATTAAATATCAATAAGGTGATTCGGTTGAAAACCCGGAGATCCCCCTGTTTTTTTTAATTTTCCTGATTTTCTCCCCTTCGTTGTTATTTTTCCCTCCCAACCCCGACACAACTGTGTAAGAAATTTTATATAAATTTAAAAAAGATATTGACATTAAAATTGTATGCATATATTATCACAAGTGTGAAGGAATTATTTGCCTGGATTGGGTTGAGATTCCCTAAACTCGGAGGTGTGGTCATGAAAAGTTCAAAAGTATTATTACTGAGCGGGTTGCTGGTTCTGTTTTTGAGTCCCTATGCGCAGGCTGACCCGAGAAATACCGGAAATTATTATAACGGTTACCAGGGGAACCGTCATGTGGTCACTACCAACTATGATTGTCCGGAAGAAACCCACGTATATTCACATACGTACCGAACTTACCGGTCTCCTCAATATGATCACGCCAGGGGTTATCGTCACCATCACCCCTATAGGGAATATCACCCACCCTATGGTCAGGGGAGTTATCACGGCAAGGGGTATACCCGTTCCAATCCTGACGGGTCTTACTATGAGGAATGGGAATACAATTATGAGGCACCGAGACCCTACGAGGCTCCCCGGACGGTTTATCAGCCCCCGGTCGTGTACAGTTCCCCCGCGCCTTATCCACAGCCCCAGTACTACCAACAGGGTGGAAGTTATGGGGGGAATGATCCCGTAACGGGAACCCTGCTTGGAGGCGCCTTGGGAGCGGCGGCGGGTGCGGCGATCGGTGCCGTGGTGGGCAGTCCCGGTGATGGAGCGGCGATCGGTGCCGTGGTCGGCGGATTGAGCGGGGCCAGCCGCAGTTTGTTTGGGCGCAGCCTGTTATGGTAAGCCCTGCCGGGATGGAAGAAAGATAATTTTCGGGCGGGGTCCCTGCGGGCAGCCTCCGGCCGACAGGGACCCTGAAATGATAAAAGGGACGAAACGGAGAATTCAATGATTTTCTCCAGCGTCCCTTTTATCTTTCAACAAACGGGAACTTTGTTTTATCTGTTGAAAAGGAAATTCAGTTGTTTGAAAATGCTGCCCTGGGATTCCTGGATTTGGAGGAGGACTCCCGCCTTTTCCTCACTGCCCGGTTCGATTCTGCCGGTATCCAAGGTATGCGCGAAGAACAGGTCCACGCCCGGACCTCGAATTCCCTGATCAAACTCCCGATTCTTTCGAATATCACCCAGGTTAAGCCTGAAATCCCCTCCAATACCGGCAGTGAACAAATCGGGTTGTATGAAGTCACCGGTTTGTAGGTTGTTTTCCACGTAGAAATCGGTCGTGTCGATCAAGGGTTTCTGACTGATCGCCCGTTCCGCCTCCACCTGTTGGATGTTTATCATCCCCAACTTTTCATTTGCGTCGGCGAGCGATGTTCCAGGAAAAACCCAAAAACTTCCCATCCAAATCAGAATAAAAATTCGGCCCAACGAATTCTTCGTAAGCATTTGGATCACCATGGGTTGATTGAGAGGCCCTCAATATGCCTCAATTCATATATGAAATCAATTGGAAACGCGCACGATCCGCCGCACATTTCACGGGTCACGCCAATTGATCCTTCAATCCCGGCCTTGAACTCCTTGCCGGATAGGTTTCCTTTAAATTTTCGGGAGATATCCCTGCCCCTCCTAATAAATATAGGCCCCCGTTGCATTTTTTCAACAGAAGCGATAGTTTCGGATAAGGGAACCGGGAGGCGGCGGAGAAGCGGCGGTTTCAAAAGACGGAGGCAACGAACTTTTTTGTTGCTAGAAGGGGAGGGATTTCAGCGCAAGTTGCATCAGGTGAGAGGGATAGAGCCCGATAATGAGGATGGCCAGTGAACTCACCGTAACGATGGTTGCCATCCCGCGATTGATGACAAAGGGTGTTTTTTCTTCGTCCGGGTGGAAATACATCATCACGATCACCCGCAGGTAAAAATAAACCGAGATCACGCTGGCGATGACGGCCAGCACCGTGATCAGGGTGTACCCTGCCTTGATCGCGGCGACGAACACATAAAGTTTTCCGAAGAATCCCGCTGTCGGGGGAACCCCCGCCAGGGAGACCATGAACAGACTCATGGCCGCGGCAAGAAGGGGACACCTCTTGGCCAGGCCCTTAAATCGGTAAATGGAGTTCCCCTCCTGTCCTTCCCCCTCCACGATGAAGACTACCGCGAAGGCCCCGATATTCATGAACAGGTAAACCGCCAGGTAAAAAAGGATGCTGGCCACGCCGTCCTGGGTGTTGGCCACGATCCCGATCAGCAGGTACCCCGCGTGGGCGACGCCGGAATAGGCCAGCATGCGTTTGACGTCGTCCTGGAAAATCGCGGCGATATTGCCAACGAGCATGGTGAGCACCGAAATGCCAAACAGGAAGGGCATCCAGATATCCTTGATTTGCGGCAAGGCGACAAAGAATATTCTGGCGATGAGGGCGAAAGCCGCCGCCTTGGTGGCGACGGACATGAAACCGGTGATGGGGGTCGGAGCGCCCTGGTACACGTCCGGCGTCCAGGAATGGAAAGGGACCAGGGACACCTTGAAGGCCAGCCCCGAGAACATCAGGGCCATGCCGATATAGACCAGGATGTTCGAACTGTAGGGGTTCTCCTTCAGCAGTTGGCCGATGAGCCTGATTTCCGTCGTTCCCGTGCCCGCGTAAATGAGCGCCATGCCATAGACCAGGATGGCCGACGCGAAAGCTCCCGTCAGCAGGTATTTGACGGTCGATTCCTGCGATGAAAGACAAGCCCAGGTCAGTTGCGGGGATTCCGTGGGGCTTTCGCGTCCGGTCCCGTGCTTGGCGGAAAACCCGCACAGGATGTAAAGAGAGATGGAAAAGATCTCCAGGGAAAGGAAGGCGATGATCAGGTTACCCGCCTTGGCGAGAAACATCATTCCCATCACGGCGATCAGGACCAAGGTAAAATATTCCGCCTTGTTTTCGTGGTCGGGCTGAGGGTAGCGCACCGAACCGAAAATCGTAAACAGGGACATTATCAGGAATATAATGTTAAAACTCAGAGAAAACCGGTCATAGATGAGGGCATGGCTGAAAATTTCGGGGCTTTCTCCATTCCCCGCATTGGGCGCCAGGGTCCAGAGATAAAAAGAAAACCCTAACGCGGCCAAAACCCCGGCCAGGGAAATTTTGGACAATATGGAGTTCGAGTTGATAACTTTGTTCAATCCCGCCAGCAAAATGATCATGGCGGTGAAGAACACGATCAGCTCAGGGGCGAGCGCCAGCCAGTCCATATCCGCGAAATTAATTTGGATGTTCATTATTCTGTTTAATTTCGATATGCTGCGGGGAATTAGGAAACCGGACCACGGGATAGCTCCGGTTTTGCCGTGTAGTGCGTTTTGTAATCCATTTCATCTTCTTTTTCAAGGGAATGTTTCATCCATGCGTCCCCTATTCCCGCGAGAAATGGGTAAAACCGGTTTTTACGGGGGAAAATTCCCGCGTGACGGCGATTCTCCGCCCCCCGCCTCGCGGGGAGGGAGATAGGTCATGGCATCATCGCCAGTCAACCTTTGTCCGCTATATGAAAGTATGACAAATTGCCCGCGGAGGCACTCCGCCCCGTTCCCTTTCGGGTTATAATAAAACCACCTAACACCCTTCCAACCTCTTGGAGGTTTGAGGCCGCGGATATGGACCCTCAGAAATTATCCAGGATTTCCATCGCGATTTTTTTCCTGATTTTAAGTTTTTCCCCTCCCGCCGTCCTGGGGGCGGAGGCCCTTTTTAACAAGCCCGTGCAGATCACGACCCATCCGGGCGAGGATTTCGCCGCCGATATATCCCCGGACGGGAAACTCATGGTTTATGTCTCCGGCCAGTCCGGCCATCTGGATCTGTGGCTGAAACACCTGGGCCCGGGTGTGCCCCCTCCGGATGAGCCATTGACGGTTCACAGCGCCCAGGACAATTCCCCGAAATTCAGTCCCGATGGACGCCGGATCGCGTTTGTTTCCCACCGGTCCGATCCCAAGGGCGATCTCTACGTGCTCGATCTCGACGAGCGGGGGGGCGGGACGCCTCCCAAGTTGCTACGGCTCACTCCGGCCGCCACGGCGGACCTCGATCCCGCATGGAGCCCGGACGGAAATTTCATTTATTTCACCTCGACGCATCCGGAAACCGGAAAACAGGGGATCTTCCGGATCGAGTTGAAGACTCTCGTCCGGTCTAACGTGGAGGAGGCGGGGGTCAACCCCGCGGTCTCCCCGGACGGCCGATACCTGGCCTATGTGTCCGGCGATGGAAAACGCAATCTCTGGGTTCTCGAACTGACGACCGGCCAACGGGTCCGCCTCACCTCGGGGAACGATATCGATGTCTCACCGGCCTGGCGGCGGGACGGCGGACTCATTTATTTCACCCGGTACCGGGACGATACGAATTTCGACGGACAGGTGACCATCGACGATAATCCGAATATCTGGAGTATCGAATTCACCCCCATGAAAGGGGGCCTTTTGAGGCAGTTGACCGATAGTTCGACCTACGATCTGCTTCCGGCCCCCGGCCCCGCCGGGGAGGGGCTGTTATTCACCTCCCATCGAAAGAACGGGATCGATATCTGGAAAATCCCTCCCGAGGGCCTCATGCCCGGGGCCTCGGGGTACGGAGCCACCCTGCAAGTAGCGGGGGACCTGTGTTCGGGGCAGACGCCCTCATACCCGTGCCTTTTGGTCTATACCAATGTGATCCAACAGTTCGCGGGCGAGAGAAGCCTGGGCCGCATTCGTTACCGGCTGGCCCGCGATTATCAGAAATTGGGACACTTGGAGAGCGCCGCCAGGCGGTTCGGGGACATCCTAAAAAAACATTCGGATTCACCGGAATACCAGGGACTAGCGAAAATCGATCTCCTGCTGTTGCAGCTGGATCGCTCTCGGCAGGAAGGCCAGACCCTATACCGGGAAAAACTGCAAAAGGGGCTGGTGCATCTGAAACAGATCGCCGGGGAGGCAAAAGACCAGCCGCATATTGCGGCCCGGGCCCTTTTGGAAAAGGGTCATTTGCTCCTCAAGCTGGACCGTCCCAGCCAGGCGTTGGACTTTTATAAAAAGGTGACCCGTCAATATCCGTCCCAGAGGTTTCTCGCGGCGGAGGCCGCGTTTTCCCAGAGCGGAATCTATTCCCTCGTGGGGGACCAGAAACGGCTGGTCGAGGCGTTCGTGCAGGTGGTTCGCGATTATTACGATGTGGAGACCTGGTCGCAAAAAGCCATTCAGGAAATTCTCAACCTGCACGAGAAACAACCCACCCTGGAATTGAAGGTTTCCAGCCTGCAAACCCTGACGGTTCAATACAAGGACCTTCCGCGTCTGGCGGCGGCGGTGCAGAACCGGATCGGGGAACTTTACCACCGCGCCAATGAAAATCTTCTGGCCAAGGAAGCCTACAAAAAAACCATCACGCGTTTTTCATCGGCGGCCTCCGAGGCATTCAAGGCCCAGGTGGCGCTGGCGAATATTTACTCGGAAGAGGAAAACTTCGGCCAAAGCCTGGCGATTTACCGGAAAATTTCCCGGCAGGACGTCTCCCTGGAAGATCATCTCAGGAAGGCCCGGGAAGGATGGATCCGCAAATCGCTTGAAAAGGGGACCTGGGAACTGAGGGTCGGCGAGGTCAAGCTGGCGGTGAAAACCTTTCTCAAGGTGATCGATTTCGATCCAGGGACCGTGAAGGCGCACCGGGGTTATCTCGATGCCAGTGCGCGTTTGAAAAAAGTGGAAAAGGCCATCGGGTTTTACAAGAACCGGTTAAAAGTCCGCGAGGATTCCGCGGTCGATCGTTACGCCCTGGGACTGGCCTACACCTACCTCGACCCGCCCGGCCTGGACGCGGCGGAACGCGAAATCTCGAAAGCGATCGCCATCAATGCCCAACAGGTGTTTTTTCACCAGACGCTGGGGTGGGTCTTTGAGCAGAAGGAACGGAGCGTCCCGGGGCAGGGCTTTCTGGAGCGGGCCTTGAATGAATACCGCATGGCACTCGCCCTCAACGATGAAACCACCGACGCGGAAAACGAGAACAACCTGCTCCTGAATTTGGGAAATGGTCATTACCTTTTGAAAAACCATTTTTCCGCCTACCACTATTACCGGCAAAGGGGTGCCAGCGGGTTTCCCTTTTACGATCCCAACCGTGAAGCCATTTTCCGGCAGCGATTTGGGGAGAGCGCTTTCAAGTCCGGTTTTCCCGCGGTGGCCGCCGCTCAATTCAAGAAGGCGCTCAAAATAGTTTCGAAGAAAAATGATCCGGGCCGCATGGCCGAACTCAACGACCGGATCGCCCTGGTTTACCAGGATACCGGGGATGCCGCCCGGGCCGTGGAGTATTTTTCCAAAGCCCTGGAGCTCAACCGCAAGGCGGGAAACCAGGTTTCTCTTTCCAGGACGCTGAGAAACATCGCCAACAATCTGTTCACCTTGAACCGGCAAAAAAAGGAGCCCGATCCCAAGTCCCTGAACCAGGCGCTCAGTATTTATTTTCAGGCCATCGACAACCTGGAGAAATTCGGGGTGGTGCAACGGGCGGCGGGGAAGAAAAACGACGCGTTGATCGGCATCGAAATCGAAACCGGAATCGATGCCGACGCCTCGGGGGCTGCCAGGGGATTCGATAAAACCGGCGAACAGAAACTGATCTTTCATTACATCGGCAAGATCTACGGCGATTTCGGCGATTACGACAAGGCGGTGGAATATTTCCAGAAAAAACTCGCCCTCATCCCCGAAAATCTGGATGTCGAGAAAAACATCCCCGTCCTTCTGGAGAAGGCGCTGATTGAAAACCAGATCGGAAACTATCTTTACCACGGCGGCCATTACGATTCCAGTATCGGTTATTTTAAGGACTCCTACCAACTCAGCCGGCGGTTGAACAACAAGCGGGGCATCGTGGTGAACGCGGCCAATATCGCCAAGGCCGTATTCACCCAGTGTCAAAACCGGCCCCTGTTCACCTTGCGTGACCCCATCGAAAATACCATCCATCTTTTGGAGGAAGCTTCGGCGGGCCTCGGACCTATCGAGGAATTCACCAGTCCGGAATATATCGTTCTCATCAAGAACTACCTGGGGATTTTCAACCACTACCTGGGTTTCCGCTTGACCGACCGGGCCCGGCCGGGGAGCCAGAGCGTTCCTTCCAGGACGCTCATCCGGGAAACGGCGGGGAAATTGAAAGCGGCCGTCCAACGTGTGAACCAGTCCATCCGGTATTTCGAGGAGGGTCTATCCCTCCTCCGTCAAAGCGGGCTGCCGCGGGACAAAATGGAACCCGCGCTGAAGCAAAATCTGGAACTGACCTACTATCTGGCGGGGAGAAAGGGGGAGGCGCGGGAAAATCCTTCCCCGCCGGAACGGCCCGCGATGCGCTGGAAACGCAAATACATCGATTCCCTGATGGCGCCGCCGGAAAAGCGTCTGCCTCTCCTCTTGGAAGCGGAAGGACTTTTGAGCCGTCTTCCTTTTGGAGCGGTGGGTAAGGATTCCTCCACGCTGGCATTGCTGGAGGACTTGTACCTGGCGATCACCCGCGTGCTGTTCGATAAAAAACAGTTCGCCCGGGCGCTCCACTTTTCCGAGAAGGGACACCAGCAACTTTTGTTGTCGCTCAGGCCCAGCTTTTATCCCGTAAATGAGGACCGACGATCCTTTGTCGATGAATTGAGCGGTTACGCCAAGCGGCTGGAGGATTTGGCCTCCTCAAGAAAATCCGCTCCGGACCAAGAATCCGGCGAGGAAGAAATCCTTGAGGAATACCAGGAGGTTCTGGAACTGTTGCGCGAGGAGGACCCCGTCCTGGCTTCCCTGTTTGCTCCAGAGGTGCCCGGTCTGAAAGAGATTCAGGGATTGCTGCGTCCCGGGGAACTTCTCCTCAAGGTCCAGAAGGTGTTTGACGGCATTCTGGTATGGCGGGTGGATGCCGCATCCATCCAGGGGATCCGTGTACCTCTAGGTGCCGGGGGGGGGCACCGGATCACCCGGCTGGTCGGGGAAGGGGCGAAGGCTCAGCCTTCCGACCTTGAGGATTTATCCCGCCTGCTGGTGAAACCGGTCAAGGAGTCTTTGGAGAAGGCTTCTTCTCTCCTCATTATTGCGGACGGGGATTTGGAGTTTCTTCCCTGGGCGGCCTTGCGGCCAGCGGATCGATCTCTCGCGGAAATGATGCCCATCACCTTCCTGTCTTCGCTGCACCAGTTGCAACAGGCGGAGTCGAAGAAGAACCTGTACAATTCGCGGTTTCTGGGGGTGGAGGTTTCTAAGTTCGGCACGATTTCCCGAAAATTCGCCTCGGCGGTCAATCTGACCGGGGAGGAGGCGAACCGCGGCCGGTTTCAGTCGCAATGGAAATACTACGGGGTGATCCACGTCGCAAGTGAAACCCGCCTCGGCCGGCTCGACCCGGCCAGTTCTTATATCCGGTTGGGACGCGGCTCGAACCGTTTTGAACGGATCCCTCTGGCGGACTTGTTCGCCGATCCGGTTGAATCGAATTTCATCGCTTTGACCGATGTGACTTACGAGTTCCATCCGGAGATCGGACTTTCCCCGACGGCGCCGTTGATCCAGGGCCTGGTGGCCAAAGGATATCCGGGAATTCTCTTGCGGACGGGCGCCTTCGATCCTGAAATTCACGCGGAACTCACGGAGTTGTTTTACCGCGATTTCCGCGAGGGAAATCCCGCCGAGGCCCTGCGCCGGGCGCAAATCGAAATCGCCAAGCGGCATCCGGGGTCGCTGGCGTGGACGGGTTACCGGGTCTACGGGTTTCCCGGAATGGGGAAAGAGGAGAAAACCCGGTTCGCCCACGCCCATTTCAAGGAAAACGCCCAGATAGGCGCGAAGGCGTTCCTGGAGGAAAAGGACTGGATCCGTGCGATCGATTATCTGGAAAAAGCGCTGGTTCTCATCGATTTCCTTCCCGGACAAAACTTCGCCGATCGCATTTACAAGACGCTCGGCCAGGCCGCGTACAACATGGGCGATTATCCCAAGGCCATCCATTACCAGACGGCCCTCCTGAAATGGGCCGGGAAACAGGAGGACCCCGAAGAACTGGCCGACGCCCTCTATTTTCTGGGCATTCTTTATTCGCGGGCGGAGAACTATTCCGTTTCGGTGGAAACCTTGCGAAAAGCCCTGTCCATTTTTGAGGAAAATGGCATCCTGGACCGGCTGGCGGAAAGTTACAGCACTCTCGGCATCGTCGAGGAAAACGCGCTCGATTATGGCCAGGCCCTGAAAGCATTTCGCGCGTCCCTGAAAATCAATGATGAAATCGGGGAGGATTTGAACAAGGGACGCGAGCTGCGGCGCATCGGGAGAATCTATTATTTGCGGCTGAACCAGTACTCCGAGGCCAGGAAATATTTTCAACAGGCGTATGACTTGTTTGAAGCGCAGGGCTACCCGGAACAGATCGTGGAAACGCTGCTGGAACTCGGCCTGGTCTCCGAAAAGGAAGGGGATTTCACCCAGGCGCTGAATTATTACGGGAAAGCCCAGTCCCTGGCCACGGACGGCGATTTCCGGCAGGGCCTTTCCAAGGCCTTGCTGTACCAGGCCAATTCCCACTGGTACCAGGGAAACTACCAGAAAGCCTTCCGGTTCCAGAAAGAGTCGCTGAAAATCGCCCAGGCCGCTGGCGACAAGCGTCAGCAGGCATTCATCTACAACACGCTGGGGTTGATCTACTGGACCCTGAACGATTCCCCCCGCGCCCTCACGCACCTGAACCACAGCCTGGAACTGGCGAAAGAGGTCCAATCCCCCCTGGACATCGCCACGGCGTACAACAACATCGGCCTCGTTCATCGCAAGGACAAACGCTACGAGAAATCCATCGAGTTTTTCAAGAAGGCGCTGGAAAAGGATATCGAACTGAAATCCAAATGGGGCCAGGGGTACACCCACCGCAACATGGGGATGAGCTATCTGCGCATGGGAAAAACGGATGAGGCGGAAACCCACATCAAGCAGGCGGTGGACCTCAGCCGTGAAATCGGGAACAAGACCAACCTGGTCAAGTCCATGCTCGAGCTGGGCCACGTGAACCTGGAAAGAAAAAACTGTAAGGAAGCCATCGGCATTTTCCGCGGCACCGCCCAAATGGCCGCGGCGCTGAATATCCAGGAAGTGCACTGGCGCGCCCTGAGGGGGGAGGGGGTTTGCCTCGCCGCGTCCAGGAATCGGGCCGAGGCGGTGAAGGTTTATAAACAGGCGGTGAAAATCGTCGACCGGATGCGCGCCGCCATCAAGGTCGAGGAATTCCAGAACGGGTTCCTCACCGACAAACAGGACGTGTACAAGGAACTGATCCTCCTGCTTCTCGACATGGGACGCGTCGAGGAATCGTTCAACTTCGCCGAGCGGGCGAAGTCGAGAAGTTTTATCGATCTGCTGGGCAACCAAAGAATCAGTTTGAAGAACGAGGTCAGCCAAAAACTGTACGACGCCCTGACCGGACAGAAAAAGAAAATCCGCAAGATCGAGGAAGGGGTGGGGGAAGCTCGCTCTCGGGATGACGAGGAAGCGGCCAAACGTCTCCGGAAGCAACTGGTGGAAGCGCGCAACCGTTACCAGGATTTGTTGATCGAGGCCAAGGAGCAAAGCCCGGAAATTTCCGCCTTCGTCACCGTCGATTCCATCACTCTCCAGGAATTAGATGACCTGCTGGAGCTCCCGGTGGCACTGATTGAATACCTGGTGACCGATAAGGAACTGGTCACCTGGGTGGTGGTCAAGGGCCGGATCGATGTGGTGCGCACCCCCGTCACCGAGGCGGACCTCAACGCATTGATCAAGGATTACCGGAAACGTATGCAGCAACTGGCTCCGGTGGAGGACCAGTCCGCCCGGCTCCATGGCCTGCTGATCCAACCCATCCGGAAACTGATATCGGGAAAACGCGTCCTCGGCATCGTTCCCAACGGGTTTTTACACTATATTTCCTTCGCGTCCCTGAAAGATGCCGGGGGGTACCTGGTCGAGCGGCACCCGTTGTTTTATTCGCCCAGCGCCTCGGTCCTCAAATTCACCTTTAAGAGAAAATTCGCCAAGGGACCCTCGGTGAAAGTCCTGGCCCTGGGAAATCCCGACCTGGGGGACTTAAATTACGATCTGCCACTGGCGGAAATGGAGGCCAAATCCATCCAATGGGATTTTCCGAAGATCGATGTCCTGACCCGGGAAAAAGCGACGGAAAGCTGGCTCAACAAGCATATCGGCGAATATGGGATCATCCATATCGCCTCCCACGGTGAGTTCGATCCGGTCAATCCCCTGTTTTCCTCCCTGAAGTTGTCGAAGGACGAGAACGCGGACGGGAATTTCGAGGTGAATGAGGTGTTCTCCCTGCAAATCAATGCCGACATCGTGACCCTCAGCGCCTGCCAGACCGGATTAGGGGACATCACTGGCGGGGACGAACTGGTCGGACTCAATCGCGCGTTCATTTACGCCGGAACACACGCGATCCTTTCTTCCCTGTGGCGGGTGAGCGATATTTCCACGGCCATCCTGATCAAGCATTTCTACCGTAACTACGTCCGTGACAACAAGGCGGAAAGTCTGAGGAAGGCGCAGTTGCTGGTCAAGAAACTCTATCCCCATCCCTCCTATTGGGCGGGATTCAACCTGACCGGCGATTACCGTTAAAGTATAATCCCATCAGCCTGTCAGATCGCCGGAAAGGTAGCTTGGCCCCAGGGCAGGCCCTTCATCCGGACCTGTCACCCCGTGGGTTGGGGAGCGGTCAGGTCGAAGATTCCAGGGAATACGCAGGGTACACCTGGCCCGCTTCGAGGAGGACCCATTTTTCGGACGTATCGCCCAGCACGAGGTCCATGCAATCGTGCAGCCGCAACAGGGGAAGGATGTGGTCCGGCAGACGAAGGCGGACCGGGTCCGATTGCCGGCGGCCCTTGAGGACGACCATGTCGTTTTCGATTTTCTGGACGGAAAACATATCGGTGATGGTGTGAACGATCTCCGGCGGGTCTTCCAGCACCCGGCCCGATTCATTGTCCAGGAGATGGCTCAACTGCAGGCAACGGTCCTGCATGGCGCACAAATCCCTGACAAGTTTCATGAGGTTCAGCCCGGTGAGCCCGTGCGGGATATTTTTTTTGTCCATCCAATCGAAAAAGGAATATACCTCGAACAGCACGTTGTTGATTTCGCTCTTTCCCGTGACCGAGTTGAACGGCAGAAAGGCGACAATGAAATGGCTGATATGGGAACAATCGATTTCTCCCGGAACGGCCGTCAACCGGGGGTTTTCCTGAAGGCCCTCGTATTCCAGGCCCGATTCCACGAGGCTCGCGTGAAACAGGGCGAGACCGGTTCCCCATTCGGGATTTCCGGTTGCCGTTCCCGTTTTCCCCTGGGTTTCTCCGGAGTATTCCTGCATCAGTTCGTAAAGGGTCATCGGGTCATCCTTGCATCTGAATTTTCTCGGCGCAACACTCTCTGAGGACTTGCAGACACCGGTCGATTTCCCCCGGGCGAATGTTTCCCATATTGGCGATGCGAAAAATTTTGCTGTTCAGGTTGCCCTGACCGGCATAGATCACGAATCCTTTTTCCTTGAGCCCATCATGCAGCGAGGCATAGGACAGTCCCCCGGGAAGCCGGAGCGCGGTGAGGCAGTTGGATCGGTGGGCTTCCGGGATCAGGCATTCAAGCCCCATATCGGCGAACCCCTTCCGGAACCGGGCGGCGGCGGCATGGTAGCGGCGGATCCTCCCCGCGGTGGTTTCTTCCATCAATTCTTCCAGGGCGGCCTCCAGCGCATAATGGGATTGAACCGCGGGGGTGAACAGAGTGTTCCCCGATTCCTGGGCCTTGTGGTGTTCCACCAGGTTAAAATAACAGGATCGGGGCGGAATATTATTCAGCCGGCACAGGTCCTTCTTACGAAACAAAACAAACGAGACACCGGGAAGTCCCTGGATGCATTTGTTGGCGGTTCCCACGGCCATATCGATGGACCCCGCGCCGAAATCGACCGCATCCCCCCCGAGGCTACTGATGCAATCCACCAGGAATTTTTTCCCGTACCGGCGGGCCAGTTCACCGGCCGGGCCGATCGGATTCAACAGCCCCGTGGTGGTTTCATGGTGAACCATCGCCACCACTTCGATATCGAGATGTTCCCGGAAGGCGTTTTCGATATCGCTCAATTTCGGCGGAGTTCCCCAGGGGTAATCCAGAACGTGTTTTTCGAAATGATAGACCTCCGCCATTTTAGCGATCCGTTCCCCGTACACACCGTTTTGAACGATCAGCATGGATTTTTTTGGGGTGAGGCAGGAAGACACCGCCATCTCCAGGGCGGCGGTTCCGGAACCGGTGACGAGCACGGCGGTGTATTCGTCTTCGATACCGAACACCTGGACCAGCTTGGTACGGATGGATCCCATCAGTTGGGCAAACTCTTCTTCCCGGTGGCAGAGATCCCCTCTCAACAGAGCGTTCCGTACCCTGTCGGTCACGTTGACTGGACCCGGATTGAGTAAAATGGTTCGTTTCACGATTGGTCTTTAAAAAAAAAATCATCCGCGGGGCAATTGAAAAATGCAATTTCAGTCTAACTTACTCGACCGAGGTTAGGCAAAACATTTATTCCCCGGGAAGTCCTGAAAGGAAAGAGTCCCCCGGCGGCGGCCCCGGCTCGAATTATCCCAATTGAAAACCCATCCAATCCTGTTTAAACTCAAATCATGCGTATATTCCTTTCAGCTATCATATTCTTGACGATTGGGAGCGGGTGGGGCCTGTTCCCCCGGGAAGTGTGGGGGTCGGATTCACGCCTGACGATTCCACTGATCCAGTATCGGGGAGGGAACCACAATCCCCGTCCCGGTGCCTTGCGCAGCCTGCTGGGGCAACTGGCCCGCAGAACCTCCATCGAGGTCAACCGGGAACCCATTGAAATCCGGCTTACCGACCCCAAATTATATCAGTACCCCCTTTTGTACATGGCGGGGAACGCCGCGTTCGAACCCTTTTCCGAGCAAGAACTGAGGATATTGAGGCATTTTTTGAGTTTTGGAGGATTCCTGTGGATCGACGACGGCTCGTCGAAGATCCATTCCGAGTTCGACGCTTCGGTCCGCAAAATGATTTCCCGTCTGTTCCCGAAGATTCCCCTGCAAAAGGTTCCCCGGGACCATTCGATTTACCGCTCGTTTTACCTGATCGACCGGGCGGCGGGACGGGTGATTCTGAATCCCTTTCTTGAAGGAATTTCCGTTAAGGGACGCACCGTTCTTGTTTATTCCACCAACGACATGGGGGGGGCCCTGGCGCGGAACAAGCTGGGTTACTGGAACTATGACATCATCGCGGGCGGGCCTAGGCAACGGCAGTGGAGCATTCGGCTGGCGGTGAACATCGTCATGTATTCCCTCACCCTCGACTATAAAAAAGATATGGTGCATCTGCCCATTATTCTCGAACGGCTGCGAAGATACTATTCCAAGTGAATCCCCTCACCGAATTTTTTGGATTATCCGATTATAACGAATGGGACATCCACTGGGCGCCGGACGACGCCGGCATCATCCTGGCGGCGTGGTGTCTCTTGACCCTGGCTGCCCTGTGGTTTTGCTGGACCAGTTTGACCCGAATCCGGCAACGATGGAAAAAAGTTTTCCTTTTCGGATTGCGGGCCGTGACCTTTGTGCTTCTGATGCTCCTGTTGCTGAAACCCGAGCTCGAATTTAAAAAAAGTCATCCGGTGAAAAACTCCCTCGCCGTGCTGCTTGATGACAGCAAGAGCATGTCCATCAAAACCTTTCCCGCCGAAACGGAAAGAATCGGCCTGGTCCGGAAAAACGTGGAAGCCAACCGGGACTACCTGGAATCGCTCAAAAAGGATTTCAACGTGGACTATTATTTTGTGTCCGACCACCTGGAATCCGTTCCCAGCACCGAGTGGTCCCCCCAGTACCGGGCCAGCCAGGTGAATACCGATTTCACCAAAGTGTTTCAGGAATTGAAGAAACGCTATGAGGAAAAACCGCTGCAGGGCATTCTGCTTTTTTCCGATGGAGCCGACCTCACCCGGGGGCCGGATGAAATACCAATTTCCCTGGTGGAGACCCTCGCCGGGTTCCAGGGACCGGTCCATACCTTTCAGGCGGGCACCAATGAATCCTTCAAGGACTTGGCCATTGAAAGCCTGGATGTGGCCGATTTCGGATTCGTGCATCAGCCGATCCAGCTTTCCATCACCGTGTACGCGTCTTCCCTGGGGAACAAGAATGTCCCCATCGTGCTCAAGGAGGGGAACAATATCCTGGTTTCCAAAATCGTCGAGGTGCGGAAAGACCGGCCTCGGTATCAGGTGAATATGCAATTCGTCCCCAACAAAACCGGGAAACTCATCTATACGCTTTCCGTTCCCCTCTTCGCCGGGGAATCCATCGCCGGCAACAACCGAAGGGATTTTCAGATAAAAATCATCCGCGACCGCATTCGTGTTTTGCACCTCAATGGGCGCCCCTCGTGGGATTCCCGGTTCCTGAGGGAGGTTTTGGTCAACAACCCCAAAGTCGATCTCTTGTCGTTCTTTATCCTGAGGACCCTCGGAGACGATGTCGCGGCGCCCACGTCCGAACTGAGCCTCATTCCTTTTCCCTCCAACCTCCTTTTCCGGGATTATCTCAGTTCATTCGATCTGGTCATTTTTCAGAATTTCCGGTTTAAACCCTTCATCGGCAAAAAGCTGCTGACCAACCTGAAAAGCTATGTCCGAAAGGGGGGCGCCTTTTTGATGATCGGCGGGGAACTCTCTTTCCAGGGCGGGGGATATGAACGCACCCCCATCGAGGATATTTTACCGGTAAGCCTCCAAAGGAGGAGCCGGCCCTATGTGAATGAGGAATTCCGGCCCGAACCGAACAGGAAACTGGTGCTGCACCCCATTCAGCGGCTGGAAAAGGACGAGGCGGTGAACCTGAAAATCTGGAAATCCCTGCCGCCCCTGGACGGAATCAACCTCGGTCTGGTGGCCCGGCCTGGAGCCCACGTTCTGCTGAGCACTACTCGGAAAAAAGACGGCCAGGGCTCCCATCCCGTGCTGGTTGCGGGAAGGAGCGGCAAGGGGCGGAGCGTGGTTCTCGCGACCGATTCCTCCTGGGGCTGGAACTTTCACAAAGTCGGCGAAGGCGGGAGCGGAAGATATTACCAGAAATTCTGGAATAACCTGATCGCCTGGCTCACCAAGGACCCGGACACCAACCTCCTGCAGCTCGAAACCGACAAGGAACGCTACCGGGAAGGAGAAGAAGTCCTCATCAAATTCAAGATCCTCAATGAAGATTACCATCCTTCGCCGGGCGAAAAGGTGAGGGTGATCGTGCGTCCTCTCCTGGGAAAACCCGAGAGCCATCCCCTCCAAAGCGACGAAAACGGGGATGGGGGCCTTCAGTTCCTTCCTGAGGGAGAGGGATTTTATTCGGTCCGGGCCGAAGCGGACCGCCAGGGGGGGAAACTGGCGGCGGAGGCCGTGTTTGGAGTGTTCAGCGAGACGGCGGAATTTGAACATCCCCTCGTCAACGAAACCTTGATGAAAACCCTGGCAAAAGTCACAGGGGGAATTCATGCCGTGCTGGAAGGTCCCGTCGACCTCAGCCAATACCAGTTCAATAATCCCAAAATTTTTGTCAAAACCAAAAGCAAATCCCTTTCTCTCTGGGACAATTGGTGGACTTACGGATTGATCGTCGGTTTTTTGTTTGTGGATTGGTGGACTCGAAGAAAGTCTGGCCTGAGTTGAACCCGCGGCCAGGCCCCGGTCCGCATTCAGAGGAATGATCATTGTGAAAGATCGGGTTTTCGGGTAAGATCACACCATTATTTTGCCGCGATAAAAGTTGCATCCAAACGGGCGAATTTGTCTTTTCCACCTATCGGGAACCATGGCCAAAACCTCAAAAAGCGGACCCAATATCCGGGAATGGGTTCGGGACCGGATTATATTTCTGGCCCTGCTGATTTTCCTGGCCGGCGGGTCGGCCTACGTGACCGCCGGGATAATTTTTGCTCCTGACAGCGTCTGGCTGCATCCCGTCCGGGAGTTTTCCCTGTTGGTTTCCCTGATCGGCATCGTGTCTTTCGGGTACGAAGTGTTTTTGCGGGAACTCACTTTCCGGGAATACAAACAGGCGCTCAGGGAAATCATCGACCCCGACGGGATTCGGCTGGGAATCCAGGGCATTTACAAGAACCGGTCCGAACTAGCCCAAGCGACCTCGTTTGAAAGTCTGTTCAAGAAGGTCAAGAAGGAGATCTTCATTGGCGGGTCGTCGCTGCTTTCCATCTCCACCTCTTCCCGGGAACTCCTTAAGGAAAAAGTACTGCAGGGAATCGACGTCCGGCTGTTGCTGATGGACCCGAATTCTCCCGTGGTGGAACTCATCACCAAGCAGGGCGGCGGCAAGTCCACATTCCTGAATGAAATCAAAACCTCCCTGCTTCTCCTGCAGAAGGTTCAATATGAAATCGAAAACGAACCGGGACATCCTTCCAAGGGAACCCTCATCGTTCACACGTATGACACCATTCCCTCGCATTCCTTCATTTCGGTGGATGGCGACCATCCGGGTGGGATGATCATCGCCGACATCGGGCCTTACCTGGGGCGCACCACCCCCAGGCCGAGCATGATGGTGATCCGGAAAAAGAACGGCATGTACGATTACTGGCAGGAAATGAACAATCTCATGTGGGAGGGTAGCCGGCGCGTCGACCTCATCAAGACGGACCCCCTGGCCACCACCACCCGGACCCTGGTGTTCACCAGCGGACGGGATACCGAGTATTACGATATTGGGGCCGATACCTGGCGGCCGGCCACGATTTGTGAAATGGACCCGGTTTGGCGGTCGATCAAGGGCAGCCAGTGGGTATGGATCCGGGAATCCCCCACCCTGGAGGAAGCGAAAACCGGGAGTCAGAACAAGTTTCGCTTGGCATTCAATGTGCCCGTGGAGAAGGTCCAATCGATCGTGCGGGCCGATCTATACCTGCGGTCCGACGATACCTGCCACCTCACGGTGAACGATGTGGGCCTGAAGCAGGAATACGGGGGGGCGGATTATCCCGATCCTTTTATCATAGATATCGATAAGTTCATCAAGGGGGGCGAGAATTTTCTGTACCTTGAACTCATCTGTTTCGCCAAACCCGATGCCGAAACCCCGGAAGACAACCGCACCGGATTGATTTACCGGCTGCACATCGAGTACCGGGAATGATTTAAGGCCACGGCTTTTGTGCCGGTTAGCGCGGGGCCTATGGGTAGGATTTGGGCAGACCTCACCCCTTCTTTCGGCACGCAGCCGGGTTTGATAAACTTGCCATTTCAGCACCTCCCCCCTGTTTCCATCCCTGTTTTTTGAGTTATCCCTACCGAACCCGGGAATTTACCTTTTGTCCTGCCGCGAAGCCCGGGATTTTTCCGATATGAATTTATCAGAAGGAAAACCTCTTGAATTCAAACAGTATTCAATGGGTCCCACAGGGTGGGCCAAATGGCCCGACGGCTTCCAAATCAATCATTGACAGGGGTTAGAAGGCTGATATAATCGCCAATCCAATTGGTTTCTGTCCTGTTTTGAAGGCATTGGTGCTAACATAAAAACGGTTTGAAAACGGTATTCATCCTTGGTTTTAAGGGAAGGGAGAGCCATACTCGCCAACGGTGAAAGTGGGTGAATTCGAATACTTTTCCGTTGCAGTGGTGGAAGGTATCTCTCCGGGAAACCCTCATGGCTGATTATTTTTTTATATCCTTATTTGCCGTCGTCGCCTTGGTTGTTATTGGAGGCCTTCTGGTATTGTCCACTATATTGGGGCCGAGGAACCCAACGCCGCAGAAATTAATCCCTTATGAGTGTGGGATCATTCCCCGGGAAGAAGCCAAGGGCAGGTATCCGGTCCGTTTCGCGACCATCGCCATGTTGTTTATCATCTTCGATATTGAAGTGGTTTTCATGTATCCCTGGGCCGTGGCGCTGGATCAGCTCAAAATGTTCGGTTTTATCGAAATGGTTGTTTTCGTATGTATTTTGGGGATCGCTTACGCCTACATTTGGGGGCGGGGAGGTTTGGAATGGGATTGATCGATAGCGCGGTCGATGCTTTTGAGACCGAAATCAA
The DNA here is from genome assembly GCA_046754465.1 of Nitrospinaceae bacterium. Lineage (GTDB taxonomy): Bacteria > Nitrospinota > Nitrospinia > Nitrospinales > VA-1 > JBHHVU01. The sequence continues at coordinate 29,766 of JBHHVU010000009.1, read as the reverse complement.
CAATATAAAGTTGAACGTCAAGGATACCGTGGAAGCTCTGGAATATGAGTTTTCCGGCGCCGTTTATGACAGCATTCTGACCACGAAGTTGGGCAAAGTGGTCGGTTGGGCGCAAAAGAACGCCCTGTGGCCCGCCACCTTCGGTTTGGCCTGTTGCGCCATCGAGATGATGGCCATGGCCAATTCGCGTTGGGACGCGGCGCGTTTCGGGGCGGAAGTGTTTCGAGCCTCGCCCCGCCAGGCGGATTTGATGATCGTTTCCGGACGCGTGTCGCAAAAAATGGCCCCGGTTCTCAAGCAGATTTACGATCAGATGCCCGAACCCAAGTGGGTGATCTCCATGGGAGCCTGCGCTTCCTGCGGAGGCATTTTCAACAATTATGCCATCGTACAGGGGGTGGACCGGGTGGTCCCCGTCGATGTTTATGTTCCCGGTTGTCCCCCCGGTCCCGAAGCGCTGCTTTACGGAATCATCAAGCTTCAGGAAAAAATTATGCGGGAAGCGGGGACCGATCGGGCCAAAAAGAGGGTGGCATGACCAGTCAAGAGGTCGTGGAGCATGTTCGATTCGCCTTGGGAGAGGAAATTCAGAAAGCCGAAGTCACCCACGGTGATGCAGTGATATTTGTTTCGCCGGATTCCCTCCACAAAGTTGCGGGGTTTTTGAAGGATGACCCCGGCTTGAAGTTCGAATACCTTTCGGACATCACCGGAGTGGATTACCTGGATCAGGACCGGGAACCCCGTTTCGAGTCGGTGTATCAACTTCATTCCTTCGAGCACAACCATTCCATCCGCATCCGGGTGGGTTTGGAGGAGGAAGATCCCACCGTCCCGACGGTATCGGATTTGTGGAAAGGCGCCCTGTTTCCCGAGCGGGAGCTTTTCGATATGTTTGGGTTTCAGGTGACCGGCCATCCCAAACTCCAGCGCCTGATCATGCCCGAGGAATTTGAAGGGCATCCCTTGAGGAGGGATTATCCCCTCACCACCGAAACCGTGGCCTTTTCCCACAATCGTGATTACAAAAGCGAACTGGTAAAAACCAAACCTGCCAACAAGTAAACTGCCATCATGAGTGTCACCGAACAAGGTCTGCTGGAACGCGAAAAAGACACGATGACCCTCAATATGGGACCATCGCACCCCAGCACCCACGGGGTTTTCCGCGTCATCCTGGAAATGGACGGGGAGATCGTGAAATCGGCCGATCCGGAAATCGGATACCTCCATACCGGAATCGAGAAAACCGCGGAAAGCAAGCGTTACGTTCATGTCATCCCCATGACCGACCGGCTCGATTACCTCAATCCGCTCGGCAACAACCTGGCCTTTTGCCTGACCACCGAAAAACTTCTTCAGTGTGACATCCCGCTCCGGGCTCAGTATTTACGCGTGATCATATGCGAACTGACCCGAATCGGCAGCCACCTCGTCTGGCTGGCCACTCATGCCATGGATATAGGGGCGATGACGGTGTTCCTGTACTGTTGGCGCGAACGTGAAATGATCCTCGATCTTAATGAAGAAATCTCCGGGGTCCGCATGATGACCAGTTACATCAGGGTGGGCGGGGTCATGAAGGACGCCACCCCGGAATGGCTGGATAAGGTCCGCAAGTTCATCGATTACTTTCCCGCGAAAATCGACGAATACGAACGTCTCCTGACCCGAAACCCCATCTGGCTGGACCGGACCGAGGGGGTGGGAACGTTCAGCCGCGAAGAGGCCCTCCAGTGGAGCTTGAGCGGACCCGCCCTGCGCGCCTCGGGGGTGGATTTCGATTTTCGCAAAAAACGCCCCTACAGCGGATATGAAAATTTTGATTTCGAGGTCCCGGTGGGGAAAAACGGCGATGTCTATGACCGCTATCTGATGCGGGTGGAGGAAATGCGGCAAAGCCGCAAAATCATCGCCCAGGCCCTCAACCATCTGCCCGACGGACCTTACAAAGCGCCCGACAACAAAGTCTCCCTGCCAGACCGGGATACCCTCCATACCAGCATGGAAGCCCTGATCCATCATTTTAAGCTGGTTTCCGAGGGGGTCAGCGTGCCCCGGGGGGAAACGTATGTTCCTGTGGAAGGGCCCCGGGGCGAAGTTGGGTTTTATATCGTCAGCGACGGCAGCAACATTCCCTACCGCGTCAAGTTGCGGGCGCCGTCTTTCCTGGTTATCCCCGGCATGTGCAAAATGATGGAAGGAGCGTTTATCGCCGATGTGGTGGCCGTCATCGGCAGTATCGACATTGTCATGGGGGAAGTGGACCGCTGATGTTCACGTTTACTGATACCTCTGAAAAGCAGATCGAAAAGATCCTGGGTAAATATCCCTTCCGCCAGTCGGCCCTGTTGCCCCTGCTGACCCTGGCCCAGCGGCAGGAGGGATACATCAGCCCGGATGCCATGGTGGAAATCGCCCGGCGTCTCGATGTCTCGCCTGCGTATGTGCAGTCGGTGTGCTCCTTTTACACCATGTATTTCACTGGGCCCGTCGGCAAATACGTGATTCTGTTCTGCATCAATATCAGTTGCCAGTTGAACGGGTGCGATGCCCTGCTGGATTACACTGCCAAAAAGTTAAACATCCAGCCCGGGGAAACCACCGCGGATAGAAAGTTTACCCTGCGCCGGGAGGAATGCCTGGCGGCTTGCGCGGGCGCGCCCATGATGCGGGTCAACGATACGTATTATGAAAACCTGACCCCGGAAAAAATTGACCGGATTCTCGATTCACTGGATTGACCCAGATCCCATGCCATGACCCAGATCCTTTTTAAAAATATCAATATGGAAGGGCTCGAAACCCTGGAGGTCTACGAAAAACAGGGGGGGTACAAGAGCCTCCAAAAAGCCTTCGCCAAGCCGCCCGGTGAAATCGTGGAAATGGTGAAGGCCTCCGGTCTCCGGGGACGGGGCGGGGCGGGGTTCCCCACCGGACTGAAATGGAGTTTTCTGGCGAAGGACGTGTTTCCCCGCTACCTCTGCTGTAATGCCGATGAAAGCGAACCGGGAACCTGCAAGGACCGGGAACTCCTGCAAAAAAATCCGCACCTGCTGATCGAGGGCATGATCCTTTGTTCCTACGCTTGCCGTGTCGGGACCGGATACATCTACATGCGCGGGGAGTTCCACGATTTGTGTGAAGTCATGGAAAAAGCGCTTGAAGAGGCTTATGCCAAAGGATACCTTGGCAAAAATATTTTGGGTTCTGGTTTCGATCTGGACATTCATACCCATTTGGGCGCCGGGGCCTACATCTGCGGAGAGGAGTCGGCGCTTTTGAATTCCCTGGAGGGCAGGCGCGGCGAACCCCGGATGAAACCCCCGTTTCCCGCCGTGGAAGGCCTGTATGCCAAACCCACGGTCATCAACAACGTGGAGACCCTTTGCGTCGTTCCCTGCATCGTGAACGAAGGCGCGGAAAAATACGCCGCCCTGGGAACGGAAAAAAGCAAGGGAACCAAACTGGTCAGCGTTTCGGGACACGTCAAGAAACCGGGGAATTACGAGGTCGTGCTGGGCACCCCCGTACGGGAAATCATTTATGATATGGCGGGAGGAATCCGTAACGGCAACCGCTTGAAAGCCTTTATCCCCGGCGGCTCTTCCGTGCCCATGCTTCCCGCCGAAAAGGTCGATACCCCCTATGATTACGAATCGCTTCAGGCCGCCGGGACGATGCTGGGTTCCGGAGCCCTGATCGTGATGGACCACACCGTGAACGTGGTGGAAACCACGCTCCGGCTCGTCAGTTTTTACATGCATGAATCCTGCGGAAAATGCACTCCCTGCCGGGAAGGGACGCGCTGGATGTGGCAAATCCTTTCCCAGATTCAGAACGGGAAAGGCAGCAAACTCCACGTGGAGGAGCTGACGGATATCTGCGATAACATGAGCTTCAAGTGTTTTTGTCCGCTGGGAGATGCCGCCGTCGCCCCGGTGATCAGCAGCATCAAAACCTTCCGCGAGGATTACGACGCCATGATCGAAAAAATGACGGCCCAGGCGGCCTTATAATTGGACTGAGGATATGGGAAACAACTCCATCACATTGACCATAGACGATCAAGCCGTTACCGTGGCCCGGGGCACCAAGGTCGTGGACGCCGCCAAACAGGTGGGCATCGAGATTCCCGTTTTCTGCTACCACGAAAAACTGGGTTCCCTCGGCTGTTGCCGCATGTGCCTGGTCGAAGTGGAGAAGATGCCGAAACTGATGACCGCCTGCACCCTCGACGCCGGACCGGACATGGTGGTCAAAACCACCACGCCGAAAGTGGAAAAGGCCCAGAAAGGGGTCCTGGAATTCACGCTGCTCAATCATCCCCTGGATTGCCCGGTTTGCGATAAAGGCGGGGAGTGCCCCCTGCAGAACAATACCTTCAAGTACGGTCCGGGCGATACGCGAATGGAGTTCGGCCGCGCCCACAACTTGAAGGCCGCGCCTCTCAGCCCCGTCATCACCCTGGACCGGGAACGTTGCATCGCCTGCCAGCGTTGCACCCGTTACAGCGAGGTCATCGAGCAGGACCAGGCCCTGGTGATGCTCAACCGCGGATTCCACAACGAAATCGGCACCTTTAACGACGAACCCTACAATACCCGGTTTTCGGGAAATGTGATCGACATCTGCCCCGTGGGCGCCTTGACCAATACCCAGTTCCGGTTCAAGGCGCGGACCTGGGACCTGAAGAATACCGACACCCTTTGCGCGCATTGCGGTTGCAACTGCAACATGGTCCTCGGAACGCGTCTCAACCAGTTCATGCGCGTCCAGGCCCGCCCCAACGACGGGGTCAATGACGGTTGGGTCTGCGACAAGGGCCGGTGGGGTCAGGATTTCCTGCATGCCAAAAACCGAATCGTCGAGGCCCGCACCACGTTCGATGGAAAGAACCGGTCCCTTCCCGTCAAGGAAGCGGCGGCCCAGGCGGCCCGGGCCATCCAGAAAATCGTCGATACGCATGGACCCGAAAGCGTGGGATTTATCGGATCGCCTTACGGCACCAACGAGGAACTGTATCTCTACCAGAAACTGTTCCGGCTGAATTTTGGAACCAACAATATCGACCATAAGACCTATGCCGAAACCCCCGGCCTGCCCATAAACCATTACGATTTTGACGATATCGAGACCTCCACCCTGGTGTTGTTGATTGCCAGCGACCCCACCGAGGAATTGCCCATCCTCGATTTAAGAATTAAAAAAGCGGTCACCCGGCACGGCGTGAAACTGGCCGTCCTGAACGATCAGTCCACCCTGATGGACCGGTACGCCCAACTTTCCCTGCGATTCAATATCGGGTCCGATGCACGGGTGTTCGCCACCATGGCGGACTATCTTTCCCGGGAAACCGGACCCGAATCCGGCGGCGCCATCCCGGATATCCGAAAGGACACCGGGATCGAAATGGAGCAGATACAATCCCTCGTCGCACAGGTTCGGTCCAGTGCCAAGGTGACCGTCATTTACAATCCGGCCGCCTTGACCGGCGGGGCGGTCCACAAGCTCCGGCATCTGTTGTCCGTGATCGGGAAGATTCCGTCCATCGAGTGCGGGGCCATACCGGCGGCGCCGTTCACCAATGCCGTGGGCGCCCTGGACATGGGCGTGTTGCCCGGCTATTATCCCGGCGGGATTCCTCTGACCGAGGGGGAGACGATCAAAAAGCAATGGGGGGAGAAGGCGCCCCTCCAAACCGGACTTTCCGCGCTGGAGATGATGGCGAAGGCGGAATCGGGCGAACTCAAGGCCCTCCTCGTTTACCGGTCCAATCCGGCCGTGGAATTTCCCGGCGGGGAAACAGTGGCCGCGGCCCTCGGTAAACTGGACCTGCTGGTGGTCCACGATATGCTGGAAACGGAAACTTCCCAACGGGCCCATATTGTTTTGCCTTCCAACGGGCCGGGATACGACGAGGGGACCACCACCAATATCGGCGGCCGGGTGCAGTTGAGAAAACGCGGACTGAATACCGTCAACCCGCCCGATTGGAAAATCGTTTCCTGGATGGCCGAGACCCTGGGCGGGGAGAGCCGTTTCCTGCCCTCATTCAGCGTGACCGATGAAATTGCCGCCAAGGTCCCCGGTTATGGAGAGATCAACAAAAAGAGCGTCAAACAGGTGGGAAAAAATCGCCTGGCCATTTCCCGAACTCCAGAATCCGGCGCGGAATCGCCGGATTTCCCGGCCGGGAACAATTCCGGGTCACTTAAGTTGAGGATCGCTTCTTATCTGTTCGCCCACGATAAAATTTTGGACGCCTCCTCACAGCTTGCGCATCATTTCAAACCCTCGACTATCCACCTTAACGAAGAGGACGCCAAAATCCTCGGCTTGCAAAACGGGGATGAGGTTTGGATCGAGTCCGGGAAGGCTCAGGTCAAGGCAGAGGTGGAAATTTCCAACCGTTGCAATCCGGGTGCCGTGGTGGTTCCCAGAATTTCCGATGAACAGGGTGTCGGAGGATTGGTTTCCGGAGGAGGGTCGGCGGATTGGGTGGAGATTCACAAATGTTAATGCACCGGCTTGGTTGAGAAATAAAGGAGACAAACATCGTTTTGATTGATGAAATACTGAATTTTTTTGAACCCCTTCTGAATGCGGACCTGATCATAGGCTCGATCAAGGCGGTGGTGATCGCGGGAGGTCTGCTGGCGGTGGTGCCGGGTCTGGTTTGGCTGGAGCGCCGGCTGATGGGGCGGTTTCAGGTGCGGCTGGGACCCAACCGTGTCGGGCCGCTGGGCCTGGGTCAGCCTTTTGCCGACTCGATCAAACTTTTGTTCAAGGAATCGATCATCCAGAGTTCGGCGGACAAGTTTTTATATCACTTGGCGCCGGCGGTGGTGGTCTTCACGGCCATTGTCACTTTCGCGGTGATCCCCTTTGGTGAACCGATTGAGGTGTTCGGCCAGAAGATCGGCCTGTGGGGGGCCAATATCAATTCAGGGATTTTATTTGTGTTCGCGATTTCCGGGATGGGCATTTACGGAATGGTTCTGGCGGGCCTTTCCTCGAACAGCAAATACTCCCTGATGGGCGGGTTGCGTTCTTCCGCGCAAATGATCAGTTATGAATTGACCCTCGGGCTTTCGGCTCTCAGCATCATCCTGATGACCGGGTCGTTGAACCTGATCGATCTGGTGGAATACCAGAAAACCCTGCCATTTATCCTGACGCAACCGCTGGCGTTCCTGTTGTTTTTCACGGCGGGCGTGGCGGAAACCAACCGGGCGCCGTTCGATCTTCCGGAAGCGGAGCAGGAACTGGTGGCCGGGTTCCATACGGAATATACGGGTATGAAGTTCGCCATGTTCTTCATGGGGGAATATATCAACATGGTCACCATGAGTTCGTTGGTGACGCTGCTGTTCCTGGGCGGTTGGAACACTTATGGTCTCCCTGTCTGGCCTATCGTGGCTTTCGCGGTCAAAGTGTTCCTTTTGCTTTGTGTCTTCATCTGGTTGCGGTCGACTTTTCCCAGAATTCGTTACGACCGGTTGATGACCTTTGGATGGAAAGTTCTTTTGCCTCTTTGTCTGCTCAATCTTTTAATCACCAGCGCGATCAAGGTGTTATAAAACTGTTCGGGTGGTCTTATGTTACAAGCCGCGTTATCGGGAATGAAAAATTTATTGGTGGGTCTCGGGGTGACCTTTAAGAATATGTTGTCCAAGCCCGTCACCATCCAGTATCCCGAAGTCAAGCGGACGATGCCGGAGCGGTACCGCGGCCGGCATTTTCTGAATCGCGATGAAAATGGGTTGGAACGATGCGTGGGGTGCAGCCTGTGCTCCATCAATTGCCCCGTGGGGTGCATTCATGTGGTTTCGGCGGAGAATACCCCGGAACACCGGGTGTCCCCCGGCGAACGGTATGCCGCTGTTTATGAAATCAACCTGCTGCGGTGCATCTATTGCGGCTATTGTGAAGAGGCCTGTCCGGTGGATGCGGTGGTGCTTCGCGAACATTACGAACTGGCGGATTACGACCGCGACATGTATATCGCGACCAAGGAAGATCTATTGGTTTATCCCGAACCCAACCAATTCCGCGTCAATATTCTGGGCAATACCGAGCGGATCAATAAATGACCCAAGTTGCCGGCGGAACGGGGATTCCCGGTCCGGAATGTTTTGAGGTGCGATTTTCCCGGCCGGGCCGCCTGGGATGCATGGGGGCCGCCGGGCATGATATTCCGGGAGTTTTTCTCCTGTCCGTTTTTGGGAGGACCCTTTTCAAAAAAGGGACCCAGGGGTTCATGACCCGGTATCGGTAATTCCATGGGAGGAGCAGACAATGGTGTTTGAAATCACCTACGAGGTGGTGGTTTTCGTGATAGGCGTTACGGCGGTTTTCGCCGCGCTGGGGGTGATCCTTAGCGCGACCCCGATTTACTGCGCCTTGTACTTGATCAGCAACATGTTTTGTCTCGCCCTTTTATTTCTCCTTTATAATGCCGAGTTCATCGCGGCGGTGCAGATCATCGTATACGCCGGCGCGGTCATGATTCTTTTCCTTTTCATCATCGCGCTTTTGGGCGGCAAAAAAGAAGTCCAGGAATCCTCGGTTCAGCGATGGGCCGCGTTCTCCTTCGTTTTTATTTTATTTGGCGAACTGTTGATGTCGGCCCGGGTGGGGCTCACCCAACCCCTCCAGGGAAATATCGACCAGAAGGTCTTGTCAGTGATGGGAAACGCCAAGGCCGTGGGCCTGGAATTGCTTTCCCGTCATCTGGTAGCCTTTGAACTGGCATCTGTCCTCCTGCTGGTGGCCACGGTGGGCATCGTCTGCCTGGCCAAATTTTCTTACACCCCCTTGAGGAGGCGGACGCGATAACCATGGGCAGCCAATTCATTCTCATCATCAGTGCAACGATTTTTTGCATTGGCACGGTCGGATTCATCATCCGGAAAAACCCCCTCATCATGCTGATGTCGGTGGAACTCATGTTGAACTCCGTCAACTTATTACTGATCGCCTACTCCAAGTTTTTAAATTCCCTGGATGGCCAGATCTTCGCCCTCATCATCATGACGGTGGCCGCCGCCGAGGTGGTGGTGGGGCTGGCGATCATCCTCACTATTTTCCGGACGCGGCACGACCTCAACGTCGATCATATTAATGTGTTGAAGGGATAATTCCATTGTTTGCTTACGCGTGGCTTATTTTAATACTACCTGCCCTGGGGTTCGTGGGCCTGAGCTGGTTCGGCGAAAGAATCCCCCGGAAACGGGTGGGGTATGCCGCCTCGGGTCTCGTCGGCCTGTCGTTCCTGATCACCCTGATCACCCTGAGCAACCTGTTGTTGCTGGAACCGGCGAAACGGGTGGGCCATGTGGAGGTCCTTTACCAATGGATATCTTCCGGGACCTTCAAGCTGAACCTGTCCATCTTGATCGATCCTTTGTCCGTCTTCATGTTCCTGATCGTCACCGGGGTGGGATTCGTGATCCACGTGTATTCGATCGGGTACATGGAGGGCGATCCGGAATACAGCCGGTTCTTTGCTTACATGAATCTGTTTGTATTCGCGATGCTGGTGCTGGTGGCGGCGGCGGATTTCTTTTTCCTCATCGTGGGCTGGGCCCTGGTGGGTCTGGCGTCTTACCTGTTGATCGGATTTTGGAGGGATAAAACCAGTGCGGTGCTCGCGGCCCGAAAAGCATTTGTCATGAACGTGATCGGCGATGTGGGCATGGTCATTGCCGCGTTCGTGATTTTCAACACGTTCGGCTCGATCAATTACATGGATGTGTTTGCCGCCGCTCCTGGCACGTTCCTGGTCAATGACGACGGGGTTCTGCTGATCACCCTGCTGTTACTGGTGGGCGCGGTGGCCAAATCGGCCCAGATCCCTCTGCACACGTGGCTGCCCGATGCCATGGAGGGGCCCACCCCCGTCAGCGCGTTGATCCACGCGGCCACCATGGTCACCGCCGGGGTTTATCTGGTGGCCCGCTGCCATGTCCTTTATGAACTGGCTCCTTACACGATGTTCCTCGTCGCGGTCATCGGGGCATTGACCGCCGTCATCGCGGGTTCCATGGGGATGGTGCAGTACGACATCAAGCGCGTCATCGCTTATTCCACGATGAGTCAGCTCGGCTACATGTTCCTCGCGGTGGGGGTCGGTGTTTTCTCGTTGGGGATGTTTCATCTGATGACCCACGCTTTTTTCAAGGCCCTGCTATTTTTGAGCGCGGGCAGCGTGATCCATTCCATGAACGGGGATCAGGATATCCGCAATATGGGAGGATTGCGGCACCTCATGCCCCTGACCCACGTCACTTTTTTGATCGGCGCCCTGACCCTGGCCGGGTTTCCCCTGACCAGCGGATTCTTCAGTAAGGAAGCGATCATTCTGAGTTCTTATTACTCTCCCCTGGGGAATATCGTGTTTTGGGCCATTGCCGTATTTACGGCAGGCATGACCGGGTTTTACATTTTCCGGGTTTATTTTTACACCTTCATGGGAAGCGCGAGAAAGCCCGGCGTCCATCCCCACGAAGCCCCGTGGATCATGGCCGGGCCGTTGGCGGTTCTCGCGTTCTTTTCCCTGGTGATGGGTTTCGCGGGTCACGCGGTGGATGACTTCCTCAGTCCCGTTTTCGGCGCCTTGCCGGAACATTATGAAGACTCCCTGTTGGAAACCATCGCAATTTTTGCGGGAATCGGGGGGATTGTGACCGCGGGCTTGGTCTATATGACCAGTCGGGACAAGTTGGAATTCGCCAAGCAGGCCCTCGCGCCCATCTACGATCTTCTCATCAATAAATTCTACGTGGATGAAATTTACGACTTTCTCATCGTCCGGCCGGTTCGCGCCATCGGGGCGTTCCTGGAGGAAAAGGCGGAAAAACAGGGAATCGACTACGCCGTCGATGAACTGGGCGAAAAGGTCCGCGGCGTGAGTTACGGCCTCAGCCTTTGGCAGTCCGGCAAGGTGAGAACCTATGCCCTCAATATGGTCGTGGGGGTGGTGACGATTCTGCTGTTTGTCGTCTTTCTTTAAAACGGCGGAACATGAACTGATATGTTGACACTGATTATTTTCATACCCTTTGCCGTTGCGCTGGCCCTTCTTTTCGTGGGGAAGGAAAGCCAATCCTATATCCGGACCCTTGCCGTGGGCGGAGCGGGTTTGACCTTCCTGATTTCCATCGGACTCCTCCTGGCATTCGACAAAACCGATTCCGGAATGCAGTTCGTGGAGTCCGTTTCCTGGGTTCCCCTCCTGAACATCAAATACGAGGTGGGCGTGGACGGAATCAGCCTGCTCATGGTGATTTTGACCACCCTCCTTTCGGGAATCGCGATCCTGTATTCCCTCAACCAGAAAAAAAACCTGAGGAATTTCCTCGCCCTGATGCTGCTCATGGAATCGGGAATCCTGGGTGTTTTCCTGGCGTTGGATACCATTCTTTTTTATGTCTTCTGGGAGCTCATGCTGGTTCCCACCTATTTCATGATCGGAATCTGGGGGGAGGGGCGCCGGATTTACGCCACCACCAAGTTCGTGATCTATACCCTGGTGGGAAGTCTTCTGATGCTGGTCGCCATCATTGCCATCACGGTGGTGCACTATGAGGCCACGGGAGAACTCACCTTCGATATCCAAACCCTGGTTCACACTCAAATCGATCCCGGCACCCAGCTCTGGATGTTCCTGTTTTTCTTTCTCGCGTTTGCCATCAAGGTTCCGGTGTTCCCCCTGCACAGTTGGGTGCCCCACGCCTATATCTCCTGTCCGGTGCCTCCCCTGGTTCTGCTTACCGGCGCCATGTCGAAGACCGGCGCTTACGGGTTCATCCGGTTCTGTCTGCCGATGTTTCCCGACGCAGTGGCGGACCTGGGAGGAACGATCGCCTTTGCCGCCGCGGCGGGTATCGTTTACGGAGCCTGGATCGCCATCGCCCAGAAGGACCTGAAAGCCCTGGTGGCTTACTCCAGCATCAGTCACCTCGGTTTCATCACCCTGGGAATATTCGCCGGGAACGGCCAGGGAGTGGAAGGCAGCGTCCTGCAAATGTTCAACCATGGGATCATCGCCTCCGCCCTGTTCCTCATCGTGGACATCATCGAACGCAAACTGGGAACGCGCAACTTGAAGGATTTCCGCGGCCTCGGCCATGCCATGCCCCTGCTTTACGGCGTGTTCATGCTGATCGTCCTCGCCGCCCTGGGGCTGCCCGGTTTGAACGGATTCGTCGGGGAATTCCTGATCCTCATGGGAGTCTGGACCTCCCACGCCCTTTCCGATTTGTCCACCCTGCTGGTGTTGATGGGCGGATTGGCCATCGTTTTCGCGGCCATTTACATGTTGTACATGTTCCAGGGCGCCATGCAGGAAACACAGGATCACCTGCCTGAAAACCTGACCGATGCCAACCGGATGGAGTTGGGCCTGTTGCTTCCCGCCTGCGTGCTGATCGTGCTGATCGGTCTTTACCCCAAACCCTTCATCGACCGGGTTTCCCCGTCCGTCGAATCCATCCTGACCGTGGAGAAAACCGTGAATCTCCATTCGGGCAAAAAAGACGCCCACCACTGAACCGGAATGCCGGAAGAAGCAAGCCGCCCGGAGCGGACAGGCCTGTCCTTCACCCCGGGGAAACCCATGGATCGGAAAATTGCATGAAATTGGGCGCCCGCATCGTTGACGGCGTTTTCCTGGAACGTCCCAACCGCTACCTAGCCAAAGTGCAAGTGGACGGACGGGAGGTCCCCGCGCACGTACCCGACCCGGGCCGCCTGCCGGGTTTGATGATCGCCGGACGAAGGGTGCGGCTGGTCCACCAGCCCGGACCGAAAAGAAAAACCGATTACACCCTCGTCCTGGTCCGCCACGGTGCCATCTGGGTTTCCGTGTATCCGGTGTTTGCCAATGCCTTGGTGAAAGAGGCCCTTGTTGCCCGCACACTTCCCTTTTTCGAGGGCTACCAGGATTTCCAGGGTGAATATAAGGTTGGTGGAAGCCGATTCGATTTCCGGTTGGATTATGCGGGGCATTCGGCCCTGGTCGAGGTGAAGTCGGTGAGTTTCGTGGAGGGCGGCGTCGGCAGGTTTCCCGACGCCCCGACGGTGCGGGGTGTCAAACACCTCAGGGAATTGATCGGCCTGCGCGGGCAGGGTCGGCGCGCGGCGGTCTTGTTCGTTTCCCAGCGGTCCGATACCCGGTCCATCACCCCCAACGACGCCATCGATCCCGCGTTCGGCGAATGGTTGAGAGCGGCGCACCAAGCCGGTGTCGAGTTGTATGGCTGCAACTGCAGGGTCACCGCTTCCACCGTTTCCCTGAACCGGCCGGTTCAAGTGGTCCTTTCCCCCTGATGGCGGTTACTGGAAGAAAACCCTCAGGTCCGGGACCACCACCCATCGCTCTTCATCCCGGACCCACAATTGTTTCACCACGATGGTTTTTAGTTGGTTGCTGGGCAGCACCGCCAACTGGTAACGCATGATCACCACCGCCCGGTTGAAATCTTTCTCCGGTCCCTGGGATGTGACCTTGATGGGAGTTTTGTCCTGGAAAATTTGGATGTCGAGAATCGAACTATCGTAGAAAAGGATCTTGTCTTTTACCTTTTGCGACTCTATGAGGAACTTGGCCCGCCGGTCATTGAGAACGAATACGGCGCTGAGGTCCATCATCTTGCCTTCAAACCGGGTATTGTACATTTGAATATTTTTCTCGAGGTCTTCCTGTATTTTCACGAAGGAGTTGAGGGCGCAGGCGCAAAGGTTCGCCAACAGAATGGCAAGGAATGAGTATTTCAGGTAATGGGATAAGCGGGGCTTGCTGGATTTCATGAAAGGGCCTCGTGTGGTAAGATTGGCGATCGTAGAATGGGAAGCGTTGGTGAACTTCCCGGGCGGCTTGGAGAATTATAATGGATTTCTCTTCCATCCGCCAGCGTCCCGCCGTGGGGATTACCCGGCGGTGGAATCCATCCTCCGCGGGTTTTTTCCCTTGCCGTGATTTCGGGACCCGCAAGGGAGCGAGGCAAGGTCAACTCCTGTTTTTTCTCTTTAAATTGAAGACAAAAAAATCAGTTCAAAATCGACGCAGGCCCGGAAGGAAAGGTCCGCGGTCCCGAAGCGCTCTCCAGACGGAGTGGGACCAAGCCTCGCGCTGGTACGACGCTCTCGTGGGAGGTCAGGGGACTCCGTTCCAGAAGGAAATCATCATGCCGGGCGCCTTCAAGTTGATGGAATTGAAGAAGGGGGACCGGGTCCTCGACCTGGCCTGCGGCCAGGGCGTGTTTTCCCGTTTCCTTTCCCGCAAGGGACTGCGGGTGGAAGGGCTGGATTCTTCCGGGGAACTCATTCGCCGGGCACGGTCGCGGTCGCGAACCGTTATCGATTATCACACCGCCGACGCGCGGGATCCAAAAATTTTTCCTGAAGCCCGGTTCGATGCCGTGGCCTGCCTTCTGGCCCTGCAGAATATGGAGGATATCCTGCCGGTATTCCAGAATGTCTCCCGGTGGATGAAACCGGAGGGGCGGTTCGTGATGGTCCTCACCCACCCGTGCTTCCGCATTCCCCGGCAAACCCACTGGGGATGGGATGAAGAGAAAAAACTGGAATACCGGAGGGTGGACCATTACGCCTCCGAAATCACCATTCCCATCCTGACGCCGCCGATGGCGCGTTCCAAGGTTTATACTCAGACCTTTCACCGTCCGCTGCAAAGTTATTTCCAGGCTTTGTCCCTGGCGGGTCTTTGTGTCGATGGCCTGGAAGAATGGGTTTCGCCGAAGAAAAGTCAGCCGGGGAAGCGGGCCCGGGCGGAAAACCGGGCTCGCATGGAAATTCCCCTGTTCATGGCGATGCGGGTCCGGCACCTTCCCCGCTGGTCGAAAAAGGCGCGCGGCTCCTCGTGACGAACCCTTTTTTTGCCTGGCACCGTCTTATAGTTTTATCCATGACTCATTCCGGAACCCGGAGCAAAGTCCGGCCCCCGTTTTTTGGAGGAGGAATCCGATGGTCAGCTACACCTATGAATTACTGGAGCCGGACATTTTATTATCCAGGGTCCGCCAGGGCCTTCTCGTCCTGGGGGAAGACTGGGCCGAGACCGCTTCCTTCATGCGGGAGGGTCATGTGGAGTATCACCCCATAAGGAACAACCCCATCCGCTCCGGGTACCGGTTTTTTTACCAGCGGGCGAAGCTGAACCTCACCCTCTATTTTCCGGAAAAGATTTTTGACCGCATGCTGGAGTGGCTGGACAGGGAAAAGCTGGAGTTGTTGAAAGAGGTGATCCAGGCTTCGATACCCCAGCGGTCTGGATACGAGCTGCACGAGTTACGTATCCGAGGGATACTCGGTGAAGATGAAAACGGCGCCACTTTGGTTTGAACCTTTTCCCGCGGGGGAGATCACCCTTTCCCGGCGTTGTTGCCGCTCTGGGGCAGGAGGGATTCGAGGGGTGCGTCTTCCATGATGGCGGCTCGAATTCGTTGCATCAGGTTTTGATAAAAGGCGATGTTATGGAGTGAGTTCAGGCGTAGGGCCAGGATCTCCTCCGCCATGAACAGGTGCCGGAGATAGGCCCGCGAAAAATTTTTGCAGGTATAGCATCCGCAGTCGGGGTCGATGGGGCCGTCGTCGGTCCGGTACCGGGAATTCCTGATATTCACTTTACCGGACCGGGTAAATAAAGAGCCGTTGCGGGCGTTTCGGGTGGGCATGACGCAATCGAACATGTCGATTCCCATACCGCAGCAGTCCAACAGGTTCTCCGGCGTGCCGACTCCCATCAGGTAGCGTGGCCGGGACTCCGGCAAAAGTTCCGCGGTGCGGGCGGCCATTTCGTACATCGTTTCCCGGTCCTCTCCCACACTCAACCCGCCGATGGCGTATCCGGAAAACCCGATCTCCACGATTTGCTTCACGCTGAGCGACCGCAGGTCCTTGTACATTCCCCCCTGGACGATTCCGAAGAGGGCCTGATTTTCATTCTGGTGGAGGTCGCGGCAGCGCCTGGCCCAACGCGTGGAAAGTTTCAGCGATGTTTCCGTTTCCGCTCTTCCGGAGGGGTGCGGGGTCGGTTCGTCCAGCGTCATGATGATATCGGCCCCCAGGGCTTCCTGAATCCGGATGGCCTGTTCCGGGGAAAAAAAATGGGTAGACCCGTCGATATGGGATTTGAAAGTGACCCCTTCTTCGCTGACTCGGGCGAGGTGGTTCAAGCTGAACACCTGGTATCCGCCGCTGTCGGTGAGGATGGGTTTATCCCAGTTCATGAAACGGTGCAGTCCGCCCAGGGAGCGGATCACTTCATGGCCGGGGCGCAGATACAGATGGTAGGTGTTTCCCAGGATGATCCCGGTTCCACAGCTTTCCAGGTCCTCGGGCGACAGGGCCTTGACGGTGGCGTGTGTTCCCACGGGCATGAAAGCGGGGGTTTCGATTTTCCCGTGAGGGGTGGTCAAGACGCCCAGCCGGGCCGGGGAACGGCTGTGTTTTTTCACCACCTCGAATTTAAACACGGCCTTCCGAAGGATTCTTCCGAGGGTCCGGGATCCGGTCCTCCGGGACCTTGCCGCCGTTGGCGAGGTTGATGGTGAGACGGTTGAACGGGATGACCAGTTGGTTTTCATTGCATATTTTGACGAGCGCGGCCTGGATTTCGCGCTGATATTCTTCGTACCGGCCAGCGCACCGCCCCGCGGCATGCACCACCACCATCAGGTTGAGAGCGCTGGCTCCCGCGTGGTCGAAGGAAACCTCCAGAAAGGTGAAATCCGGGGAATCCCCCTCAAAATGTTTTCGCAGATGATTTCGGAGACCCTCCTCGAACAGCATGGGGATATCGCCGCATACCCTGGATTGCACATCGTAATCCAGACCGAACTGGATGCAATAGCGGTACCCGTTGGAAATATTGATTGGGTTCTGGGCCAGGAAATCCGTGGTGGCGTAATATTTCAGTTCGCCGCCCTTTAATTTCAGGACCACCTGTTCCATCGTCTGACTTTCCACCCGTCCGTAACTTTTGTCCGCCAGGATCACCCAGTCCTTCGGCCGGGTGGGAAACCACGATTCATGATCT
This sequence comes from Nitrospinaceae bacterium, assembly GCA_046754465.1. Lineage (GTDB taxonomy): Bacteria > Nitrospinota > Nitrospinia > Nitrospinales > VA-1 > JBHHVU01. The sequence continues at coordinate 12,701 of JBHHVU010000009.1, read as the reverse complement.
ACCACCGGCCGGGAATGTTTCCCGATCAGTTCGTTGAGCGGCAGTTTGATTTCTCCCCCTTCCAGCCGTTCGTTGACGAGGGTGGCCTGTAATCCGATGACCTCCACCCTCCAGGGAACTCCCTGCCAGATGATTCTTTCCCCTTCCCGCACCGTTCCCAGATCCACGATCAACTTGATTTCCTGAAGAAATTTCGGAATCCATTGCCGGGAAGTCCAGCCCACCACGAGCAGGCCCATGACCAGGAGACTGATCAAAAGCCAGTCGTTGAAAAAATAAAGACAGGTCAGGCTGGCGAGAAGGCAAAACAACATGGCAAACACATTGTAAGCCGCGCTGAAAAGTTTGTTGAGACTGGGGCTCAGCCTTGCCAGGAATTTCTTGGCCACGACCCATTTGCGGATGCGCGCGAGAACCCACCACAAACCGGCGAAAGTCGCGAACGTGACGGCCAGATTCCGCCCGCGATTTCTCAGGAAGTCCTTGATCGTCCTCGTCGCCGAATCCACGATCGACTCGTCGCTGGCGAGGACCTTGTTCAGGTCTTCACGCGCTTTTTGCAGGTTGAATTTTACGAGTTCCGGATCGTACCGGTTGCGAAGCTGTTGCAATTTGGACAGGTATTTTTGTTCTTCGGGGCTTGGGATGTTTTCGGAATTTTCCTCCCCCCGGATCAGTGTGGAAAGATTGTCATAAGCCTGCTGATGGAGGTTCCGTTTGGTTTCCAGTTCCTCGATTTTATTCTTGAGTTGATCGATCTTTCGCGGCTTTTCGGTTAGATCGCGAATCGCGTTGAGCAGCGGCCTGGTCAACTCCTCGAGTTCCTGGAGCCAATCGGTCCTTTTCTTTTTTTTGAGGGAAGGGTCCTCCAGGGAAAGCTGCGTGGCGGTGGATTCGAAGTCCATTTCCAGCCGGTCCAGGCGGTTTTGAAGTTTCTCGATTTTGGCGGTCACCTTGTTGGTAGGAGGTTTATTCAGAAGGACATCGATTTCCTGCTGCACCACCTGCATTTTCCTGGTGATCGCGAGGAGCAGGTTGTGGGAGGGCAACGGGTGCGGGCCGGGAGGATTTTCCGTGGCCAGGACCGATCCGGAAACAAGCGAAAACAACACAACCGCCGCCCAGGACCCGAACAGGATTTTTACCGCATCAGCCTGAGCGGTCGGAATTGACCGGGCTGCATTATTTTTTGGAAAGCCAGTCACCAGTTTTTAGGAGTTTTGATTTTCCTGGGAGCAGGGTTTCAAGGGGCATCAAAATTCGATCATATCACTGTTGGGGGGAGCATAACAATGCTTCCAGGAGAGCTTTTTGGACATGCAGCCGGTTTTCCGCCTGATCGAGAACGATGGAGTTTTTTCCATCCAGGACCTCCGATGTGATTTCCATTTCCCGGTGGGCTGGCAGACAATGCATCACCAGGACGTCCTCCCGGGCCGCGTCGACGAGTTTCCGATTGATCTGGTAGGGGCGAAGCCGTTTAATTTTTTGTTCTGATTCTTTTTCCTGCCCCATGCTGACCCAAACGTCTGTATAGATGATGTCCGCATCGCGGACGGCGGCCAGGGGGTCTTCCAGAATTTCCACCTGTCCGCGGGTTCCCAGGGTTTCAGGCCGTTTCGGCTGATATTCGGGAGGGCAAGCGAGAGCCAGGTGCATCCCCATCAAGGAAGCGCCGATCATCCAGGAATAGGCGACGTTGTTTCCGTCGCCGACAAAGGCGATCTTGACATTATCGATCCGGCCGAGTTTTTCCTGGATGGTAAAAAGGTCCGACAATATTTGGACCGGATGGTTCAAGTCGGTGAGTCCGTTGATCACGGGAATGGACGCGTTGCGGGCGAGGTCCACCACTTCCTGGTGATCGAAAGTCCGCATGACGATGCCGCTCAGGTAACGGGAAATCACCTGGGCCGAATCGGCCAGGGTTTCCCCGCGCTTGAGTTGAAGCTGGTCGCCAGTCAGGAAAAGGGCGCACCCGCCCAGTTCATACATGCCGACTTCAAAGGAAATGCGCGTGCGGGTGGACTCCTTTCTGAAAATCATGCCCAGCGATTTTCCCTTGAGCGGCTGATGGATAATATGGTTCCGCCGCTTCTGTTTCAGATCGGATGATTTTTCCAGAAGAGATAAAATTTCCTCTCGGGTCAGATCGCTGAGGAATAAAAAATCTTTTTTCATGAGCAAGAACCTCTTGAAACGAGTGGAACCATGGATGCCAGGCCAGGAAAATCATCCCGTCTTCAATTTTTCCAAACCCCGGGAAAGAACCTGGATCATCCCGTCGATTTCTTTTTTGGTGATGATGAGGGGGGGCAGGAACCGGAGAACGTTTTGCTGAACGCAGTTTATCAGGTATCCCTGCCGCATGCAGTCCAGCACCACCTCTTTCCCGGGTTGATTCAGTTCCAGGGCCAGCATCAACCCCACGCCCCGAACGTCCCGGACCACCGGAAACCGTTCGGCCAATCCTTGCAAACGGGATTTGAAATATTCTCCCTTTTGATCGGCTTTTTTTAAAAATTCCTTCCGTTCGAGAGTCTTAAGGGAGGCGAGCGCAGCGGCGCAAGCCAGAGGATTTCCGCCGAACGTGGCGGCATGGGTGCCCGGTACAAAGGATTGGATCACGCGGCGGGTGGCCATCATGGCGCCGATGGCGACCCCGCTTCCCAGCGCCTTGGCCAGGGTCATGATATCGGGTTCGACACCGAACCGCTCATAAGCAAAGAGTTTGCCCGTTCTGCCGAGTCCGGTTTGGACTTCATCGAGAATCAATAACACTCCTTTTTCGGCGCAAAGGGTCTTCAATGTTCGGAGATAGTCCGGAGCGGGCAGGCGGACGCCTCCCTCTCCCTGGACCGGCTCGACCAGAACGGCGCAGGTTTTCCGGGAAAGGGTTTTCCGGACCGCCGGGATGCTGTTGAACGGCACGAACTTGAACCCGGATAAAAGAGGGGTGAATCCTTCATGCAATTTTTTTTGACCGGTGGCGGAAAGGGAACCCAGCGTTCGCCCGTGAAACGAGTTGTCCATGGCGATGATTTCCCGGCGGGCCTTGTCCCCACGGTCAAAATAATACCGCCGCGCGAGTTTGATGGCGGCTTCGTTCGCCTCGGTACCGCTATTACAGAAAAAAACCTTGTCCGCGAAGCTCAGGCGGGTGATCTCCGCCGCCAGCCGGGCCTGCGGTTCGATGTGGTACAGATTGGAGACGTGAAGCAGCTGTCCCGCCTGCCGGCGGATGGCCGCCACCACCGGAGGGGGACAATGACCCAGGTTGTCCACCGCGAGGCCGCCTACGAAATCCGTGTATTGTTTGCCCGAACGGTCCCAGACCTTCGTGCCCTTGCCGCGGACGAGGGCGATCGGAAACCTGGCGTATGTGTGGGCCACGTGTTGCTCGGTCAAATTCACGATATCCTCATTCGTCGGCATGGCCTGGGGTCCTTTCCCGTGGGAGGTGGGCGGTCAGGGTTTGGAAATTTGAAAACATATCATAAATTGGGGTTGATGAACATATGAAAAGATTTCATAATTCCATCGGCCTTGAAGGATCTCCTTTCTCATGAGTGACCAAACCATCATTGAACTTTTCGGGCGGATCATAAAGCCAGGGCGTGCGATGTTCCAGGCTCTCGTGGAGGGCCTGTTTCCCAGAAGTTGCATTTTTTGTGGAGGGACGCGTGACGGCAGCGGAGATTTCCTGTGCGGCATTTGCCGCAATGAGATCCGTTTCATTCGTCCCCCCTTTTGCCACTGTTGCGGGGTGCCCGCGGAAATTGACTATGATTATCCTCATCCGGATTTCGAATGCGGCCTCTGCCGCAAAAAAACTTTTGCGTTTGACCGGGCCCGGTCGATGGCACCCTACGATACGGTATTGAGGGGGTTGATTCATCACTTGAAGTACCAGAAACAACCCGGAGTCATATCGGAAATCACGCCCATGTTAGGGGATTACTTTAAGGGCTTGGAGGAATCCTGGGAAGAATTTTATGTGTCTCCCGTTCCCCTCCATATCCGGAAGATGAGAGAGAGGACCTTCGATCAATCGTTTCTGATCGCCAGACAGGTGGCCCGGGTATTGCGGTTGCCACTGGCCAACGGGTTGTTGCGGAGGGTTCGGGAAACCGAACCGCAAGCCAAAAAGACGAAGGGCGAGCGCGGTAAGAATATCCAGGGAGCCTTCCAGGTGAACCGGGAGGAACTGGGGAAAGGGAAAAAAATTTTATTGGTGGACGATGTGTTTACCACGGGAGCCACCCTCCACGAGGCGTCCCGGGTGTTGAAACGAGCGGGAGCGGAACGGGTCCATGTCTTCACCCTGGCTCGGGTATTGATTCATTAGTTGGGGGGCGGGGCTATTTTCAAGGATGTTATCGCATCCCCAGGGTGACCAGGTACCAGGCGGCAATGCTGCAGATATAGCCCGCACCGATGACGGGCAACCATTTCAAATGGGACATGAACGTATAATTTTTCCGGTCCACGCCCATGACCGCGACGCCCGCCGCGGAACCCACCGAAAGCAAACTGCCGCCTACCCCCGTGGTCAGGGTGATGAGGAGCCATTGGTCCAGACCCATGGCCGGGTCCATTTTGAGCACGGCATACATGACCGGGATGTTGTCCACGATAGCCGACAACATGCCAACGACAATATTCGACCATGTGGGGCCGAGGGTTCCATACAGGTGATTGCTGGCCAGCGCAAGGTAACCGATATATTGCAGCGCGCCCACCGCCGTCAGCACGCCAAAGAAAAACAGGAGGGTGTCGAACTCCACCCCCTCCACTTTTTTGAAGATATCGAACCGGGGGCGGGTCCGGCGGTTTTTATCAATCCCCATTTCCTTAAGCAGAGCATTGTCTCCCCAATTCTTCAGGTAAAACCCCTTCATCATCAAAAGTCCCAGACCCAGCATCATGCCCAGAAAAGGAGGCAGATGCAGAACCTGGTGAAAGGTGACCGCCGTGGCGATGGTGAAAATACCCAGTCCAATGATCACCTTGGCCCCGGGCTTCATTTTGACCACTTCCTGACTCCCGTCGGGCGTGCCCTTGGGAACGAATGGATACATGATGAAAGCGGGGACGAGCCAGTTGACGGCGGAGGGAATCATGAGATCCACAAACTCCAGGGTTTGGACTTTCCCCGAGGTCCACACCATCAGGGTGGTGATGTCGCCGAAAGGGCTCCAAACCCCGCCCGCGTTGGCGGCCACCACGATATTGATAAACGACGGAACGATGAATTTTCGGTTTCCCCCGCTGACCGCCAGGGCCACGGTAGACATCAACAAGGCGCTGGTCAGATTATCCGCCATGGGCGACAGGAAAAAGGTGATCAAACCGGTGGCCCAGAACAGTTTTTTGAAATTCAGTCCTTTTCTAAGAAGCCAGGCCCTTAACGCCTGGAAAACATTGCGTTCATCCAACGTGTTGATATAGGTCATCGCCACGAGGAGAAAAAAGAACAATTGGCCGATTTCCGAGATCAGGTCCTCGACGAATTCATGGGATTTTCCCCCGCCATGCTGGGCCTCATAAATCCCGATCAGCGCCCACATGAAACAACCGATTAAAATCACGGGTTTGGACTTCCGCATATGGATTTTTTCTTCGAGAACCACAAGAATGTAAGCCAGGGTGAAAAAAATCAGAGAAACTATTCCCACCCAAGTATCTGTTAAATTCGCCATGGTGAAATCCTCTATCTTGGAAAGTCCTGGAATGACATTGGAGAGTCGAAACCCGTTGGATTGAAAAACCGGATATAAGGCAACGAAATTAAAAATACCCGATCGGTTTTCACTGCCCTTTATTAAAAATATCTTCTTATTTTACAATAAAATAGGGAAAATTCTAGTAAAAAGATGTGCTGCCGTCCCTGGCTGGTCCGAGTGGCTTGCCATCTCGATGTTTGGCATGGCGAACGGGTTTGATCAAAAAGATCCGCATGCGAAACTTTTTGTGCTTTTTTCCTGCTTTCGCGGTTCCTTGTTCAAACCACAATGGAGGGTTTTTCAAATCATTCCAGGGCAATGGATTTCACTTTGGATGGTCGAAAAGATTGCAGGGTTTGTAGGGACCAGGGCAGGGGTTTGTTCTTTTGAACAGAAAACGGACCCTCCTGGATTTTCAAAGGAAAAGTTCTTGCGCATGATTTTCCCGAAAAAAACTTCCCATTTCCGGATTGGGAATCCGCGTAGGACGGTTCATTTCAAAGGGGCAGTGAAAATGATTTGAGAAATGGGGCACGGTCCCCGGCATGAAATCGCCCCCAGTCATCGATCAGGTTAACATCCTAAAAATAATGGTCTTTGCGGTTTTAGGATATGACGAATAGTGTTGACTGTGGGGGGATTTGTGATACCATTTGACGCTACCATCATAAGGATTTGCACTTATAAAGGCAGTTTCGAAAACCGTTGAATTTAAGTGAATAATTGATTGGGTTGGATCTGGTTCGATATCTTTCCGAAAGCAAGAAACTAGTTGATGCCGCTATCCTCGAATTGTTGCCCGGGGAAGAGAGCTATCCGCAAGGCATCCATAAATCGATGCGTTACAGTGTTCTTGCCGGAGGCAAAAGATTACGGCCCATACTGGTGATGGCTGCGGCGGAGGCTGTGGGAGGGGACCGGCAATCTGTGCTTCCCTTTGCGGTAGCGGCGGAGCTGATTCACACGTATACCCTGATCCATGATGATCTTCCCGCGCTGGACAATGATGATTTTCGGCGGGGTAAACCCACCAATCATAAGGTGTTCGGCGAAGCGGTGGCCATTCTGGCGGGAGATGCCTTGTTGACCCAGGCGTTTATCCTGATGACCCACGGCCAGTTGATGGAAACCCTGCCTCCGAAGGATATCTTAAAAGCCGCCCACGAAATGGCGGAGGCTTTGGGATCGGCGGGGATCATTGGTGGGCAAGTGGTTGATCTGGAATCAGAAGGAAAGCCCATCGACCCTGAAACGCTTGAATATATTCATATTTATAAAACAGGTTTTCTCATCCGAGCCTGCATCCGTTGCGGCGCCATACTGAACCGGGCGTCCACGGAACAGTTGAGCGCCTTGTCCCGTTACGGATCCCACATCGGGTTGGCGTTCCAGATCATCGATGACATATTGGATATTACCGGGGATGAGAAAATGTTAGGAAAAGACGTGGGGAGCGACATAGAAAAAAAGAAGGCGACCTATCCCTCTCTTTATGGAATGGAGGAGTCCAAAAGAAAAGCGGAAAATCTTGTGAAAGAAAGCATAGCCTGTTTGGAATCCTTTGACAATCGAGCGGATCCCCTGAGAGAGATCGCCCGGTATTTCGTCCAACGCACATTTTAACCGGTTACGTGTATGAATGAGCTTTTAGACCATATCAAGGGTCCCGAGGATGTAAAAAAAATCCAGCAGGAAGAATTGCCTCGCCTCGCGAAAGAAATTCGGAACACTCTCCTCCAAGTCATCTCGAAAACCGGGGGGCATCTGGCGTCCAACCTGGGCATCGTGGAATTGACCCTGGCCTTGCACTACGTGTTCGACAGCCCGGAAGATAAATTTGTCTGGGATGTGGGTCACCAGACCTATGTTCATAAACTGCTGACCGGCAGACGAGAACGGTTTTCCACGATCCGCCAATACCAGGGCCTGTGCGGGTTCACCAAGAGGGAAGAGAGTGAGCACGATCATTGGAACTGCGGGCACGGGGGAACCTCGATTTCCGCGGCGCTGGCCTTCGCCAAAGCCCGCGATTTGAAACATGAAAATCGGAAAGTCGTCGCCATCATCGGCGATGGCTCCCTCACCGCCGGAATGGCCTTTGAAGGATTGAACCACACCGGCCATCTCCGGAACGACATGATCGTCGTCCTGAACGACAATGAGATGTCCATCTCCGCGAATGTCGGCGGGATGTCGGCCCATTTGAGCAAAATTTTGACCGGGCAGGTCATGACTAAAATCAAACAGGAAATCGACCAGCTTCTGCTGGCCATCCCCGGGATCGGGAAAGATATCTCCCGATACGCCCACCGGATCGATGAGGCCATCAAGGGGGTGTTCATTCCCGGGCGCCTCTTCGAGGATTTGGGCTTCCGCTACATCGGCCCCATCGACGGGCACGATGTCGATGCCCTGATTGATACCTTTACTTCCATTAAAGACCTGAAAGGTCCCACCCTGATGCACGTGGTGACCCGGAAAGGGAAGGGCTATGAACTGGCCGAGGAAAAAGCCGACGTGTGGCATGGAGCCAAACCCTTCGATATCGCCACCGGCCAATTCGTGAAAAAGAAAGCCAACCCGGCCTACACCGCGGTCTTTGCCGAGGCGTTGATCGATCTCGCCCGGGAGGATGAAAAAATCATCGGCATCACCGCCGCCATGCCCGATGGAACCGGGATCAGCAAGTTCGGAAAAGTCTTTCCAGAGCGAACCTTCGATGTGGGCATGGCCGAGCAACATGGCGTTTCCTTTGCCGGGGCGCTCTCCATCGAAGGGTTCCGGCCTGTGGCGGCCATCTACTCCACGTTTCTGCAAAGAGCTTACGACCAGGTGGTCCACGATATCTGCCTCATGAACCTCCCGGTCACCTTCGCCATGGACCGGGCGGGAATCGTCGGCGAAGATGGCGCCACCCACCAGGGGTTCTACGACATCGCTTTCCTGCGGACCTTGCCCAACATGGTGTTGATGGCCCCCAAGGATGAAAATGAACTGCGCCACATGCTCAAAACTGCCATCTATCACCACGGGCCCGCGGCCCTCAGGTATCCTCGGGGTTCCGGACTGGGCGTGCCCCTCGATGCGGAAATCAAAACCCTGGAGATCGGCAAGGGGGAAGTGGTCCGGGAAGGACACGACATTGCTGTTTTCGCATACGGTCACATGGTCCAGCCCGCCCGGGAAGTGGCGGATTTGCTGAAAAACGAGGGAATCAGCGTGGCGGTGATCAATGCCCGCTTCGCCAAACCTGTCGATAAAGACCTGCTCCATCAATTTGCGGGGATCACCCGCTGTTTCGTGACCATCGAGGAGCACTCCCTCAAGGGCGGTTTTGGATCGGCGATCCTCGAAGCGGTCCAGGAAGAAAACCTCTCTTCCCAGGTGATGGTCAAATGCATTGGGTTGGGGGATATCGTCCTCGAACACGGCGCCCCCAACTTGCAGCGCAAGGATCTCAAACTGGATCCCGATGGATTGTCAGAGACCATCCTGGCGCATTTTCAATCGGTGGCCGAAATGGTTTCCTCCGGAAATGGTAAAAGTTTGTTTGGGGGGAAATTGAAAAAACAATATAAGGCCAACGGCAAAAAAGACCACCTGAAAATCAAACAGTCCGTGAATGGGTAGAACCTCTCAAGTCCAGCGATCCACCCGCGAAACCGAAATTGAGGTGAGCCTCAATCTGGATGGAACGGGGACCCACGACATTCAAACCTCCCTTCCGTTTCTCGATCACATGCTGTCGCAGCTGGCCCGGCACGGGTTTTTCGACCTCAACCTCAAGGCCAAGGGCGACACCCATATCGACTACCACCATACCGTGGAAGACGTTGGAATCACCCTCGGGCAGGCCTTTCAAGAGGCCTTGGGGGACAAGAAAGGGATCCGAAGATTTGCCGAAGCAACCGTTCCCCTGAACGAGGCCCTGGCCCACTGCGTGGTGGACATCTCCGGGCGCGCCTATTTTGTCTTTAATCTGGATCTCCCCAAATCCAAAATCGGGCAGTTCGACGTGGAACTGGTGCAGGAATTTTTTCAGGCGTTTTCCGCTAACAGCGGGCTCACCCTGCACTTCAATTCTCCCTACTGGACCAACCTCCACCACATTATCGAGGCCCTCTTCAAATCCTTCGCTCGCGCCATGGATCAAGCTTGCGCCCTCGACTCCCGCCGTGAAGATGTCCCCTCGACCAAGGGAAAACTGTAAGTGATCGCCGTCATCGATTACGGCATGGGAAACCTGCGTTCGGTCCAGAAAGCCTTCGAGGCCGTGGGGGCCCGGGCCGTGGTGACCAGCCGGCCCAGCGTCATCCTTTCCGCGGATGCCGTGGTCCTCCCCGGGGTTGGCGCCTTCAAGGATTGCATGGATAACCTCGATCGCCTGAATCTGATCGATGTGGTTCGCAAATCCGTCCAAAGTGGCAAACCCTTCCTCGGAATTTGCCTCGGATTGCAATTATTGTTTCACCAGAGCGAGGAGTTCGGCCAGGTGCCGGGTTTGGGGGTTCTGCCCGGTGAAGTGGTGGGATTCGCCAACCGGATTTCCCCATCCGATCCCGGTGGCCCTTTGAAAATTCCGCATATGGGTTGGAATACGGTCCAAATAAAACACGGCAACCCGCTTTTCAGTTCGATTCCAAATAACTCATATTTTTATTTTGTCCACTCCTATTACGTGGTCCCCAAAAATCCGGACGATGTGGCCGCCACCACCCGGTACGGCATCGATTTCGTCTCGAGCATCCACCACGAAAATGTCCATGCTTTTCAGTTTCATCCCGAAAAAAGCCAGAAACTCGGCCTGACCCTTCTCAAGAATTTCGCGCGGCTGAAATAACACGCCGCCCTGGAAACACCCCACTTTACAAGGCTTGCCGTTCCTCTATTGTGATATTCTACAGGCTCCCAGAAAGGAACGGATGAAGCAGTCGAGCGATACCGGAACATCGAGCAAAACGTCCTGCGCCCGGGGCATATCCATGGTCCTGGTGACCACCACCCTTTGGGGAGTCCTGCCCATATTCCAGAAAATCGCACTGAATACCTTTTCGCCGGGGTCGATCGCCTGGTTTCGGTTTTCTTTCGCGTTTCTGGTCTTGTTTGTCCTGCTATCGCTGAAGGGGTCCCGGCCTGCGTCCATTATCCGTCAGCCTCCCTGGCTGGGAATTTTAGCCGGTGTCTCCCTTTCCGCCAACTATTTGGGAGTCACCGAGGCCATCCGGCTCAGCAGCCCCTCCAACGTGGCGATCCTGATCCAGATCGCCCCCGTGATTCTTGTCGTGGTGGGTTTGGTGTTTTTCCAGGAACGGCTTACCCAACTCCAGTTCGTGGGATTCGCCGTGGCGGGCCTGGGACTGGTCCTGTTTTTTCTGGACCAGCGGCACCACGTTAAGGATATGGAATTGTATTCCGAGGCCACCATCCAAATTTTTTTTGCGGCGGTGGTGTGGGTGGTTTATATTTCCTGCCAGAAAATTCTGAGCCGCTCCTTTGGGGCCCAGTCATTGAACCTTCTGGTTTACGGCGTCGCCTCCGTGGCCTTGATCGCCCAAGTGACCTGGGCCGAGTTCTCCGGTGTCGGCGTGGGAGACTGGCTGCTGCTTCTCTTTCTGGGCCTGAATACCCTCCTGGCCTACGGCGCCCTTGCGGAGGCGGTCAAACACATCCCTCTGACCCTCATCAGTCCCTTGATCACCCTCAACCCCCTGATCACGATGGCCGGGATGATCGTTTTTCCGCAAATCGTTTCCAGCAGTCTGCCGCCGGAACCCATAGGGCTCGTGGGGTATTTGGGCGCCGTCACCGCGGTGGCGGGTGTGGTCATCGTCGTGGCCAGAAAATAAAGCCGCGGCCCGGCCCCGGCTCGCAAGCCGAAACAGAAACCTTCCTTTTCCCCCGGAAAGCCGGAGAGGATGCAAGATTCAATTCGGTTTCACCCCGGTGAGCACGCCGGTGGGGATGGCATCGACGCGGAAATGGCGAATTTCCGACAGGCCCGCCTCCTCGAGCCACGCCAATTTTTCCCGCACCCGGTGCGACCGTCCCCCTTCCGTGAACAGGCCCATGCTCAAGTTGAACAACGCGTCTTCCACCGGGGCGGTTTCCTCGTCATCCGTGCAGAATCCGTGGATGATCAGCCGTCCGCCGGGAACCAGCGCCCGCACCGCCTTGCCAATCAGGTTCCTGCCCGCCGCCTCGTCGTACATGTGCAGGACGTTTGCCAAAAGCACCAAGTCGTATCCCTCTCCGAAATCATCCTTGTTGAAATCCCCCGCCCGCGTATCCACCCGGTCCTCGAGCCCGTAGCGCCGGATATAATCCTTGGCGACCTCAAGGACGGGAGGAATGTCATAGATCGTGGCCTTCAGGTGGTGGTGCAGTTTCGCCCATTCCAGCGAGTAGGTGCCCGGGCCGCCGCCCACGTCCAGCATCCGCCGGGCGTCGCCGATGGGAAGTTCCCGCGCGAGGAGCCACGTGGCCTTCAGTGCCTTGTCGTGCATCGCGTCGATGAAAGCCCGCATGCGGACCGGCTCGTTCCCGAGCATGTCCATGATGCTCTTAACTAATTTGCCCGAACGGACAAAATCTCCTAGCTGGAGCCAGACCGGAATCAAATCGGCCGAAAGTTGAATCCACTGCTGCATCGAGTGGTCCCCGTCCTTGGTCAGATATTTCTGCCACTCCTCCGGCAAATGGAATCGGCCGTTTTCCTTGACCACGATTTCCAGGGCCGCGAGCGCGTTGAGCAGCCGTTCCGTTCCCTTGAGTGAAAGACCGAGTTTTTCCGCCACCGCCCCGGCCTCGGCGGGTTCCTTCAACCGGTCGAATATCCCGAGTTCGTTCGCCGCCGTTATCACGCATGCCGGCTGGTAGCCGTGGAGCATTTTCCCGATAACCTTATCAATTTCCATGATCCCATCCAGAGAGAGATGAATAAAGAGATCCATTTTACCAGAAGAGCACCGGATTTTC
>JBHHVU010000008.1:0-83919 GCA_046754465.1 Nitrospinaceae bacterium | reverse complement strand
CGGGGATGTCAACGGCGACGGTTTTGACGACATCATCGTCGGCGCTCATTTTTACAGCGACACGATCCTCGGCGGCACACTGGAGGTCAATGGCGCGGCATTCGTCTTTCTGGGCAGTGCGGCGGGGATCGTTGGGTCCGACCCCTTGACGGCTCACGCATGGATCCGGGCCAATCAGTTGGGTTCGGACCTGGGTCTCAGTGTCTCCGGGGCCGGGGATATCAACGGCGACGGCTTTGACGACATCCTCGTCGGCGCCCCCAAGCAGGGAATTCCTTTCCCGCCCAATATTCCTCCTAACCAGGGTTCTGGCGACGGCGGCGCGGTCCTGGTGTTCCTGGGCGGCGTTTCGGGGATTACGGGCACCGGCTTTGAGGATGCCGACACGGTGCTCTTGCCGTATCCGCCGGGCTCCCCGGTGGCAAGCCAGTCGTTTATGGGCTCCAGGGTCTCGGGGGCGGGAGACGTCAACGGCGACGGTTTCGACGACATCATCCTGCACGCCGCCGGTGAGGCCGTCGTCTTCCTGGGCAGTGCGGCGGGAATCGTCGGTACCGACCCGGCCTCGGCTCACGCACGGATCGCCTCAGACCAGGCCGGAACGGGGCTCACTTCTGTCTCCGGAGCCGGCGACGTCAACGGCGACGGCTTTGGCGACATCATAGCGGGTTCTCCTTTTTACTTCGTAAAAAATTCAACCACCCAGGAAGGTGCGGCCTACGTATTCCTGGGTAGTGCGTCCGGGATCACCGCGACGGACACCACAAATGCGAACGCGGCATTTTTTGGCAACCTGCTCGGCGAATGGGTGGGCGTAAGCGTGTCGGGTGCCGGAGACGTCGATGGTGACGGGTTCGACGACGTGCTCGTCGGGGCTCTCTATTACCCCGGAAGCCTAAACTTCGAGGGTGTAGGCTACGTGTTTCGGGGAAGCGCCACGGGAATCGTCGGCAACAGTTTGTCAGACGCTTATGCACGGCTGGGGTCCAATCAGTCGGGTGCGACGGTTTTGGGGAACCAGGTTGCCTTTAGTGTTTCCGGAGCCGGAGACGTTAATGGCGACGGTTTCGCCGATGTGATCATGGGCACCGGCTTCTACGATGCGGGTCAAGAGAATGAGGGCGCGGCCTTCGTCTATCTCGGCGGACCCGCGCCCATCAACCAAAACCAGCCGCCGGTCGCGAACGCCGGGGTCAATCAGGTCGTTATCGACATTGACAACAGCGGGTCGGAAACGGTCACCCTCGACGGCAGCGCCTCGTTCGATCCCGACGGTTCCATCGTGAGCTACCAATGGCTGGAGGGGGAGACCGTGCTGGGGACGTCCCCGGTGTTGACGACGGATCTTACCGCCACCGGCGACCACACGCTGGTACTGACAGTCACCGATAACGCCGGCCTCACCCGGGGCGATCCGGTAACGGTCCGCGTGGAGCTGGTACCGACCGTCCAGGTGGCTTTCGACGATTTTTCTACAGTCGATTTTGGTTGGACTGGGGAATGGATAAGTGGCGGGGATGCGCTCGTGTCAAATTTTGGTTCTTTTCCAACCCCTCCCCAGGCCCGTCTCGGTGCGTCGGGAGCGTTTATGCGCCGCTCGGCCAACCTGCCTGTCGGGGCCACCGGTATATATTTGAGCTTCTGGGGAAAAGCCAGCCAGTTCGGGGTGTCAGACCAGGTACTGGTCAAAGTAAGTATCGATGGCGGTCCCTTCACAGCAATCGAGACGATTACCATCGCCGACAGCGACAACACCTACCAGGCCCACATTCTTAATTTTTCATGGTTTCCCACGACCGCCTCGAACGTGGTGATCGAATTTGAATCGCTAATGAATACGGGACTTTTCTTTTTCGATGACGTGTTGGTAAAGGCACTTGTCGCACCGACAACGAACCAGAATCCCATCGCCAATGCGGGGCTCGACCAGGTGATCACGGACACCGACAACAATGGGTCGGAAACGATCACCGTCGACGGCAGCGCCTCCTCGGATCCCGATGGGTCGATCGTGAGTTTCGAATGGCGCGAAGGGACAACGGTGCTTGGCACCACCGCGTTGTTGACGACGATACTCGGTGTGGGCAACCACCTCCTGACCCTGACGGTCACGGATAATGTCGGCGCTGTCAACAGCGATACGGTATCGGTTTCCGTAGTGACGCCCAACGTGGCGTCCAACCTCGCGGCCGACGATTTCGAGTCGGGCAACTTCAGCGGGGGCACCGGAAACTGGGTTGGGGCATGGTCGAATGGCGGGGATGTACAGATAACGTCCAACAATGGTCCCCATTCCGGAAGCAACCACGTCCGCCTGCGCAAGTCCAATGCCTTTTTGCGCCGCACGGTCAACCTCTTGGGGGCCAGCGGGGTGCACCTGGGCTACTGGGGCAAGGCGAACAAGTTCAAGGGGTCCGATGAGGTATTGGTCAAGGTGAGCATCGACGGGGCACCGTTCACGACGGTCGAGACGATCACCGCGGCCGAAAGTGACAATACCTACCGTTTTCACGACATCGATCTTTCCGGATTCTCCATGACCTCGAATGTCCGGATCGAGTTCGACTCCAACATGAAAAAGGGATTCTTTTTCATCGATGATGTCGAAATCACGGGCAGCGTGGGTCCCGCCCCGAATCAGTCTCCCATTGCCAACGCGGGCGCGGATAAGGTGGTCAGCGATCTGGACGGTAATGGTCTCGAAACGGTAACGCTGGATGGCACCGGTTCCTCCGATCCCGACGGCACCATTGCCGGATATCAGTGGAGCGAGGGGGGCACCGTGATCGGCAATACATCGACGGTCAACGCGTCCCTCGGTCTCGGAGTCCATACCATCAGCCTGACCGTCACCGACAACGAGGGGGCCACCGCAAGCGATCTCGTTACCGTGACGGTGGTTTCCAACCAAAACCCGGTCGCCGCGGCGGGACCGGACCAGTCGGCCAGCGACAGCAATGGCGATGAGGTTGAGTTCTTTACCCTGGACGGCTCCGCATCCTCGGACCCGGACGGCGCCATCGTTTCCTACGAATGGCGGGAGGGAGCCGCCCTTCTCGGAACGGGCGCCACTCTCGGCGTCTCTCTGGGACTCGGTGCTCATACCGTGACCCTGACCGTCACCGACAGCGGCGGAGCCACCGCCACCGACTCGGCCGTGCTCACGGTCAATCCCAATGAGTCGCCGATGGCGGACGCGGGCGCGGACAAAGTCGTGACCGACACCGATAACAGCGGCTCCGAGCCGGTCGTCATCGATGGCAGCGCATCTTCCGATCCAGACGGTTCCATCGTCAGTTATGAGTGGCGCGAAGGAACGGTCCTGCTCGGCACGGCCGCTCAGTTGACGACGACCCTCACCATCGGCGACCACAATCTGACACTGATGGTCATCGACAATGGAGGGGCCTCCGCCAGCGATACCGTATTGGTGACGGTCACCCAGGCCGCGGCGCCGCCCCAGGGCTCGGTCACCCTCGCGGGGCCGTCCTCGGTCACCCGGGGAAACCTGGCATCGTTCACCGTCACTTTTACCAACACTGGGACGTCGACACTGACCAACGTGGAACTTTCCTTCAACGTGAGCCCCGACCGGCGTGTCAGGAACTTCAACCCCGGCAGCCCGGTGGCGGCAGCGGACGTACCGCCAGGCGGCAGCGTGAGCCAAACCTGGACCGGAGAGGCGGATAAGGAAGGACCGGCCACGGCGGCGGCGGAGGCATTCAGCGGAGGAGTCAGTATGGGCACGGCGGCCCAAACGGTGACCGTGTTGAAATGATCGTTGCGGACCCAGAAAGATCACCGGCCCCAAGTCCAGAACCCGTTTCGCGGCGGGAAACGGGGCCGGTGATCCCGCACTTCATTCAAGGGACAAAGGGGGGCAGGAAAAGGGGGTCATTGACCCCGGATAGGGTATACACGCCCAAAATCCAAACCTCCCCAAAATCCCTGGATTGACATTCGCAATCCGAGGGCCAGGGGTTCGATTCGATACCTTCACGTTTCATCAAATATACCAAGGGCCTATGCCGTTTCGGCATAGGCCCTTTTTTTTGTCCAAGCACCATGCCAGCACGACGCAGGCAAATTATTTAAATAGTGATCTTACCTTCATGCAATCGGCCTGTGGGTGCTCCCCATGGGAGAAGGAACTTCTTCCTCTCCCTCTGGGAACAAACAGGGTGTGACGGATCGAGGTGAGGGTGGTTTGACAGGATCGACAGGAAAACCCGGATGTGCGAAAATTATAGGGGTCCATCGCCAGCCCCATTACAGTTGTAGCTAAGAAAGGTACGGCCTTATTGGAAACCATTTTGTGAATATTCCTCATCGAACTTCCAGAACAGGCCGGGCGCGCCGCCGGGGAACCTTGCGGGCCAGGTTCATTTTTTCCCTCGCGTGGCTGGCCCTTTTGATTTTCCCCCCGGAGCCGGGGGCCGCCGCCGAGGACCCGGATCTGGATTCTTACCGGGAGCAATGTTTGAAGGGGGTGACGATCTATTGTCTTTCGATTGGGTTGGCGGAGCAAAAAGCGGGAAACCTGGACCGGGCCTTGGAATATTACCGGTCGGCCTGCGAAAATCATCTCACGCAGGGCCATCTTCGCGCCTGCACTCCCTTCCTTTCCCTCGCGAAACAAATGGGCCGGCTGGAGACGGCGAGCGAAAAACTGGAATCCCGTTGCCGGGCGGGAAACGACCTCGTATGTTTTTACCTGGCCAAGGAATACCTGAAGGTCGCCGCTTATTCCAGGGGGTATGGTCATCTCGAACGATTGTGCCGGCAGGATTACCGTCCGCCCGACCCCGGCGATTATGGCCCCTGTTACCATCTGGGAAATAGCCTCGATCAAACGGGAGACCTGCAACGCGCCCTGGATATTTTCAAGTTTGACTGCAACAGGGACCGGCCCCTTTCCAAGCCCAGTTGCGACCGGTATGAAGCCATCATGATGCGGATCAAACGGGGCGAGGGAATCGCCAAGGCGCATATCAGGAAATTCGCGCCGATCGAATTAGTTCCCTTCCTCCTGGTCCTGATGCCTCTTTTGGGTTGGGGAATACTGATTACCGGCCGGCGGAGGGGACTGCGATTTTTGCGAATTCCCCTGCCGGGGCTCACCCTGGCGTGCTGGGCGGTTTGGGAGTCATGGGGAAGGCACGGTTTTTATTTCTCTGCCAGCTTATCCTTTATTTTACCCGCGGTCTTTATGGTGCTTTTCATGGGTTGGCTGGCCCACCGCCGCCTGCAAAAACTGGAACCGGAAAACCCGGAGACCGCGAAGGCTGGATCCTCCGGCCCCGTTTGACCGGCCCTGCCTGCGTACGGCTCCTCTCCCCGGGAAAACCCGGCGGTTGAAATCCCATGTGGAAATCCTTGCCGACATACGCTATCTTTTTCAGGAGGGGGATTTTCCGGGTTCGCGGAATTTTCTTTATGGCCCACCCGGCTTTTGATGTCTTGGAGAGAAGGGTCTGTTGCAAATAATTTGAGGGGGCTTGTTTTACCTCTGACCCATTACACACCTGAGAGGAACCCATGAAATCTGGAAACCTGAAGTTTGTCGTTGTATTGGCCCTGGCCGCCGCCCTGATTCCCACACACTCTCCGGGGGCCGAATCCAAAAAGAATGCTTTCCGAATCAACGGAAAAGCGGTGCCCAAAGTCGTTGCGTCGGTGAACGGGACGGAATTATCCTCGGAACTGCTGCAAAGGAAAATGGCCACCCACAAGTTTATTTCCGCTCAACGGGGCCAGAAGATTACTCCGGCATCGGAGGAAAAAATCGCCCGCGAACTCCTGCAAGTGGAAATCGATCAGGAGCTGATGTACCAGACAGCCCGCAAGGCGGGAATTATGCTCGGCCCGGACATCGTGGAAAATGAGATGAAAAAGATGCGGGACCAGTTTCCCAGCGAGGAATTGTTCGCAAGAACCCTGGCGATGCAGAAACTCACCGTGGCCGGTTTGCGGGAAGTCGTCGAGAAACAGTTGGTCATAGAAAAATACATGCGTAAAGAAATCGCCCCGAAGACCCACGTCGCGGAATCCCAGGTCGAGGCGTTTTATAAAAAAAATCCGGATTCCTTCAGAAGGCCAGAGTTGTTCAAGATCAGCCACATCTTCGTGGCCACCCTCGACCCGGCCACCCAGGGAAAAACCGGGGACCCCGCCTCCCAAAAAAAAGCGCAAAAGATGATCGCGGAAGTCAACCGCGAAGCCCAAATGAAGATCAACAGCGTGGCCGAGAAACTGAAAGCGGGTGAAGATTTCGCGGACCTGGCCAAAAAGTATTCCGAAGACGAAAAGACCAAGGACCGGGGTGGCGATTTGGGTTCCCTGGATCCCGCGGTGACGCTTCCAAATATCGCGATGGTCATGACCAAACTGAGGGTCGGCGGAGTCAGCGAAGTGATCCAAAGTCCCCTCGGCTTCCACATCCTCAAACTGAACGGAAAGGTTCCCAGCGAAATCGTTCCCTTCAAGGATGTCAAGGCGGATATTCTCAATCACCTTTTAAACGTGGAAATCGAAAAGCAGAAAAACCGGCTTTTGATGGAACTGAAAAAGACCGCCGATATCAAAATATTCATCTGATCCGCGGAACGGGACCCCGCCGCGGACCCCTGGCGGATTGAATGGGGAACCGCCGGAACCCCCCCCGGCGAATGGAATGCGTTCCGGGCGTCGAATAGCATCCATTCACTTTCAGAACCCGTCCAACGAAGGTTTTTTTCCTTGCAACAATGAAAACACTAGTCACCGGGGCCACGGGATTTTTAGGGTCGGCCATCATCAGGGAATTATTGGAAACCGGGCGGGAGGTGCGGGTTCTGGTCCGAAAAAACGCGGACACCGCGAACATCGACGGCCTGGACCTTGAGGCCGTCCACGGCGACCTGCGTGACTCGGATTCCCTTCGCCGGGCGTTGAAAGGCTGCGATGTCCTTTACCACGCCGGCGCCTATTACAGTTTATGGGATAAAAACCGGCGTCTCATTTACGACATCAATGTCCAGGGGACCCGTAACATCCTGGAAGCGGCGCTGGATTTGGGGTTGACCCGCGTGGTGTATACCAGCACCGTCGGCTGTATCGGCCTGTCCAGGGACGGAGACCTCGCTAACGAAGAAACGCCGTTCGATCCCGCCACGCTGTGCAACGATTACAAGATCTCCAAATTCCAGGCCGAGAACGTGGCCCGTGAATTCCATGAAAAAGGACTTCCGCTGGTCATCGTCAATCCCAGCACGCCGGTGGGGCCGAGAGATATCAAACCCACTCCCACGGGAAAGATCATTCTGGATTTTTTGAACCGGAAAATGCCAGCGTACCTGGATACGGGCCTCAATTTGATCGATGTCGCCGACTGCGCCCGGGGCCACCTCCTGGCGGAGGCGAAGGGGGTTCCCGGGGAACGCTACATCCTCGGCAACCGCAACCTGCCGTTGAAGGAAATACTGACGGCCCTGGAAAAAATCACCGGACTCAAGGCCCCCACGGTCAAAATGCCCTACTGGGTTGCCTGGACCGCGGGCTGGGTCTGCGAAACCCTGGCCAACCATGTGACGGGGTCCCCTCCGGCCGTGCCCCTGGCGGGCGTCCGCATGGCCAAATATTTCATGTTCTTCGATTCTTCCAAGGCGGTCCGGGAACTCGGCCTTCCCCAAAACCCGGTGGAGGACGCGCTGGCGGCGGCGGTCCGCTGGTTTCAGGAACATTCGCTTCCGGCGCCCCCGAGATAAGATGGACACCGTCGCGCTGCTTTGGGGAACCGTTCTTTTGCGCCCCTACGTTTTCGTGTTCCTGGCGCTTTATCTGACCATCGCGATCCTCGATATGGGCATCGTCCGGTCGGTGATATTCACCGTTCTCGCTTATTCGATCGCCTTTCTTTCGGAATATTCCTCGACGCGCAATGGATTCCCCTACGGGTTCTATTCCTACATCGACACCACCCGCGGCCAGGAACTTTGGATTTCCAACGTGCCTTTCATGGATTCCTTATCCTATTCCTTCCTCTCCTACATCAGTTATACGGTGAGCCGCCTGTTGTGGACCCCCTTGAAGAGAAAGGGTTGGGATATCCGATGGGATGAAACCGGGACGGAAACACGAAAAGACTCCGTCCGGGTCATTCTGACCGGGGCGGTCTTGTTCATGCTGATGGACGTGATCATCGATCCCGTGGCTTTTCACGGGGACCGGTGGTTTCTCGGAAAGATTTATACCTACCGGGAGGAAGGGGAGTATTTCCACATTCCCCTCACCAATTTCGCGGGCTGGTTTCTGGTGGGAACGGCCATTCTCGCGAGTTTCCGCGCGGTCACCCGCTGGCTCGACCGCAAACGGCCCCTTGCTCATCCCCGGAGTTTCCCTTTCCAGGCGCTCCTGGGGCCGGGACTTTTTTTCGGAGTCTTGCTTTTCAACCTGGCGGTGACATTTTATATCGGAGAGATTCTTTTGGGATTCTGCGGGGTGGCAATCTCTCTGGGCATTTTCCTGGTGATCGTCTTCCGGATTCGCCATCCGGAAAAATTCGGATTCTAATGCATCTTGGTATTCATGTAAAAACCATATACGAAAAACGCGATCGCCCCGATAATCAAACCGTCGTCCAAAAGGGTCTGTTTCCAGTCCCCTCCACTTTCCATCCACCAGGGGATGGCGATGAACAGCACGGCAACTATTCCGATTCCAAGCAAACTCAAGATGGAGATGATCAAAACCTTATCATTCATCAGCGGTGCACTCTCTCATAACTATTCCATTTAATATTGGAACCATTCCGCGATTCCTGAATTTTATCAGCAATTTTGCCTTGAAAAAAGCCTTTAAACTCCACCGGCTTCTTTTTCAGGCCCTCTGGAGCCCCGCCGGCCTTTCCCTCCCGCTTTAAAGGTGCTAAAGTATGGCCTTTATGGGATTGCCTCCATCCTTCCACCTTCTAAAATCAAAACGAAATGGCCAACAGGAATTATCGAATCGGTGATGCCCGGATTGATGGGTTGATCGAGGAACTGTCGGGAGTGTGCACGGCGGGAAAATGCAACGAAAAGTTCCGGCAAATTCTTACCACGGCGGTCCAACTGGGCATGGACCATTGTGACATGGGCGACTACAAATTAATTCATACCACCTTGAGGGAACTACGCGCGTCCTTCCAAATTTTTGAACCCTACCGGGAGGTGCGGAAGGTCATGGTGTTCGGCTCGGCCCGGACGCCGGAATCCGACCCGTGTTATGCCATGACCCTGGAGCTTTCGCGACAACTGGTCGAACGGGGATTCATGATGATTTCCGGAGCGGGGGGAGGGATCATGGAAGCCGCCAACCGGGGCGCCGGAAAAGGAAACAGCTTCGGCATCAACATCAAACTTCCTTTCGAGCAGCAGGCCAATCCCTACATCGCCGGGGACCCGAAACTGATGAATTTTAAATATTTTTTCACCCGAAAACTGATTTTTATCAAGGAATCCGATGCCACGGTGTTGCTTCCCGGGGGGTTCGGCACCATGGATGAAGGGTACGAAAACCTGACTTTGTTCCAAACGGGAAAGACCCTGCCGCGCCCCATCGTGTTGTTGGAACCGGAAAACGGGGACTATTGGAAATCCTGGCTCGACTTCGTGGACTCGGTTTTAATCCAAAAAGGTTTTATTTCCACCGACGATCGCAAGCTGCTGCAGGAAGCCAGGACGGTGGAAGAAGCCCGGGACTATATTCTTGAGTTTTACCGGGTCTACCATTCCCTGCGCTACGTCCGGGGAAAAACTATTTTACGATTTCTCAAACCCCTTTCCCCTGCCCTGGTGGACCAGTTGAATGAGGAATTTTCGGATATCCTGGTCCAGGGCCGCATCCAGTCCTCTCCCCCTCTTCAGGAAGAAGTGAGAAATGAGGAATACCCCGAGTTGCCCCGGCTGGTATTCAATTTCGACAAACGGCATTTTGGCCGGTTGAATGAAATGATATGGCGCATCAACCGGTCCTTCGCCTGACCTCCCATTCTCAAAAGCCCTTCCAGGGTTCCCGGCTCATTTTTTTCATTTATTTTGGCTAAAACAGGACAAATCGGCATTTCCAATTCAAGTTTATGTTAATAAAAACCGAATCTTAAAGGAGGGTTCATGTTCTTGGATCAAATATCCCGCGCAGAGGTCCTCACAGGACTCACCCCGTGGATCCCGCCCCGGATCCGGGGCGGACCGCTCTCGGTCCGCAGGGGTTGGAGTCCCACATGGATTTTTGTTGAAAGACGCCGAAACCATTGAACATTTTACAACGCAAAAAGTCCCAGCCTGTCCAATACCCCAAGCCGGTCGTTAGTCTGGCGCAGGAAGCGCGGATTGCGTCTATTTCCTCCCGTCCCCCTTTACCTTTTCCGGGAACCAGGAAAACTCTCATCGTCATTCCCGCCTTCAACGAGGAAAGAAATCTCGGCGCGGTTTTGGAGGGAATCCACCTCACCACCCCGGGTATCCCCGTTTTGGTGGTCAACGACGGCTCCAGCGACGGCACCGCCCGGGTGGCCCGGGACCACCAGGCCCGCGTCATTTCCCTCCCCTTCAATTCCGGATACGGGGTGGCCCTGCAGACGGGTTTCATGTATGCCATGAAAAACAATTACTCCATCGTGGTCCAAATGGATGCGGACGGCCAGCACGATCCCAAGCACATCATCGATCTGCTTCAGGAAATTCACAAAAGCGACCTGGACGTGGTCATCGGGTCCCGTTTCCTGGGCCAGGGCAAATACCGGACCTCCCTTCCCAAACATTTGGGGATGTTCATTTTCGGCCAATTGGCCTCGCTTTTTTGCCATCAAAAGGTCACAGACCCCACATCGGGATTCCAGGCGTTGAAGGGGCGGGCCATCTCCTTCGTGGCAGGTGACAACTATCCCCCCGACTTCCCGGACGCCGATTTCCTCATCATGCTGCACAGGAGCGGATTCAAAATCCGTGAAATCCCGGTGACCATGCGCCCCAGCCCGGACAACAAGTCCATGCACCATGGACACAAGACCGTTTATTACGTGTTCAAGATGCTTTTATCGATCATCGTCACCCTTTTGAGGCAAAAACCCCGGGGATAACTGCCATGCCGCCCAGAATACGAATTATCGCCATCCTCATCTGTATTTTCCTGGTCGCCTATGTCTTCGAGTTGGTGAGGCGCAAACACCTCAGCGAAGAATATTCGATGGGCTGGCTCGTCACCGGCACCCTGATGCTCCTGCTGTCCATTTCCGAGGATTTGCTGGTATGGATTTCCGACTTGGTGGGGGCCACCTTGTTTACCTCGACACTGTTTTTTTCGGGATTGATCTTTCTCATGGTCATCTGCCTGCATTTTTCCATAAGAATTTCCGCCCTGACCAATCAGGTACGGATGCTGACCCAGCACGTCGGCATTCTGGACTATGAAAAAAGGTCCCTGGAACAATTGATGGACAAACAATCTCGGAGCCCAAGTTCACCACGCCTGGAAAAATTTTGAAAGTCATTAGGACCATCGAAACGTTTTTCCCCCATATCTGCGGTCCCGCCAACCAGGCCTTCCAGATATCCGGCCGTCTCGAGGCCTTGGGGGTCTCCTCCCCCGTATTGACCACCTATTGCGATGTCAGCCCCGGGCTGCCCCGGCAAGAGACGCTGGGCCGCGTGACCGTCACCCGGTTTCCCATCCAGTTGCGGGTGATGCGTTATTGCATCAGCCTGGGCATGTGGAGGCACTTCGGGGATTTTGATATCCTCCACAGTCACAACTACCGCAATTTCCAGACCGATTGCGGTTTTTTTTTTCCTTCCTGAAGAACAAACCCTTCATCCTGAACACCCACGGATCCCTTTTGGGGTATAAAAAATATCTCCCTTCCGTCTTTCAACGCATCCCCTACCGGATGTACGATTTAGTGACGCTGGGCCTCGCGGCCCGAAAAGCGGACGCGGTGGTGGTGTCTTCCGAACTGGAATATGAAGACGCGGTGGAGTTCGGCATCCGCCGGGAAAAACTGCGCATCATTCCCATGGGAATCGATGTGGAGGAACCTCCTCCCGGCGCGGCAAAAAAAGAAGGGAATTCGTTAAAAATTCTTTTCCTCGGGCGGTTGGCGCGTGTCCGCCGGGTGGAGCTGCTATTGCGAGCGGTGGAAAAACTCTCCGTTCCCTTTCACGTCACCCTCGTGGGGGGGGAAGAGGAGACCAGCAGCTTGGCGAAACCGGGTTACCTGAATGAATTGAAAAATCTGTGCGCGGACCTGGGCATCGCCAGCAAGGTCACTTTTACCGGTCCCAAACCTCCCGGCGAGCTTCCCATGCATTATAATGAGGCGGATATTTTCGTTTACCCTTCGCGTTACGAAAATTTCGCCCAGCCCATTCTAGAAGCCGCCGCGCACGGACTGCCCATCATCGCCACTCGGGTGGGAGTCGCCCGGGAAATTGTACGCGACGGAGAAACGGGGTTTCTCGTTCCCGGCGACCCCGAGGCGATTCGTGACCGGATCGAACGGCTTCGCGATGCCAACACCCGGCGGGAGATGGGTGAAAATATCAGCCAATGCGTCCGGAAAAAATTCGGCTGGGACCACGTCATGCAACAGTACCTGGAACTTTACCGTTCCCTTTAATCGCTTATGGGGAAACCTGAATTCGATCAATACTCAAAAAAGTACAACTCCCTGGTGGATGAGGCGGTGGGGGTGACCGGATTCGATACCGGGCATTTCGTCACCGCAAAATTGGAAAAGTTGCGGAAACTCTTTCCCGGCCTCGCCCACGCACCGGCGAACTTCCTGGATTTCGGGTGCGGAACCGGCAACCTGTACGAACATTTTCATGATTATTTCCCCACGGCCTCTTATGTGGGAACCGACCTTTCCGATGAAATGGTCCGCCAGGCACAATCCAAGTTTCCCAATTCCAACGCGTTTTTTGAAATTCACTCGGCGGGCTGGAAACAATCCCGGTTCGATATCATTTTCGCCTCCTGCGTGTTTCATCATATTCCACCCCCCCGCCATAAAAAAATTCTTAAGGAACTGAGCGACCTGCTTACCGGGAGGGGGAAACTCATCCTCTGGGAACACAATCCGTTGAATCCTTTCACCCGATGGATCGTCCATCAATGCCCGTTCGATGAGGACGCAGTGCTGATCCCGCCGGGAAAAATCAAGCGGATGTTCCGGGAGATCCCCCTGGCGCGGGTTCAACTGCTATTCACCACCTTTTTCCCCAACAGCCTGCGATTTCTAATTCCCCTGGAACCTTTTTTGGAATGGCTCCCCCTGGGAGGGCAATACCTTATCATGGGAGAAAATCAGGAAGGGGAGCCCCACCCCCCGGCTCAAAAATAGAGCGGGTATGGGGAGGGGACGGGAGGCGGGAAAAAAAGAACGCCGACGCTCAATCCCCGCACCGGCTCAATCCCTCCTCCAAAGAACGCGGGTGGTAATCGATCCACCCCACGGGAGAATCCAGTTCCACGGGTTTGTCGCACATCAGCCTGGAGATTTGATCCCGGGTCAACACATTCACGTTAAACAGGGCGAGAAAATCCACCGTCGTCCGGACCAGTCCGGCCGGGACGAATAGTTTGACCGGCCTCGCGCCATAATACCTGCCCAACCGGTCGATCAACTCCGAGAAACTCATCACTTCTGGACCCCCCAAAACGAAGGTCTTTCCCTCCAAGTCATCGCGGCCGATAGCCGCCACGGTGGCGGCAATCACGTCATCCACGAAAACCGGGCTCATCGGATAACGGCCCGTTCCTATCACCGGGATGAATGGGGATTTCCGGACCCAGCGGATCAATTGCTGGATCCCCTCCCTAAAACCGGGGCCGTAGATCTCCCGCGGCCGCAGGATGACCCAGGACAGTCCCGATTCCCTGACATATTGTTCCGCCCGGAACTTGCTTTCGGAATAAGCCCCTCCCCGGGGATGGGCCGCCCCCGAGCTGACGTAGATGAAGCGTTTTATCCCCGTCCGGCGACTGGCCTGGAGCAGGTTTAGGGTTCCTTCCGCGTTCACCCGGGTATAATCTTCTTCCCGGCGGGCATGGGTAAGGGCCGCCAGATGGACCACCGTATCCATTCCCCTGGCAGCGCCTTCCAATGAGCCGATATCGTTCAAATCTCCAGTCACCGATTCACAATCTTTGACGGAAGAGGGGGCGCGGTGAACCAGCGCCCGGATCCTGAAATTTTTGTCCTCGATCAATCGGGGAATCAGTATTTTTCCGAAGCCTCCCGAGGCGCCGGTTACCAGTATATTCATGGATAGGGTAGGAAATAAAGAAACCGTTAACAATCGGGTATCCCCTCCGGAACGTTAAGAGAAGACCCCCCGCCCCCTGGCCGGGATTATTGTTTTTTTCTGTTCTTCTTTCCCGGCCAAAACTCCAGAAGGCGATGCCAGATCAAGTTGGCAAGAAACTCCAGGATGGAAGAGGGTTTTACAAAGGACGGACGGGAATCCAGGTTGTGAAACACGGTCTGGATTTCCCCGGTCTTGAACTTCTCCCGCCGGGCCTGAATCATGATCTCCGCATCGATGAACCATCCGTCCGATTTCAGGTCCAGCCGCTCATAGGCTTCGCGGGTCAGGATCTTGGGTTTGGAATTGATGTCCCGGCAATTCAACCCGGGAAACAGCATCCGAAAAATGGCATTGTAAATCACGGAAATGAATTTCCGGTACGGCCCATCATCGCGTTGGACCCTGTAAGTCTTGGCCAGGGCGAGATTCTCCTTTTTGAGTAACTGGTACACGCGGATGATATCCTCCGCCGGCATTTGGCCGTCCCCGTCGATCACCGCCAGGGTCCTTCCCCGGGCCGCCGCCAGGCCGGTTTTCATATCCCATCCCATCATGCCCTCTTTCACCCGGATGACCGCGCAAATGCGGGGATCCTTTTCGGCCAGGGCTCGCACCACGTCCGGGGTTTTATCCCCGGCGCCCTGAACATAATTACCGACAAGAACGATTTCCCAATCCGGTTCCCGCGCCTCCAGAAGATGGACCAGGGACTCCACAAAGGAGGCGATGGTTTCCGCGCTCCGGTACGCCAGAACAATCACGGAAATGTTGGGAGTCTGGGAGTTCAAAACAGGATCTGGATGGTTAGAAAAAATCGGGTGCCGTCAGCCCCTTAAATTGCTGTCCGAATCATATCACACAGGTCCGGGATCGGGTATAATACGACCGCTTTACGATTCTCTTGCCCCGGCCTGTTATCCTGTCCCGTATCGTGGCTAACTTGATAAATGCCCTGAAAACCCATCCCGCGTTGTGGTTCCTGATTCCCTACTCCGGTCTTTTGATTTTCCTGGGCCTTGGGGACAGTGTCCTACAGGTGGATGAGGGCGCCGACACTTTCGTGGCCTCGACCATTCTCAAGTACGGACTGCCGCACCATTCCGACGGGATCAATTCCACCATGCCCTACGCGGATATTTATGGCGGCCTCTTCGTATACCGGACCTGGGTTCCTTATTATTTGCAGGCGCTGTCCCTGGGTTTTCTGGGGGCAACTTCCTTCGCGGCGCGCCTGCCTTTCGCCCTGGCGGGCATGGTTTCCGTGGCCGCCCAGTATTTCCTGACCCTGAAATGGACCCAAAAGACATCCACCGCCTTCCTCTCCGCCTTCCTTCTGGCCTCGTCGGTTCCCGCCCTGCTTTATTTCCGCACGGCAAGGTATGTCGCCCTCCCTGTTTTACTGACCCTGCTCCTGCTGTTCTTTTACACGCAAATCCTAGAGAAAAAGAACTGGAATCCCGTCCCCTTCACCCTGACGGCGATCCTGTTTTTTCATACCATGTATGTGGAGTCCGCGGGGATCATTGTGGGAATCCTCATCCATTTTTTATGGCACCGGGAAAACATCGCCAGGGAGAATTTCCGCAAGGTCTGGATTTCGGGAATCGTCATCGCCCTGTTCACTCTCCCCTGGTTGGCGGTGATCGTCCCCGTGTTTTCCAGAATCTCCGAGTTCTACCATTCGACCAGCGGACTGATCGATTCCTCCGCAACGGGATTTTTCAAGCACTTCGCGGGTTATCTGTTCCAGGCCAACAACTACATTTTTCCCTTCATACTTTTGCCCTTCCTGTGGCTGAAGTCTCCCCGGAACCTGCGGAAATATGTACGGCTCCTGATGATCTGCAGTGTGTCCATTTTCACAGTTTCCTCCTTGCACTCGATTCCCCTCCAGCAATACGTTGCCGCGGCTTTGCCCATGCTCTATATTTTACTCGCGATAACCCTCACCGATTGCGTCGGGGGAGGGTGCTGGGTCCGTTCGGCCTTGGCGGCATGCCTCGTTGTGACCAATTGGGTTCACGTGGGCCCCCTTCTGCCGGTGAAACACCTTTTGTCTCCGCGCCCGGAATGGATCGAAAAAAGCGGGTACCTCCGGTACGCGCATCAAACCTTCATGAGGGAAATCCGGTTCACTTCGGTTTATTACCGTCATTTGTATGAGATCACCCATCCCTACCGGGGACCCCTGGACGGAATCGTGGAGTTTTTCATTACTCATAGAACTCCCCGTGCTACGTGTTATATTGATAACGAACCGGAATCCCTGGCGTTCCATACCGGGATGAAACTGATCCCGAACGAGGAACTGAGCGATAGGGACAAACCGGACTGGATCGTTCTTCGAGGCGACCACCTGTATCTCGAGCGGGAAGATCCCCCTTCCCCCGTCACTCTCAAGCTGAGAAAAATTCTTCACTCGCACCCCTACAGGAAAATTCGATTGAACGTTCCGGCCTGGCGCATCAACAATTCCTACGATATCCAGTTGCACCTTTTCCAATCTCCGCGTTTTGCCGATAAGGTGGTCATATATCAACTCGGTGACAGCCCTTCTTGAACCTTTATAAATGAATGGATTGCCCGCATGAAGCTCATCATCCAGATCCCCTGCCTGAACGAGGAAGCCACCCTGCCGGCCACCCTCAAGGATTTGCCCCAATCCATCGAGGGCATCGACGTCATTGAGACCCTGGTGATCGATGACGGGAGCACGGACCGGACGGCTACGGTCGCCCGCGAACAGGGGGTCAACCACGTTCTCCGGCTCACCAACCATAAAGGGCTGGCGAAGGCCTTCAGCTTCGGCATCAACCATGCCCTGAAACTGGGGGCGGACATCATCGTCAATACCGATGCCGATAATCAGTATCACGGCGGGGACATCGCAAAATTGATCGGTCCCATCCTCGAAGGCAAGGCCGACATCGTGATCGGCGACCGCCGGGTGGAAACCATCCGGCATTTCTCACCTTTCAAAATCCTCTTGCAAAAAATGGGGAGCTGGGCCGTGCGCCAGCTTTCCGGCACCCAGGTTCCCGACGCCACCAGCGGATTTCGCGCCTATTCCCGGGAAGCCGCCCTGCAAATCAACGTGGTCTCCGATTTCACTTATACCGTGGAGACGATCATTAGCGCGGGCAAAAAAAACCTGGCCATCGCCCATGTCCCGGTGCGGACCCATAAAAAGCTGAGGGAATCCCGGCTGTTTCCCAACATCCGCTGTTACCTGCAACGCACGCTGGTCACGATCATCAAGGTCTATTCCATGTACAAGCCGCTGAAGGTGTTCACCATCGCGGGGGGGTTGTCTTTCCTGACCGGATTCGGCATCGGCTGCCGGTACCTTTATTTTTTCTTTCAGGGACGGACCGAGGGACACGTTCAATCCCTCATCCTTTCGGCCATTCTGCTGATCGTCGGATTCCAGATCATCATGATGGGAATCGCGGCGGAATTGATCGCGATCAATCGCCAACTCCTGGAGGACATCCAGGTCCGGATTAAAAAAGGAGAACTCCAATCGAAGGATTGATGGACATGCGGACCACCGCGGAACAACCAGCCGCCCCGGCCACCGGGGAAACGCATCGGCTGAAAAAGCTTCGCGTCCTGGTGCTGGCCACCACCTTTCCCCGCCGGGAAAACGACCGGGAACCCCGGTTTGTTCACGACCTCACCAAACACCTGGCGAAAAAGGTTTCTTTATGGGTCCTCGTCCCCGGCGCGCCCGGCGCCAGGACGTACGAGGAAATGGATGGGGTCCGGATCATCCGGTTTCCCTATTTCTTCCCCAAATGCTGGCAAAGGCTTTGTTATGACGGCGGCATCCTGCCCAAGCTGAACAGCAGTTGCCTGGCCCGCCTGCAGCTTCCCTTTTTCCTCCTGGCGCAATTCTATTTCCTGTGCCGGACGGCCCGCCGCCTGCAAATCAACTTCATTCACTGCCACTGGCTCATCCCGCAAGGATTTTTCACCGCACTCTTTAATGTTTGGAGCCGCGTTCCCTATATCTTAACCGCCCACGGGGGAGACGTTTTTTCTTTCCGGAATCATTCCCTGATGAACCGGCTCAGGAACTTTGCCCTGAAGCGGGCCCGCCTGTGCACCGTCAACAGCGTCTCCACCCGGAAAGCGGTCGAGAGCCTGGGCGAAAAGGTGCCCCTCAAACTCATCCCCATGGGGGTGGACACCACCCTGTTTCATCCGGACCGATACAATCCGGAGATCAGGATTCAACTGGATATTGAGGACCTGTTTCTGCTGGGGGTGGGCCGGTTCGCGGAGAAAAAAGGGTTCCAGTACCTCATCCAGGCCATGCCGCTGATCCTGAAAAAACGTCCCCGCGCCAAACTGGTCCTGATCGGATTCGGCCCCTGCGCGGACGAGTTGGGCCGGCTGGTGCGTCGGCTCAATCTCACGCAGTCGGTCCTTTTCCCGGGAAGCCGGTTCGGGGTGGAACTGGCAGAATTTTTCGCCACGGCGGATATTTTCATCGGACCCTCGGTGGTCACCGAGGAAGGCGATACCGAAGGCCAGGGCGTGGTCTTTCTGGAAGCCATGGCTTCGCGGACGGCGGTTGTGGCTTCCGACGTCGGGGGCGTCTCCGGCGTGGTCCGGGACTGCCGGACCGGCCTGCTTGTCCCGCAGAGAAAACCGGAATCCCTCGCCGGGAAAATCTTGCTCCTGTCGGAAAACCCCGCCTTGAGAAACGAATTGACCCGCAACGGAAGGGAACTCGTGGAAAACCATTACTCTTGGGAAAAAACCGCGCAAACCTTTTTGGAGACTTACAGTGAAGTTTTCCCCCTGTCCCCAGCCCCCCGGGAGCGGGGAAACCCATTGGACCGCCGGGTTCCCTGACTCATTTTTAATGACAGGTTCCAAAACCGGATCGTGCTGAAACCCATGCCCGTAAACCCCCAAAAACTCATGAAATTCCTGATCACCATGATTCTGTTGGGGGTGTTCGGATTTTTCCTGGCCAAATACCACAAGGAGCTTTATATCGTCCGGGAGATTTCCGTGATTCAGTTCCTATCCCTGTTCGTGCTGGTGGTGATCTCGGTCGGCATCAACGGCTCCAAGCTGAAATACCTGACCCGGTTTTTCAACCTGTCCCTGGAATTCAAGGAATGGTTCGGCCTGTCCTCGATCACCACCACGCTGAACAATGTCCTTTTCAAGGCGGGTTCGCTCGTAACGTCGAATTATCTGAAACGAAAACACCAGTTCCCCTATATGTCCTTCGTGGGTTCCCTGGGAGCCGACCAGTTGATCCTGCTATTCACCGCATCCGTGACGGGAGGCATCGTCTCCTGCTGGCTCGTGGCCGCCAAAGGGGCGGGACTGCAACCGCTGGCGGGGGTTTACCTTTTCGCCGCCATCATTTTGCTTCTTTTCATGCGGGGAAGGTTCCGCATGAAAAACCGGGACCATTGGATTCTAAACGCGCTGGTGCGGGCGGTAAACGCCTTGAACCGCATTTTGGAAAACCGGACCCTGTTTTTCACTCTGTGCGCCCACAACCTGGTGTTGATCGTCCTGACTTCCCTGCGGTTCTATGTTGCCTGCCAGGTGCTCGGCCTGGATGTCGCCCTGGAATACTGCTTTCTTTTCAGCACCGTCGTTATTCTTGTATCCGTTTTGCCGATCTTTCAAAGTGACGTGGGGGCGCGGGAACTGGCGGTGGCATTTTTCTCGCAACTGGTGGGCATAGGATTCAACGAGGGTTTGCTGGCCACCCTCATCGACCGATTGTTTGTTTTGCTCTGGACGGTGCTTCTGGCGGGGATGTTCAAACACATCCTGGTTCCGGAGCCCGTGAACCGCGGCCGGGATTCCTTAATCGTCTAACCGGCACATCCCCCAGCCCGCATCGTTCAACCGGGCGCGGGGTTTCTCTCCGCAAACTTCCGAATGCCACTTGGGACCATAAACGAAATACAGGTGAGGAATCCGGCGGCCCGCCTTCAATAATTTCCCGAATGCCTCCTCCCCGCCAAAAACGATCCTGCGGGGATACAGCACTTGGACCGCCGCGGAACGGAAAGACCCTTCCAAGCGGTCCCCGGGCGGCAGCAACACCGTCGCGTTGCCGAGCGTCAGGTCCCGGACGCGATGAGCGACCCGATACGTCTCCGCGAACTGGTTCGGCATGTCCCAGCTTCCCGGGGATTCCTTCCACATCCTGGGTGTCTCTTTCCAGTGGGCGGCAATGAACCGCGCTCTTGGATAAATAAAAATCACCAAAAGCACGCAAAGGTTCAGCGCGGCGATCCCGTAAAGGAAATCCGGACCCAACCGCATCCCCTTTCCCCTCCAGACTTTTTCCCACCCCGGCGACCCGGCCACGAAAAACAAAAGAACGGGATAGAACGCCAGCATTCCCCTCGTATCGGAAAGATTGACCGAGTTTCCGGGATAAACAAACGTCACCATAAAATAAGTGGCCAGATTTTCCCATTTGGGATCGGCGTAAGAAAAGATCGCGAAATGAATCGCTAGGAAAAAGATAAGAAACAGGGCCATGAGTTTTCTTGCCCCGGCCAGGCGGGTCCGTTTTTCCAATACCAAGATGACCGCGGTGAGGACGGTGAAGGAATAAAAAACGTGAACCGCGAGGGTCCGGAACCCGGCGATCAGCAGCGAAGTCCCCGGCGAAACGGACCCGGGACCGCGAACCAGGATGAACAGCAAAAAGAAAATCCCGGCAAGGAGGCCCGCCGGGACAAGGACCCGGCGCTCGCAACGGATGCGTCCCGTCAGGAAAGCCGGCACCAGCAGCCACAATGCGGCGCAGGCTCCCGACACGGCCACCACGCGGTGATCCCAGGGGGATTCAAACGAAAGGAGCGTCAGGAACCAGAGGGAGGGGAATATCAGCGCCGGCACGGCCAGGGCGAGAAATATTTTTTTCTTCCGGGCTCGGTCCAGCAGGGCAGTCCGGTTCAACACATAAAATGTGAGAAGCAGGGGGATCGCCTCGTAAAGAACAAATTCCAACCGGGTCCACGCCGACAATCCGAAAAATATTCCGCTCAGCAGGGACAGGGGAATCTCCGTTCTGGAGGAAGCCTTGGGATCCTCATGCAACAAATTCCGAATGAGGGAGAACCAGTAAAGCGCCCCGAGGGAATACAGGCATGCGGCGGTCAGGTCCAGAAACGGCAAGACGCTGTGCCACCAGAAATAAGGCGTCGTTCCGAGAACCAGGGCAAACGCCGCCGCGTTCCTGGCATTCCCCGATTGGTCCCGGACCCGGAAATAAAACAGAACGACCAGCGCCAGGTAAATGAACGGGAAGATCATTTTCACCAGCTCCCCCTCCCAGCCCATCCAACCGGCGAAAAGCAGGGGAACCAGCGGAGGATACTGCCGGAACTGGGTGATGATGGCGGGCGAGTCGAACCGGGCCTCGTGGTAATAAACCATTCCCTTGATGTGGTACCAAATTCCGTCCGCCTCGGTAATGGGGAAAAAAAACGCGTTGACAGCGCTCAAGATAAACAGGGCCGCGAGCACCCCGGCCACCGCGCGTGGTGGCGGGGAATCCTCGCCACCCCAGGAACCCGAACCCCTGGCACCCAGGGCGCGGCGCCCAATCATCACCCACCCGGCCACCCCCATCAGGGCGGCCAGGCTCAGACCCAACTGGACATATTTATCGGGACGGACATGAAAAACGATCAGACCAAACAGGAACAAGCTTTTCAAACCAAGAGCCAGCAGAAAGGAGAGCGCAAGCTTTTCCCAGGCGGACCGGATCACCTTCAGCGCACCCACCGCCAGAAAGGCCAGAATCATCAGGGATCCGAAATCGATTAAAACCATCCGGCACTCAAAGTTCAGGGAATTGTTTCAAGGGTGTGGAAAAATGTCCCGCCCAAATCAGGCTAGGGTTTGTTACGGGATTGGTAGATGAAGAAATCGGCGAACGAGCCTGCGCCAAAATTCCCTTTCCCGGGATACGGATTCTTGATCTTTTCCGCCAGGTTCCAGCCGGGGAACCGCTCCTCGACGAATCGGGTGAAATTCCGGTGCCGCACGTGCCGGGCATGGACTCCTCCCCCTTGATCGACATCACTCGCGTAGACGATCACGTACTTTCCCGCGGCCCCGAAGAGATGCCCCATATAGGTTTGATAGACATCATCCTCGACCAAATGATAAATGACGTCCAACGACAGGGACAGGTCGGCCTTGAACAAACCGGCCCGGTCCGCGAAAGCAAAGGGACTGTACAGGAAAAAACTTTTGTCCGGATCATCCTTGAATCGTTCCGTGCAGCGGCCGATAGCCGAAGGGGAAACATCGAGGCCGATATATTCCGGATACCGGGCATGGGACAACTGGTGGCCGTCGCCGCAGCCGAATTCGATCACCGACCGGACATGGTTTTTCTGGACAAAATCGTTGAGGATCCCAGCCTTGAATTCGGCGAATTTTCCAAAGGACCCGGCCCCGGAGTTTCCGCCCAGTCCGTACCGGGCTTCCCAATAATTCCTGGACCCGGGGAAGAAGATCTGCCGCAGCTTGAGATTCAACCAGGAGGCGATGGAAGGACTGGATTTGGGTTCTGGGGAACCGGTGGTCATAGGACTCATTCCCGGAGATGAATTTGTGGGAGGGGGGGATTGAAACCCGGCCCCAAGGGAAATCGCGCGGACGGGTTGGAAACCCGCCCCTTGGTATTCAAGCTCGATCAGGGTTTATGGGCCTCCACTTCCGGAACGGTTTCCTCCCGTCCGCGAGGGGAAGGTGTTGAAGACGGCGCCGGATCTCCCCGGAAGGCTTCTTCCGCTTCCCGGTAGAGCTGGGCTCCGCAACCGGTGTGCCTGGGCGAGAAGTGAAAGGGCCGCAATTGCCGGACCCCGGCTTCCCTCGCCAGGATTCCCGCCTGGCGGGAAGTCAGATGACACCGTTCCCGGGCCCGCTCGGTCTCGTCGGCGGAAAAAGGCGATTCGCAGAAAAAGACATCGGCCCCCCGCACGAGATCCACGATCTTCTTCTTGTTGCGTTCGTTGAATAACGTGTCCACCACGTAACCGATTTTTTGTCCGGGAGAAATCATTACTACGTCCCGTTTGAGGTTTCCAAGAGGGATTTCCCGGGTCTGGTGTTCGCCGTTATCCAGGGAGGGAACCTGGATCGGGAAGTCGTCCGGTTTTTCCTCGAAGATCTTTTGCTTCAACCGGTGAAGCCAGGGTCCAGCGGGATAACTCAGGGCTTGCAGCCGATCTTTTTTGATATTCACATGAAACCGTTCCTTCAGGGTGAAAGCCAGGCAGGGAACCCGGTGCTCCAGAATGGCCGTCCGCACCGTGAACGAAGGCTCCTGAACCAGAATGCCGCCGGTGAAGGATTCCCGGCTTTCCGCGCTTTTTCGGAACCGGTCGATCGCCCGGAACCGCGCCCGGCGCAAATGGTCCTCGTGCACTTCCACCACCTCGATGGTAATGGACTCGTTGTACCGGTCGACAAGGTTCCAGGTAAACCCGGCCAATTTACCTTCCACATTGGCGATAAAATTGCTGGGGCCGTATAGGTAAATGGATTTACCTCGGCCGAAGACGATGCGCAGCAGACGGTCGAATCCGTAAAAATGATCGATGTGGGTGTGGCTGACGAAAACATGGGTGACTTTCAAAAGCGTGCTGTTGGGAATGGAGGAAATCTCCCCCAGATCAAACAAAATCGCCCGCTTCTCGAAAAGAAACTGTACCAGCAGGCCGGGGTCCCCGAAAGGATCGTTCACCAAGGTGGGATGAAAGATGGGTTTCATGGTCAGTTTTTCGAGGAAGCCAGGCGTTTTCCGCTTTGTTGCAGCAGGCAGGCCTCGATGAAGGGTCCCAGATCACCGTCCAGCACGGCATCCACGTTGCCGATTTCCACGCCCGTGCGCAGGTCCTTGGCCATGCGGTAAGGGTGCAGGACATAGGACCGGATCTGGCTGCCCCACTCGATTTTCTTTTTCTGTTTCTCCATCACCTTTTTTTCTTCTTCCTGTTTTTCCATTTCCAGTTCGTAAAGACGGGATTTCAGAACCTTCATGGCCGAAGCCTTGTTTTTATATTGGGACCGTTCGTTCTGGCACTGGACGATGATGCCGGTGGGGATGTGGGTGAGCCGCACCGCGGAGTCGGTCGTGTTCACACCCTGCCCGCCAGGCCCGGAGGCGCGGTAGACATCGATCTTCAAATCATCGTCCTTGATCTCCACGTCGATTTCATCCTGGATTTCCGGGTAGACAAAGACCGACGCGAACGAGGTGTGGCGGCGTTTGTTGGCGTCGAAGGGCGAGATCCGCACGAGACGGTGGACACCGATCTCCGCCTTCAAATATCCAAAGGCGTAATCCCCGGTGAAGAGAAGCGTGGCGCTCTTGATCCCCGCTTCCTCCCCGTACTGTATGTCCAGGATTTCCGATTTGTACCCGTTCCGGTCGGCCCAGCGCATGTACATTCGCAGGATCATCTGAGCCCAGTCCTGGGATTCCGTTCCCCCGGCTCCGGAGTTGATGGACATGATGGCGTTGTTAAAATCCTTTTCGCCGGACAACATCGCCTTCAACTCGGCCTGGGATATTTTTTCGCGGAGGCGGGTGAGGGACGTCTTGATTTCGGCCGACAGGGACTCATCCTCCTCTTCCTCGGCCAATTCGACCATCGCCCCGAGGTCCTCGCCTTCCTGGTGCAGTTCTTTCCAGACATTGACGGTGCGCTGCAGGGTGGAGCGCCTTTGCAGAATCTTTTGAGCGGATTCATTGTCGTCCCAAAATCCGGAACGCGCCACCTCGATGTCGAGGCCTTCCATTTCCTTCAAATGATTATCGACGTCAAAGATACCCCCGCAAAAGATCGATTCGCCGCCTCAGGTCCTCATATTCCTTTTTATAATCGTCGAGCATCCTTCTCTCCTTGAAAAATGAACAATCCCTTTTCAGCCTATTTTCTCCAATTCCCGCCTGGAAAGCAAGACGCGCCACCCGCGCCCATGGCGTGGAATTAAATCCTCCCTTTTCCCTCAAATGATTTAAAATACTCCGGGAAATTAATCTTAAAGGATTCCGGCTTGACCCCCCGACCCTGCAAATTCACCCACCCACCCTCGCTGGACCTGTCCATCATCGTCGTCAATTTCAATACCCGGGATATTTTGATCGAGTGCCTGCGATCGGTTCATGAGCACACCCCGGACCTTTCTTTCGAAATCTTCGTGGTGGACAATCATTCCACCGATGGCAGCGTGGAGGCGGTGAAAGAACATTTCCCGGAAGTCCGCCTGATAGAGAACACCGAAAACCGCGGGTTTTCCGCCGCCAACAACCAGGCCATTCTCCTTTCGCGGGGGGAGTTCATCGTTTTACTGAACCCCGATACGCTACTCGTTGAAAACTCCTTTTTAAAAATCATCCGCTTCCTGAGAAGCCGGCCGGAATTTTCCATCCTGAGTCCGGCCATCATCGATTCCCGGGACCGGCTCTGCTCCATGCGGCTTTGGGAAGACACGCCCCGCGACGCGATCCTGAAGATTCTGGGAAAATATCCATCCGCCGATGAATTCAAGCGCATGGGACCTCTCCAAACCCGGGAAGTGGAGGTCGTCGGCGGAGCCTGTTTCGTGATCCGGAGAAAACTTTTCGACAAGGCCGTGGGCTTGTTGGATGAAAATTATTTCTTATACAACGAGGAAGACGATTTCTGCCGGCGGGCTCGGAGCCGGGGGCAAAAGATCTGTTTTTTCCCGGACACTTCCGTAAAACATCTGCGGGGAAAAAGCACGCATCAGCCCGAAATCAGGGAAAGGGTAATCCTCGAAACCTACAAAAGCAATCTCTATTTTTTCTCCAAATATTATTCCCCAGGCTGGAACGTGATTTTGCGGTTCCTTTACTGCCTGACTTTCTGCATGGGCATCATCCGGTCCCTGTTCAAACGGGTGACGGGCCGACCATGGCGGGGGGTGGAGGACTCGGTATCCCTAAAATTGAAACTTCTTTTCATGAAAGTGCCAAAATCCGGGACCTCCTGAACAGTCAGCCATAACTCGCGATGACTCAATGGATCCCATGTTTTCCTTCTTCCGGCCCGTTCCCCGCCGGGGGGTCCTTTCCCTAAAGCTGTTCGCTATTTATTCCGATCTTTACTTAATAGGGGGATTTGGAGCCGGGTTGGCGGTTTGGGAAGAATCCGGGGCATCCCCCGGCTCGGAAACCCTAACCGATCCCTCACCGAAATCGTCAAGAAATGGATATCTTACAGGTCACCTTTCCGCTCCTGATCATTTTGACGGGCGTGGCATGCCGCCTCCCTTTCCGGGATTTCCCCCTGGACGACGATTTCGCCATTTATACCTACCGGGCCCGGTTCGCCGATCGGGGATTCCAATGGAAACGGGATTTGCAGATCATCGGCATTCCCATCTGGCGGATGCTCCTTTTGGACAAACTGTACGGAAACTCCGCCGGGGGGGTGCGGAGAATCCGCCACCTGCAAACCGTGTTTCATGTCGCCGCTTCCCTGGTCATTTACGGTGCGCTGATGGCGATGACGCAGAATCCCTGGGCGGCTTTGGGCGGGGGTCTGTTGCACGCGTGTTACGGGACCTCTCCCGATCTCACCGCGGGTTCCTTCAATCACGAGCAGTTTTACATTCCGTGGACCTTGCTGGGTTTGGCTTTTTTGACCCAGGGACCCGAGGCCGTGTTCTGGGCCGGAGCGTGCTTTGGCCTCGCCACCATCCCCAAATACACCACCGGCTTGTACGCCGCGGCCTTGACCCCGGTGATCGCCTTGCAATGGGGTTTGCAACCCATGGCCGTTTTTATCCTGGCCTGCTGCCTGCCGTTCACCGTTTCCAACGGCATCGAATGGAAACTGGGGTTTTGGGATGCTGCCTCCCGCGCGCAAATGCGGACTCGGATGGCCACCACCCTGCGGTTGACCCGCACCAAGTCCATGTACTTCAGCGTGGCCCGTGAAATTCGCCACCTGATCCTGCAAACACTTCCGCTCTGGGTCCTCGGAGCCCCCGGTTTGATCCCCTCTTTCCTGGGAGGCCATGGCATCTGGTTCGTTCCCTTCACCGGGGTCACCTTGTTCATGATTTTCGCCCAGCGGGGTTTTTCCCGGTATCATTACCTTCCCTGGCTGGCCCTGCTGGCCCTGGGAGGCGGACTGGCGATGGACGGACTGCACCAGGTGGGAGGACCCGCCGCGGCGGGAGGTTTCGCCGTTTTTCTGGGACTCACGCTGTGGAACCTTTACAGCCTTCGCGATTTTTACTTGCGGCCAGCCCACCCCGAAACCTTGGCGCGCTATGAAAAATTCGACCAATATATTTACCTTCCCCATCTGGGAAAAATTTTGAAACGCCTGGTAAAGAGGCGCGGGGAGTCCGGCGAACGGATTTTCGTCTGGGGAACCTTTTCCCAGCTCTATCACTACACGGACCTGCCCGCCGCGGATAATTTTCTCCATCATACGATCGGCCCGTGGGACACCCCGGCCCTGACCGGCTTTTTTGACAGCGTCATCGGCGGACTGGTCCGCCACAAACCGGTTTATCTCATAAAATCCTTTCCCGACCTCGACCTCGGGCTCCTGGAAGAAGTGACCGGCCTGGGATATGAACCGGTCAAAGCGGTGCTCGCCCGGTTTGGCCTCTATCGGCTGGCGCGACGCGCCCCGGCCGCTACGGACCCCCTCTCCCTGCCCTGGAAAGACAAGATGCGCATCCTGGAAGCGTTGACGGCGGGAGACTGGCACGCCCCCCGCATCGACCGCTCCGACCTCGCGCGGGGAAAACCCGCCACCGCCCTGAAAGAATGCCGGAAACTCGTCCGGCTCAATCCGCATGACTGGATGGGCCTCATCTACATGGGGGAGATCCTCGATCAAGGCAACCGGCCGGAAGAAGCCGCCCGCGCCTTTGAAAAGGCCCTCGACGAGCAACCTCTCTGTGAGCACGTCCGCCTCATGCTCGCCAAACAGAAAATCAGGCTCGGGCAACTGGACACGGCGGGGGACTTACTCGCGGAAGAGACGCGGCGGTTCGGGGAAAATACGGAGACGATCTACCTGACCGCCCTCCACCACCAGAAACGCGGGAACCACCGGGAGGCGGCCGCGGGGTTCGAACGGTTCCGGACGCTGGTTCCGAACCGGCACGACGCCTGGCAATCCCTGATGGAATCGTTGACGGAATTGAAGGACCGGGAAGGCCTGAGGCGCGTATTCGCCGAAGCCGCCAACACCGGGAACCGCAAAGACCGTGAATGGCTGCAGACGCAGGCGGCGGTGGCCCTCGCCAGGCTGGACGCGGACCAACGGCCGGAGCACGAGACCCTCGGTCATTATTTACAACAGGACCCGGAAAATTCCCTGCTGCTCTACGCCAGGGCCTCCGCGCTCGAACGAATGGGCGAACCCGAAAGGGCCTTCTCGCTTTTTGAGCAAGCCGCCCGTTCGGCGGACACCTACGGCCATATCCGCGCCGGGGCCTGGTTTCGCCTGGCGCGGTTGTCCTCTGGCGAACAAAAAAAAGAATTTGCCCGGCGATGCCTGAAACTGGACCCCTCTCATGAGGGCGCCAGGAATCTCCTGACCCGCCCGCAACGGGATCGCTCAGAGGACGAAAAAGCCCCGGCGACGGAACAGCGTCCGGCATCCGAAGCTTGTTAATGCCGGTCCCCCTTAAATTTTAAAAAGGAGGCTTCCCTTGAAAGTCAGCGTTATCGTACCCAACTGGAACGGAATCCGTTTTATCGGGATGTGTCTGGATTCCCTCGCGGCGTCCACCTTCGGCGCTTTTGAAGTGATCGTGGTGGATAATGGCTCGGTGGACGGATCCCGCGAACTGGTGGAGGAGGAATACCCCTGGGTCCGCCTGGTCAAACTGCCGGAGAACATGGGGTTCGCGACGGCCTGCAACCGGGGCATCCAGGCCGCACGCGGGGATTACATCTGCCTCCTCAACAACGACATCGAGGTGGAACCCGGCTGGATCACCCAGCTTTACGAAGGCATGGAGCGGCACCCGGAATGCGGTATGGGAACCACCAAGATGATGTTCCTGGACCAACGGGACACCTTTTACAACACCGGCGACCTGTTCCACGCCTGGTCGTCCGGCGGCGGGCGGGGGCAGGGTGAAAAAGACGCCGGTCAGTACGACCGGGAGGAATACGTTTTCGGCGCCTGCGCCGGGGCCGGAATCTACCGCCGGGAACTGTTCGACACGGTGGGTGTTTTCGACGAGGATTTCTTCATCTTCGCCGAGGACGTGGACCTGAACATGCGCGGTCAGCTCCAGGGATTCCAGGCCGTCTACTTGCCACAAGCCAAGGTCTACCACATCGGCACGGCCACGGTGGGACTCTATAGCGACCGGTACGTCTACCTGTGCAAGCGCAACGATATTTATGTCCTGATCAAAAACTTGTCCCTGGGAATGTACTTCAAATATTTCTTCACCATCCTGAAACACCAGCTAGCGGACATCAAATACTTTTCTTACCGGGGGCAGGGCGCGGTCCTCTTGAAAAGCAAGTTCGCCGCCATGATGAAGCTCGTTCCCCTGCTGGCGCGCCGCTACCGCATCCAGAGGACAAGGACCGTTCCCGATGCCGAGATCGAAAAACTGATGATCACTCATTGAGGGAGGACGCAACGGACGTGGCATCCCGGCGGGAGGTTCAAGATCGGTTGGAGCGGCTGGTTTACCGGCAGTGCAAGAAGTACAACGCGCGCATCGCGGTCGTGGGCACCCGATCCTCCGCGTCTTTCCTGCTGAAGATCCTTGGCGGCACCGAGATCCCAGTCCTGGGGGTGTATGAGGTCGACGCGTTCCGTCACCAAAAATTTTTCGAGGGTCATGCGGTTCGATCCCTGAACGAACTGTCCCTGCTGAAACCCGAGGATGTGGTCGTCATCGCCTCCAGCGCCGAGGCGACTGAATTGTACGATACTTTCCAAAAAATCCGCTCCCTGTGCCCCTGCCGGACGATCCACCTGAAAACCCTGCTGGGAACTTATTCCCTGATCGAGGAACTGCGCGATCCACTGATATTCCGGTTCGACGATTTTCTTTTCGGCCGCGGCTTGTCTCCCCTGGAGGAGGAATCGCCCTATTGGCACCCGGTCCCGCCCGGGGTCGATTTTCAAAACAAGACAGTTCTGGAGTTGGGACCCTTTGAAGGAAACAACACCGTCATGCTCATGAGCCTGAAACCCAAAAAAGTGATCAGTCTGGAAGCCCGGCCGTTGAATTATGCCAAAACCTCCGTGATGCGGTCTCTTTACAAATGGCAAAACCATGAGTTGGTTCTGGGTGACATGCATCTTTTCCCCCACCTGATAAAAGATGAAATAGACATTATTTTCTGCTCCGGGGTATTCTATCATTCGGACAAACCCTGGTGGCTGCTGCAAACTTGTATGCAACACAGTGAAACCATTGTTCTGTGCGGCCACGTGGCCTCCGGGGATTCACCCCCCGGACGCAAAACCCGCGACGTGACCCTGGAAAGCGGAACGTATCATTTCGAGGAATACCCGGAAGATGGCGACGGTTTATCGGGGTTGACTCCCTGCAGCCTTTGGTTTGCTGAAAAAGACCTGATCCGGTTTCTGAACTATTATGGATTCCATTACGAATCCTACGGTTCCACCGTCATCGAAGGGACCGGACTCTGGATTTTCAGCGTCGTGACAAAAACCCATTCCTCCTCCAAAAAATAAGATGACAGATCCCGGAAAACTCCCACTCGATAACGCGATTTTACGGCGCTGTATTTATGCCCAGTGCAAACAGTTGAACGGCTGCATTGCCGTGGTGGGCACGAAGGCTTCCGCGTCGCTTTTTTTGATGGCCCTCGAAAATACCGATATCCCCTTGATCGGTGTTTTCGAGGAGGATGCGTATCGTGAAAAAGACACCCTGGAGGGTCACCTCATCCGGCCCATGACAGAACTGTCCGAATTGAAAGCGGAGGATGTGGTCGTCATTGCTTCCAGCGCGGAGGCTAGCCAGTTGTACGACACCTTTCTCAAAATCCAGTCCCTGTGCCCCTGCCGGACAATCCACCTGAAAACCCTGCTGAGAACTTATTCCCTGATCGAGGAACTGCGCGATCCACTAAATTTCCAGTTCGACGATTTTCTTTTCGGTCGCGGGTTGTCTCCCCTGGCGGGGGAATCGCCCTATTGGCACCCGGTCCCG
This sequence comes from Nitrospinaceae bacterium, assembly GCA_046754465.1. Classification (GTDB taxonomy): domain Bacteria; phylum Nitrospinota; class Nitrospinia; order Nitrospinales; family VA-1; genus JBHHVU01. The sequence goes on along the minus strand of JBHHVU010000008.1, from coordinate 52,369 downwards.
CCCGGAGTCGATTTTCAAAACAAGACGGTTCTGGAACTGGGACCCTTTGAAGGGCACGACACAGTCATGATCATGGATCAGAAACCCCGGAAAGTCATCGGGCTGGAAGCCCGCCCTCTGAATTACGCGAAGACATCAGTGATCCGGTCCCTCTACAACTGGCGGAACTACGAACTGATCCTGGGGGATATGCACCTGTTCCCCCAACTGGTGACGGAAAAAATTGACATCATTTTTTGCGCGGGGGTGTTCTATCATTCGGACAAGCCCTGGTGGCTCCTGAAAACCTGCATGGAACACAGCGATACCATCGTCCTGTGCGGTCATATCTCCTCTGACCATTCCCCCCCCGGACGCAAAACCCGCGACGTGACCCTGGAAAGCGGGACCTACACGTTCGAAGTTTATCCCGAGGGGGGCTGGGAAGACGGACTGTCGGGCGTCACGGGAGAGAGCCTGTGGTTCAAGGAGGAAGACCTGATCCATTTTCTCAATTATCACGGTTTTGGATTCAAAAAATATTCCTCCCACGTCAATCCCCAGGGGTTGTGGATGCTCAGCGTCGTCACCAGAATGTGAAGCAGCGGGGGATTGGGTTCTCCTCCCAGGAAGGTCATCCAGGACTGTTTACAATACTCAGGATTATCTTTCTTTTTTTACCGATCCACAAAAAGGATCAGATTTTTTTTGCTCGATAAAATAACTAAAAAAAAATTCCAGAGGAAACCTCTTTGCCACCCAACATAAAAAAAGAGATTATCCAATCCATATTTGTGGATGACCTGGAAAAGGCTCGCGGGCTTATCCGGCAGCAATCCCGCGGATTAAACCTACTGCGGGACCTATTGATGAAGGCAACCGGGAAAGAGGCCCCTCTAAAAATTTTCAGAGCGACACTCCCAAAAATCATCAGCACTTCTGTTTCTTATACTTGTGGGGTCGGTTGTGAGATGTGTAATGCGGGGTTTTCGGACCGCACTTACCTTTTTCCAGGTTATAAATATCTGCAGCCAAAAGAGTTTGAACAATTATCCCCCTGGATAAAATCCGCATCACATGTCGTATTGGTAGGTATGGGAGAAACGCTGGACTCTCCATACCTCTATGAATTTATTAAGCAACTAAATGGCAAGATTTCTTTTATCACCACCAGTGGGGTCCCCCTAAACAGGGAAAAAACAATAAGGCTGATCCAATCCAAACTTCAATATATCAACTTCTCCTTTGATGGGAAAACCGCTGTTGGCCATGGCGCCGGAAATGAAAAATATATTCAAAAATTTTGGGAAAAATTGAAAGTTTTCCAGGAAACAAAACGGGAACTATCCTGCAATCATCCAATCGCAATGATGACCCTTGCTTTGGATAGAGAAAACCTGGAATACTTGGATGATATTTTCCAAACCGCTTATTCCCATGAAATCCGGATCGTTGATTTGATTTTCATGATTCCCTGGAACGAGCGCCTGTTCGAGAAATCTATATTTTCTAATCTAAATGATTCAAGGGAAAAGATTAATAAGGCGATCAGAAAAGGAAATGCCCGGGGCATGCATATCAGAATATTTGAAGAAGAACAAATGCAGGAAAGAACGGAGACATGTTATTTCGTAGACAAACATCTGATATTCAACTTGAACCGCAATCAACCCTCGATATGTTGCGGGCCCATAACCCTGCCCCTGGAAACCCGGAACCTTTCACCCGAAACGTATTGGAATTCTTTTCCATTTCGCTATTTCCGATACCTGCATTTTTCTTCCGACCCAACAAAACTTCCCCTTGCCTGTCAAAACTGTTGGATCATGGACCCCCAAAAATATTGCGAGAGCGCAACAACATCTTTCACCCGCGGGGAAAACTTCCAGGAAACTCTCAGTCTGTATCGAACCGCCTCAAATTTAAAAAGAGAAAACCGTGAGACGGAAGCTGAAGAGATGTTCTCAAGGATTTTGGATATCACCCAGAATATTTCCCTTAAAGGTAAAGTTTTTTTTCATCTGGGAGAATTGCGGATAAAAAACAAGAACTATCCAGAAGCCTTGTCCTACATGAAGCTGACGGTGCGGAATTGCTTTGATCATCAAATGGCCTTTACCTATCTTTACCTTTTGCTGGTACTCACAGGAAAAACCAAAGAAAGAGAAAAAAGGAGAACTTTAAAATCAGACCACCTCAACCACTTCGCCGAACATTCCCCTTATAGGCCGGGGAAAATCGACTTCAGCTCCTTGAACCCTTTTTTAAACGTCCGGTGCAAATGCTCCTAAAAAGAAAGGAATTTTATGTTTCAGAGCTTAAAAGAAGAGTCGGCCCATTTCATTCTGTCGGACGATTTAGACCGGGCTCGATTTCTCTTGAAAAATCCTTCGAGAGATTTAAGGCTTCTTTCGGATCTTTTGAAAAAGGTGAAAAACAAATCCCTTCCTCTCAAAGACTTAGAGGCTGAGAAACCGAAATTTATCACCATCAACTCTTCATATACCTGTGGCCTCGGATGTAGGATGTGCAATTCAGGTTTTCATGATCGAACTTTTTTGTTTGATGATTACAAGTATTTTCTTCCAGAACAATTCGACCAATTGTCCCCCTGGTTGGAATCCGCGTCCAACATTATTTTTGTGGGTGCAGGGGAAACCCTTGAGTCACCCCATACGACCTATTTTCTGGGGAAAATCAAAGAGAAGGAATCCCAAATTTATACCAGCGGAGTCCCTCTAAATAAAAAAAGGATCCGGTCCCTTATTCAATCCAAACTTAAAATTCTCACCCTTTCTTTTGACGGGGAAACAACCCTTGGGCACGGTGCCGGGGAAAAGAGCTATATCCAAAAATTTTGGGAAAAAGCTGAAATCGTTCAAAGAGAAAAAAGGGAATTAAACAGCACGTTGCCTGTTGTGGTGCTGCTCATCGCAATTAACGGAGAAAATATTGATAACCTGGATGAGGTCATTCAAACGGCATCAAGAAAGGGCATCAGGGATATCATGTTGTCTTCCATGCTTCCCTTTAGTGAATACCTGTACAAAAAATCCATTTTCAGCAACTTTGAGGAATCCAAGAGGAAAATAAATTCCCTCATTTCCCGGTGGGATAGGGAGGAAATGCATATTACGTTCCTGGGACACACAAAGAAAATGCAGGATTCCGTCGGGACCTGCCCTTATGTGGACAACTGGATAAATTTTCATGGCAAAAACAAACCAAATATTTGTTGCGGGCCTATCGAACTGCCTATGAATATCTCGGAGAGCCCAAATAACAATTCCTGGAATTCATTTCCCATGAGATATTTTCTCTATACGCATTTCTGTTCCAACGGAGAAAAAATTCCGCACGCCTGTCAGAATTGTTGGGCTATAAATCTCAAACAATTTTCCCAAACCTGCGCCGATTTATACAATAATCCTGAAAACAAGGGGGCAGCGCCTGAATTCATCTCCCTTTACCACACTGCTTCCGAATTAAAACAACACAACAAGGTAAGTGAAGCGGAAAAATTGTTTGCAAAAGTTTTAAATTTAAAAATCAACCCGGAAATCAGGGGTAAAACCTATTTTCACCTGGGTGAAATAAGGTTGATGCAAAAAAATTATACTCAGGCCTTATCTTGCATGAAATTGGCTGTGCAATACTGTTTTAACCACCAAATGGCTTTTGCCTATCTTTACCTTTTGCTCATGCTGGAGGAAAACCCCAAACCCGTTTTAGGGAATAAAAAATTCAACTTGGATTCCTGTTTAAACAACCGTGAATGGGATCAAGGTGTTCCGGATTTTGAAATTGAGGCTTCCACGGCGGCCGCACCTTAGTTTATATTGGCAAATGACTTCGCTATGCCGGCACAGGCCGAAATCTATTGTAATCAACCATTGGTTATGATTAAATTCCCCCCGGAACTTGCCGACGTATCTAAAATCATCCAAAAATTTCCTCCGTGCCCCGCATGACTCCGTCTTCCGATTCATCCCTGGATCAAGCCATTCGGTCCTTTACGGATCCAGGACCCCTCATTCATTTTGAAAACTCCTTCCGCCCCCAGGAGGGGGCGGGTACGGAACCGTCTCCTCCCTCCGGTTTCGCTTTTACTCCGGAAGGGAACCTGATCGTCGCCGACGATTTCAATCACCGGATTCAAATTTACGATGCGGATCACCGGCTCATCCGGTGTTTTGGCGGGAAAGGCGGCAAACCGGGCGAACTCCATTACCCGAAGGGAACCGCCGTAGACGCGGACGGCAACATCTATGTGGCGGACAGTTGGAACCACCGGGTGCAAAAATTCGATCGGCAGGGAAACCCCTTGGCCGTCTTCGGCTCCTGTGGCGAGGGACGGGGCCAATTGAACGAACCTTACGACCTTCTCATCGATCCTTCCGGCCGGCTCATCGTCGTCGAGCGATACAACCACCGGATTCAATTCTTCAGTCCCGACGGAGACTCTCTGGGATGGGTGGGAACCCGCGGAACGGTCCTGGAGGAACAACTCGCTTGCATTTTTGAAACGCCGTCTCACCTGTTTGCTCCACCGATTTTTGAATTTCCCACTTCCATCGCCCGGGACAGCCTGGGAAACTTTTTTATTTCCGACAGCGGCAACCACCGAATCGTTAAATTCGACCGGGAATGGAACCAGGTTCTGGCTTTCGGGGAACGGGGAACGGGTCCGGCCCAGTTTGAATATCCGCTTTGCGTGGCCGTGGGTCCCAACGATCTGTTATACGTCGCCGACCTCAACAATGACCGGATTCAGGGATTCACCTCCTACGGAGGGTTCCTTTTCGATTCGCGGGGGGTGGAAGGGACGGCGCTCATCCAAGCGCCCTGTCTCACAGCCATCGATCCCCGGGGAGTCCTGCACGTGGGGTTGACATTCGACACGCACATCCTTCAGTTCCAGGCTCCGGTGGAATCCCAGGAGAGCCTGCTCAACCGGCGCATTCAGAACGATCCCGGCAACTGGGAACTCCTCTTTCAGATGGCTCGGCTGCTGGAAGAAAAGGGGGACACCCCAAATGCGGTGCGTGCTTTGCAGAATGCGGCGCGGACCCTCGCCAAGAAAAATACCGGCGGGGAGGTCCCCAGCCATGACGCAGTGGACCTTCTCATGGACTTCAGCCGCCGGGCCATCAGGGGGGAGGATGCCGTGACCGGGGATTTGCCGCGCCAGGGTCTGGAGCTTCTGGGCCGGCGCCTCGACGCGGACCGCCAGGCGGTTCTCGATTGCCACCGGAAATGGGAGGCGGCAGCGAGGGAACACAACGTCCGCTTGATCGCGGAACAGCAATCGATTCTCGAAGACAAGGGAGACCCTCGGGAGTTCAACCGGGAGCTGTTCGAGGCCGAGAAGCGCGACAAAACCCTTTTTCGTGAAATTCGCGTTCTGTTCTATTTTTACCGGAAAACCGCCCAGAAGTTTTCGGAATACCTCGGCAATATCCTGAACTCGGGGCGGGACCCTGCCAGCCTCGCCCCGTGCCTGCAAACGATGGAAAACCGGTACGCCTCCCTCTGTCAAATCATGATTCGCATCATGGATGAACGAGAAAAAAATGAGGAAGCCATGGTGCAGGCTTTTGGTGAGATGCCGGACCACCGGGAAAAATGGGAAACCTTCCTCACACGGTTCAACGGCAACCGCAGAGCGATGGACGTTCTCAAACACCTGCAGTTCGAACTGCGCACCCTGCTGGGTATTCTTAAAGGGGCGGCTCTTCAATTCCCCAAAGAGGCAACAATAAAAAAGATCCTTCAGAGAGGGTTCTTGGACCCCCCGGGTGCTGAAACCCCTCCCAAATTGTTGCTGGGGTTTCAGGAAGATTGGCCGCTTCACACCTCCCTGGAGATCATGCTGAAAGACCTGACCGATACCCGGATCGCCAGCTGGGATACGCAGGACCCTGTCCGGACGCGGGATATCGGGGTCGAAGATTTTTCCCCCGTCGAGTTTGATTCGGAGGAATTGAATTTGGAAGATATAACGCGCGCGGTCCGGATCGAAGGGATGCTCCTCAAAAAAGATGAATCGAGACTGGTTTGCGGAGGCGAAGGGTATCCCCTTAAGGCCATAGGAAACCAGAGCGGGGAATGGGCCGAACGGCTCCTGAAAATTTTGCATCATCAAACGGTTTACGAAATCAAATACCAGGAAATTTCCCGGCAATTGGAAACCTTGACCCGGCAAAAACAGGAACTGGACGCCAAATTAAATCATGTCAATCCCCAGGACAAAAAAACGCCGATCACCCTTCAGAACAACATCGCCGTTTTAGAATTTCAGATGAACCTGCTACGGCGGATGATCCTTACCCTGGGAATCAATGAGGCCAACAACCTTTGCAGGCTGATCCTCGGTTTCTCCCTGCTGATTTCAAGCAAAAACAGCAAACCCCCTTCCGCCGTGGAACCCTTGGTTGCCGCAATAAAATCCCATCAATCGGAGCTGGAAGAAAAAATCGAAGGAGACCTCCGGGATCGAAAAACTCGGGTTTTTGAGGTATCCCGGTTGACCGGGGTTTTGGAAGCCACGGACCTGGCCCCGTCCGCCGGCGACCTGGATCAATTCATGGAAACCCAGAAACAACTGGGCCAAACCCAGGCCTCGTTGGAACAGTTGGAATCCGGTCTGGAGCGGGCGTTCAAAGCCAGAGCCCTTGTGAACAAGCTGTTTGAATGCGGGCCAATGACCGGGGAGACCGGCGGCTTTCCCGTCGGAAATTCCTCCGGGCTGAAATTCAAATTCTCATTCTGGAAAAACGGTCCGCGACATGGGGAGTTCTTGAAACCTTATGGGATCGCTCATTCCCCAGAGGGGGAATTGCTCGTTGCCGATTACGACCATCATCAAATTTACCGGTTCTCTGCCGAGGGCGGTTATCTTTCCCACTTCGGGGGCTGGGGAAACTCCCCGGGATTTTTCAGATTTCCAACGTGCCTTCAATTGGACCGTGAAGGGTTTATCTATGTCGGGGAGGAAAAAAACGCGCGCATCCAAAAATTTACGCGCGAAGGGGAATTCGTTCTGTCTTTCGGAGACCGGGAAGAACCAGAACAAAGGCTGGGGGCGATATTTTCCCTTTCCATCGACAGGGAAAACCGGGTTTGGGCGGCGGACCCCAATCATCACCGTATCCAAATCTACGATTCAAAGGGGAAACTTGTCCGCTCCATAAAACGGCGGGGGGAAGCGCCGGAGGATTTATTTGAGCCGGTCAGCGTGTACTGCCTGGAAGACGGCGAGTACCTGGTCAGTGACCGGTCGAACTATGTTTTGAAGCATTTCAGTTCGGAACACCGATTAATCAACGGCCTCCATAAAGGAAGTCTCGCGTGCGAAGAAATCTATTTCCTGACCCGCCATCCCGGCTATGGGATCTTCGCGACGGATTACTGGTACCATCAAATCCTTCACCTCAACTCGAAACTGGAGGTGGTATCCATTTACCGGAATCCTGGTAAACGGGCGGGACAGTTCGGGAAGATTGGAGGATTATCCATCCATGGGAACCTATTATTTGCCGCCGATTTCGACAACAGTCGAATCCAAGCCCTTGAACTTACTGTCCCAAACTTTTCCTGAGGTCAACCCGGCATTCAGTTATGACTTTTGATCGGGTAGGTTGAATCGCCGCCGGACCGGGTGTTATTCGCCTTAACAACCCGCATAAAATCTTTTCCCGAAAACTCATCCCGAAACATCCCCAAGGCTTCATCCTTGAACATACCGGGCTGGAACATGGCCTCCAGATCGGCCGGGGAAAAGGGCAACGAACTTTGCTGGGCTCCGGCGGCTTTGCGGAGGTCCGATCCCGGCCAGGGTTTATCCTGATCCACCGCCACCAGCACCGTAGCCACCGCTTCCGGGTCCTGAAAGCAGTAAACCTGTGGGAAAACGTGGGCAAAGGTGTTGCGATCCTTGGGTTTCAACGGGTTGCTTTTGCCATACAGATTGGATGCCACCACCCCGCCCGGTGAAAGAATCTCCCGAATTTCCTCGTAAAATTCCGACGTCTTCAGGTGAAAAGGAATGGAACCGCTTTTAAAGGCATCTAGCAATACGAGATCATAAGGATCCTTTCCACGCTGATTCTGAACGAAGACGCGTCCATCCCCCACGTGGACCTTGAAATTCCCGGTCTCCTTCAGAAAGAAATATTTTCCGCAGAACTCGACGACTTTTTCATCCACCTCCACCACATCGAGATGGCCTTCGGGAAACCGTTGGTGGAGCCAGTCCGCGATCGAGCCGCCGCCCAGGCCGATCATTAAAATCCGGCGCGGCGCAGGCCGAAACAAAAGCGATGCCAGCATCATTCGGGAATAAACCAGTATCAGGGATTCCATCCGACGCAGGTCGAAACTGCTTTGAAGATAAAAATTGCCCTCGCCCTTAAAGAACATTTCTCGCCGGGAGCCATTTTGAATCACGTAGATTTCGTTGAACCGGCTCCGGGCCTTATCCAGGATCTCGAAGCGGGTGGGATCATATTTTCGGTCGAAGAATTTCATTTTCCAAAGGGGGCGTCCCCGGGACCTCAAACTCCCTGGAATGGGGGAAAAACGGACTGTAGGCCGCGTCCGGTCCGGGAAAACCCGGACGAGAGGGGAAATATCATATTATGGAAGGGCTGATATGTGTTAAAATAAGCCTTATCAGCCGCTTATTTTAGAAAATTTCCCATACTTTTCAATGAGAAATATAACGCTTTCCCATATTTCCCGTCTAAATATTTTTTACAAAGGATTTTTGCCCTAGAGGAGACTTTTTCATGCCCCAGAAAATCTTAAAGCACAAGGTGGGATTGGAACACCATGGCATAAGAAATACCAAAAAGATCTACTGGAACCTTTCGACTCCAGTTCTTTATGAACACATCATTCGCAACAAGGAAGGCATTGTTTCCCACCTGGGACCGATTTGCGTCACCACGGGAGAATACACCGGGCGCGCCCCCAACGACAAATTCAGCGTCCAGGAGCCTTCCAGCCAGGAAAACATCTGGTGGGGAAAGGTCAACAAGCCTTTTAGCGTGGATCAATTCGACGCCTTGTATTCCCGGGTGCTGGCTTACCTCCAGGGAAGGGAAATTTATGTGCAGGACTGCTACGCCGGCGCGGACCCGGAGCATCAACTCCATATCCGGGTAATCACGGAACAGGCCTGGCACAGTCTCTTTGCCAGGAACATGTTCGTTCAGATCAAGGATCTGGCAAAGTTAGAATCGCATGTCCCCGCGTTTACAGTCATCCACGTACCGCATTTCAAGGCGGTCCCGGCCATCGACGGGACCAATTCGGAAGTATTCGTCATCGTCGACTATGGCAAACAGTTGGTGCTGATAGGCGGCACCAGCTATGCGGGGGAGATCAAAAAATCCGTTTTCTCGGTCCTCAACTACCTTCTTCCCCAGAAGCACAACGTACTTTCCATGCATTGTTCGGCGAATATGGAGCCCTCCGGGGAGACGGCCATCTTTTTCGGCCTGTCGGGAACCGGGAAAACCACCCTGTCGGCGGACCCACACAGGATCCTGATTGGCGACGACGAACACGGGTGGAGCGATAAGGGAGTCTTCAATTTCGAGGGGGGATGTTACGCCAAGGTCATCCGTCTGTCCCAGGAGGCGGAACCGGCCATTTTCGAATGCACCCGGCGGTTCGGCACCATCCTCGAAAACGTGTGCGTGGACCATGACACCCGCAGATACAATCTCGATGATTCCAGCCTGACAGAGAACACCCGCGCCAGTTACCCCATCACCCATATTGAAAACGCCAACCGCTCCGGGATGGGGGGCCACCCGAAAAACGTGATCATGCTGACCTGCGACGCCTACGGGATCATGCCCCCCGTAGCCAAATTGACGCCGGAACAGGCCATGTATCATTTCATTTCGGGATACACCGCCAAGGTCGCCGGCACGGAAAAAGGACTCAGCCGGGAACCCACGGCAATATTCAGCACCTGTTTCGGCGCGCCGTTCATGACCCTGCACCCGTCCGTGTACGCCAATATGCTGGGTGAAAAAATCGCCACCCACAACGTGGACTGCTGGCTGGTCAATACGGGATGGACCGGCGGGGCCTATGGCGTGGGACGCCGCATGGAAATCGCCTATACCCGGGCCATGATCAAATCCATCCTGGACGACAAGTTGAACAATGTGCCCACGTTCAAGGACCCAGTTTTCGGTCTCCACATTCCCGAAAACGTAGAGGACGTTCCCAAGGAAGTTCTCAACCCCAGGAACACTTGGAAAAACCCGGATAGCTACGATGAAAAAGCCCGGGAACTGGCGCGGCAATTTGTGGAGAACTTCAAGGAATACGAAAAAACCGTGAGCAAGGAAGTCCTCGCCGCCAGTCCGCGTCCCGCCACGGCAAAGGGTCATGCAAGGATTCATAAGTTGACCAAATGACCGGCGAGGTTCCCGGAACATTTTAAAACCCTGGCGCCGTTATTTCCGGGCTGGAAACGATCACCGCCTGAACTGGATTTTGAGTTTTGGAGCACCTGCCAAGAATCGCGATAACGATGGGGGATCCCGCCGGGGTCGGCCCCGAAGTCATCGCCAAGGCTTTCCTGGAGGATGAATGGTCCGGGGTGTGCCGGGCGGTGGTGATTGGCGCGGCCGGATTCATGCAATCGGTTTGCCGCCAAAGCGCCCCCGCCGTGTCCGTTCGCTCCATCGCCTCCCCCCGCGAAGCCCGTTGCCAACCAGGCGTGATCGACCTGATCGACCTGGACAATGTGTCCGAAACCCTGGACTGGGGCCGTCCCTCTGCCCGGGGGGGCCAAGCCTCGGTCGAATACATCCGGGCGGCGGTGAACCTCGCCCTTAAAAAGGAGGTCGACGCCCTCACCACCGCGCCCATCAACAAGCAGAGCATTCATCTGGCCGGTTATCCCTATCCCGGCCATACGGAAATGCTGGCGGAGTTCACCCATACCTCGGATGTCGCCCTGATGCTGGCCGGGCGCAAGCTGCGCGTCGTCCTGGTCACCACCCATGTCCCGTTAAAAGGCATTGCCTCCCGAATAACCGCGGACGGAGTCGCCAAAACGGTCCGGCTGACCCATCGATGGCTGTCGCGGCATGTTTGTGAACATCCCCGGATCGCCGTTACCGGACTGAATCCGCATTGTGGTGAGGGAGGCATCTTCGGCGAAGAAGAAATCACCGCGATTCTTCCCGCATTGGAAACGGTGCGCAACGAGGGGCTTCACGCGGACGGTCCCTTTTCAGCGGATTCCCTGTTCGCCCGTAACGCGTTTGACCGGTACGACGCCATCGTCACCATGTATCACGACCAGGGCATGATCCCCGTGAAAATGGAATCCATGGGCGCCGCGGTCAACATCACCCTGGGGCTGCCGATCATCCGCACCTCGGTGGACCACGGCACGGCCTACGATATCGCCGGGACGGGAACCGCCTCGCCGGAAAGCCTCAAATCCGCCATTCGGGCCGCGGTATCGCTTTCAAAATCCATTTTCGCCGCACCATGAAGAAACGCCCCCTGGGTCAAAATTTTCTCATCGACGAAGACATCGCCTGTGAAATCGTTCAATGCGCCAATCTTTCCCAGGGCGATGCCGTCTTGGAAATCGGGCCGGGCAAGGGGATTCTGACCTCTCTCCTGCTGGAAAAAGCGGACCCTCTGACGGCCCTCGAGATCGACCCCCGGCTGTGCGCCGAACTCGAAAAAAGGTTCACGGGACGGGAAAATTTTCGGTTGTTGAAGGCCGACGCCACCCGGTTCGACTACGGCCTTCCCGGCCCCCGGTACAAGGTGGTTTCCAACCTGCCCTATTACGCGGCGACGCACATCTTGAAACGGCTCATCAGTTATCAGTCCCGTCTCATCGACATGACCGTGATGCTGCAACGGGAGGTGGCTCAGCGGTTATGCGCCCTTCCGGGCCAAAAAGAATATGGCTCGCTCACGGTGTTCGTGCAGTTTCACTGTCATGTGGAACGGCTCATGGAAATCGGCCGGACGTCTTTTTTCCCGCCGCCCAAAATTGACTCGTCGCTGGTCCGCCTCACCCCCTTGCCGCAACCGAGGGTGCGGGTGGAAGACGAAAAGATGTTCTTTAAAATCGTCAACGCCGCCTTCTTCCACAAACGGAAAATGTTGAAAAACAATTTGAAAATCTGGGAAAATCAGTTTCGTCAGGACAACGGAAAAACGCGCCTCGGAGGCATCGACCTGTCCCGCCGGGGCGAAACCCTGTCGCTGGAAGATTTTGCCACCCTTTCCAACTACCTTCACGCGATCCATGGTTGATCCTTCTCCCAAAAAAGGACGAGTCATTCTGGTCGGGGCCGGGCCGGGGGACGTGGGCCTCCTCACGCTACGGGGAAAAGAGTGGCTGCAACGGGCGGACGTCATTATTTACGACCACCTGGTCAACCTGGCCATGATCCGCTTCGGCCGGGAGGACACAGAAACCATCTACGCCGGGAAAAGGGCAGGATGCGCCTCGCTGCCCCAGGAGGAGATCAACGCACTCCTCGTTCAGAAGGCCCGCGAGGGAAAAACCGTCGTCCGTCTCAAGGGCGGAGATCCCTTCATCTTCGGCCGGGGCGGGGAAGAGGCGCAGGAACTGAAACGGGCCGGGATCCCCTTTATTGTGGTCCCTGGCGTCACCTCTCCCGTGGGAGTTTCGGCTTACGCGGGAATCCCGCTCACGCACCGGGATCACTCCTCCTCCGTTTCCATCATCACGGGAAGCAACGAAAAGAACCAGAAGGATATCCGCATCGACTGGGAAAAGATCGCCAGCCGTTCCGGCACGCTGGTCTTCCTCATGGGAGCCAGGAAACTTCGGCAGATTTGCGAAAACCTCATGAAGTTCGGCAAGAACCCCGCGACCCCCATCGCAGTCGTTCAGTGGGGCACCACTTCCCGACAGAAGACATGGACGGGAACGCTGGAGACTATCGTCGGCATCGCCCTGAAGGAAAAAATTTCCCCCCCCGCGTTGACGATCATCGGCGAGGTGGTCCACCTCAAGCCCCTCATCGATTGGTACGAAACCCTGCCCCTGTTCGGGAAAACCGTGGTGATCACACGGGCGGAAGAGCAGTCGGAAACCTTCATCAATCTCCTGCAGGAACGGGGCGCCGAGCCTTTCTCCTTTCCGGTGATCCGCACGGTGCCGCCGGAGGATTGGGCTCCGCTGGACCGGGCTCTTGAACAACTTTCCCAGTATTCTGGGCTGATCTTCACCAGCGCCAACGGCGTCCGGTTTTTCATCCGCCGGCTGAAAGAAAACGAAAAAGATATCCGGGAACTCAGGGGGGTCCGCGTGTACGCCATCGGACCCAAAACCGAGCGGGCGGTCCGCGATCTTGGTATCCGGGTGGATGTGGTGCCGGATGACTTTGTGGCCGAATCGCTGATCGCCCGGCTGGAACAGGAAGAGGTGCGGGGAAAACGGTTCCTGATCCCCCGCGCCGCCGTCGCCCGGGAAATCCTGCCGGAAAAACTTCGCTCTCTCGGTGCGGAGGTGGATGTGGTATCCGCCTACCGGACCCTGCCCCCGGAAACGAAAAATGAAGACCTTTTCAACCGGCTGAAGGCGAGAAGTATCGACATGGTCACCTTCACCTCTTCTTCGACAGTGACGAATTTTCTCCAGCTCATAGGATCGGACCGCAGGCCCCTGCTCGAGGGGGTCAAGATAGCGGCCATCGGACCCATCACCGCGAAAACCGCCCAGGACGAGGGGTTGCGGGTGGAAATCATTCCCGAACAGTACACGGTGGAGGGGCTGGTGGAGGCCATCGAAACCCATTTCGCTGTGCCCACCGGAAAGTGAGCCCGCCTCGCCCCATTTCCCCCGGGCTTCGCGGGGGCGGCAAAAAAATTTGGACACCCTTTTCCTTCTATGCTAAAAATAAGTGTTTTTTTTTTGAACCCCTCATGAAAGATCAAACGATTGACTGGTGTCTCCTGCCGCCATGGAATACGGAACGGAAGAACACAAAAATCTGTTTTGCCGGTTTTTTATTGATACCCACCAACCGTTTCGTCCCGAAGAACTGGCCTGGCCGGATCTGAAAGAAGAAACGATTCAAAAACTGGCGGACTTTCCCATATGGGACTATGCCGTCCACACCGAGAGCCAGGTTTTCCACAAACTCAAGGCTTATTCCGAAGAAATCACCGATCCGCTTCTCAAGAAAGCGATGGCCCTTCAAGGTTATGAGGAAAGGCGGCACGCCGATATTCTCAAATACTTTCTCAATCGATACAATATTCCCTTCAAGGAAATCCCCGACAACCCGCTGCCTGGCAATCTGGAATGGGGTTTTCTCCGCACGGGAGCGGGGGAATGTATCGACTCCTTTTTTGCCTTCGGATTCCTTGAGATTTCCAAATCCACCGGGGACTATCCGCTGGAATTGATCCGGGTCATGGAACCGATCGTTCAGGAAGAGGCCAGACACATCCTGTTCATCCAGAACTGGATTTTGTACATGCGCCAGACCCGGCCGTTTCTCCTCCAGCCTCTGCATTATCTGTCAACGATGTGGGCGTTCTGGGCCGCGGCGTGGTCCCGGTTGATGGATTTAAAGAACATGGGGGGATCGGCCTTCACGATCCAGGCTCGGAAGCATGAGAAATCCGGCATGTCCCCCAAGGATTTCATCAACCTGTGCCTGCGTGAAAACAACCGGCGGCTGATGGGATACGATCCCCGGCTCGCCCGGCCCAAACTGGTTCCCCGGTTGATGAGCATGGTCAGTTTCGGACTTTGAGCCGCCTGCCGGTTTGCCAAAGTATTCCTTGTATATTTCCTCAAAACCGCTAAAATTTAAAAATCCATGATTCGGGACTTATAGAGTTTGCAGGTGATTTGCGCTTTGGAATATTTAATTTAAGAGTATTGAACCCATGAGATCACTTCAAATCAGCCACATCGTGTTGACCACCAAGGAGGTGGCGGACGTTTTGCTGGAACACCTGAAATCCTACGAGAATTACGGTCAGATGATGAAGAGTTTCGCCAAACTGGCCAAAAAGTACAGCGCCTGCGGGACCCGTCACAATGGTGGCGATCTAGGCACCCTGGAGGTTCACACCAGCGCCCCGGAGCTTTACAAGGCGGCGATGGCGGCCCCGGTGCACGAACTGCGGGGCCCGGTCAAAACCACGTTCGGCTACCATATCTTCGTCATCACGGATGAAGAAGCCATGGGAGACACGGGCATGGACGGCATCGTCGCCCCCTCACTCGGTACCGGGGACGGCACGTTATAAACGGGCACTCCTCTCACGGCCAACCATGCGGCTCGAAGGCATCCACCACATCGCACTCAATGTTCGCGACCTGGACCGGGCGGAACAGTTTTACACCGGGGTTCTGGGGTTCAAGGTCTCCCGGAGGTTTTCCAAGGGGTTGAGGCACCTCATGCTGGACGCGGGAAACGCCGCCATCGCCCTGTTCGAATCCCCTGGCATGGAAATGAAGGAGGCGTTGGATCATTTGAGCGAAACGGGGTACATGCATCTGGCTTTCAAAACCAAGCGGGATCAATTCGCGAAAATCATCGAAGAACTTAAAAAAAATAACGTGACCATCGACAGCGGACCCGTCCGGCGCGGCGACGGGGAATCCATCTATTTCACCGACCCGGATTACAATCACCTGGAAATTCATACCAACGGTTGACCATGTGGGAAACCATCCTCCAAAAAGCCCTCGATGGCGAAAGGATCCACCACGCCGAGGCCGTCCAGCTGTTTTCGGTGCCGGATATCCTTCTCCTGGGAAACGTGGCCTCCCGGATCGCGCGGAAAAAAAGAAAAGCCCGGGTGATCACCTATATAGTCGACCGCAACATCAACTATACCAACATCTGCGTCACCGATTGCACCTTTTGCGCCTTCTACCGCAAGGAAAAGGACACCGACTCCTATGTCCTTCCCTTTGAAACCATCGGCAAAAAAATAGAGGAAACCCTCGCGCTGGGGGGGCGGCAGATTCTTCTGCAGGGGGGACACCATATCGACCTCCGGATCGAGTATTTCGAAGACCTGTTCCGAAAAATCAAGGAACGGTACGATATTCATTTGCACGCCTTGTCCCCTCCGGAAATGGTCTTCACGGCCAAGATTTCTAAAATAACGCTCCAGGAGACCCTGGAACGTCTGCATGCGGCCGGGCTCGACTCCATTCCAGGCGGCGGCGGCGAAATTCTAGTGGACCGGGTGCGGAAAAAGATCAGTCCCTATAAATGTTCCACCGATCAGTGGCTCGAAGTGATGGACCTGGCCCACGGAATGGGAATCCCCACCACGGCCACCATGATGTTCGGGCACGTGGAAACCCTGGATGACCGGGTGGAGCACCTGATACGAATCCGCGAACAACAGGACAAAACCGGCGGATTCACCGCCTTCATCCCCTGGCCCTTTCAACCCGGGAACACGGAGTTGAGCCGGGATATGGGAATCAAAACCCCGGTCAGCGGGCTCGACTATTTGAAAACCCTGGCCATCAGCCGGATCGTGCTGGACAATTTCGACAACATTCAGTCCTCCTGGGTCACCCAGGGACCCAAGATCGGTCAGGTCGCCCTGTATTACGGGGCCAACGACATGGGAAGCACCATGCTCGAGGAAAACGTCGTGCGCGCCGCGGGAACCATTCACTGCCTCAACGAGGAAGATCTTCGCCGGCTCATCACCGATGGCGGCTTTGTTCCCCAAAGACGAAACATGCGTTACCAATACGTTTGACCCTCGCCTCCAGGGGGCAGCGGTTCCCACGTTTGATTCCAGGGGAAACACCGGCGATACCCGGCACATCCTCCCCTTCCGGCCGGTGTATTAAATAACCAAACTGTAACCCGGACTTGATCTTTTTGTAATATCCATCGTGTAAACTCTCTTCTTGTAAAGAAAAATCCCCTCTTCCCTGGAGGTTTCATGCGGATATCTATTTTGTTGGGACTGGTGCTTTTTCTTGGCTCCGTTTCCACCCTGGAAGCCAAGGACACCCAAGTCCTTTGGATGAAAAACGCCGGGACCCCCAAAGTCCACAAAAACGGCGACACCAGTTCTGTCCACTTCAAAAACTCTCCCTGCATCAAGTCCGATCAAACCTCTACCATTGTGAGCTACAGGAAATTTGAAAAAATGGTGACACGGGGAGCGGTGGGAGCAGTCGTTGGGTCCGTGGTGCAACCTTTGGGAAGCGAGAAAACCAGTGCCGTGGTGGGCGGTGTCATCGGTATTCTCACGACACCGGACAAAAAGCCAAAATCCCCAAAACAATGTAAGTAGATTTCAGAAAAACCGCCTCATCCGGTTCAGCCTGTGGTTGCCTCTTGCCGGGGACCGCGGGATCCCTCTTTTATTTAGAAACAAGGCCCGTCACCGGCCGGGTGGTCAGCTGGTGTAAAAGGTGGACTTTTTGTATTGCATCAATCCCCTGTTGAACAGGACATTGAGCACCGCCACGGCGGGGACTCCCAGGATGATGCCCGCCAGCCCAAAGAGTTCGCCTCCCAGCAGTACGGCGAAAATGACCGCCACGGGGTGCAGTCCAATATTGGTTCCCAGAATCCGGGGGGTGATCACCATCCCCTCCAGGATTTGCACGGCGGCGAACACTCCCACCACTTCCAGCACCGGGAGCCCTCCCCGGGTCTGCAGATAGGTCAAAAGAGCCGCCGGAATGAAACCCACGATGATTCCCAAATAAGGCACGAGGTTGGCCAGTCCCGCCACCAGCCCGATAAACAGGCTCAGGGGAGTCCCGCACAAATACAAACCCAGGGAATACAACACGCCCATCAACAGGGCCACCATCAGTTGACCCCGAACGAAACTGGCGAGGACGCGGTCGATCTCCCGGACGGTTTCCAGGGTTTTCTCCTTGAACCGTGGGGGCACGAGGGCCAGCAGTTTTTCGTTGATCCGGTCGAAATCCCGGAGAAGATAAAACATGACCACGGGAATGATGACCACATTGGCCACCATGAGGATCATGTTGAACAGGCTGGAAACGGAATCCCAGAGGAAGGACGAGGTCACGGTCAGTATTTTCAGGGGCAATTCGCCGAATTTTCCGATTCCTTCATTCAGGTATTCCTGGATTCGGGAAGGGTCCAATCCGGCCACTTTTTCCAGCAGGGGCCGGAGCCACTCCTGAACCACCGCGAGGTATTGGGGAAGGTTTTGCGTCAAGTTTTCCGCCTGCACGCGCAGGATGGGGAAAATAAGAATTCCGCCAGCCAAACACACGGAAAAGAAAAGCAGCATCAGAATAATAACCGAAAAGGTGCGGGAGATTTTAAAAGATTCCAGCCGGTCGACGACGGGATCCAAAAGGTAGGCCAGGGCAAAGGCAACAAAAAAGGGAACGGCCACGTGCCGGGCATAATAAAAAACCACCAACAGGAGGGCGAGGGTGACGAGGGTGATGATGAGGGCCTGTTTACTTTTTTCCCGGTCCATGCGTTAGAGATCGCTCAACGGTAAAGAAGGCGCCGCGGGTTTGCGGGCGGCGGGAGCGGGTGGGCGGGGGCCGGTTCCCACCTTCCAGTAACGGCCCAGCGTTGGCAGGAGAAAATCGGATATTTTTTTACTCACCACACCAAAGGCCTCCAGTTCACCTTCCAGGGGATCCGCTTTTTGGGCGGTGGCAAAATCGCTTTTCGCCGCCATGACACCGGAATTGGAAACAGATATGACCCGAACGCTGATATTGGTCCGCACGGTGGTCAGCCTCCGCACACCGGGGGTCTCCAATCGGGTGGACACCGCGCTGCCCACGATAACGATATCCGCCCCCGCTTTCAAGCCGATTGTGACCGCATCGTTCAAATTTCCCTTGATGGCATTGAGCACGGTTTCTTCCGGCACCTCCTCGACGATCGAATCACGCGGGATGACCTGGACCCTCGCTTCGGTGAAATTGCGAACCAACGCGGTTTCGGAGATAGGCACGGTATCCCAAAACGGCGCCGCATTCTTGGAGGTAAAACTTTTTTCCCGAATCAGGATGACCACGTTTTTCGCACTTTCCTCCCCGGGGATCATTCCCAGGCGGTTCAAGGATTTTCTTACGGCATTGGGAAACAGGCTCACTTCCAAGGTCACTTCCGTCACCTTTTCGACGGGATCATCATACGCGCGGAGGAACCGGTAACTCTGGACGTAGGGTTTGGGGTCCCCAAGCATCCTGGCGAGACCGGGACGCTTGGTATCGAAAGTTTGGTCACCCATCAAATCCCGTAAGGCTTCCTCGACAGCGGATTTCATGGCCCGGGTTACGGCCTGTTTTCTGGCGGCCTGGAATTTGCCGTGGGTCACATCCACACGAGCACTCACCTCGTAGGTGTTTTGAACCGGCGTCTGGGCCTCGGTGGCGGCCTCCCGCGGCGAATTTAAACCGGCTATCCCTAGGAGGACAAGGACGGGAATGATTAATTTGGTGTGAAAGGCTGCCACGGATGAGACCTCGGAAATTCTTTGTGTCAGGATATTAAAACCACCCATCGAACGGCCTTCCGGTAAAAGGATGGAAGCTTGCGCCAAGGCCCTCACCGCTAACGGTCATTCTTCCTGACAGCGTCAAACAGGGAGCGCATTTCGCGGGGGGTGAGGAACCGGTAGGCCCCGAGGGGCAGGCCGGTCAGGTTTATTTTGCCGAAATGGGTTCTTTTCAACTTGATCACGGGATGCCCGATCTTCTCACAAACCCGCTTGATGTGCCGGTTTTTTCCTTCCACCAGTTTCATGGTGAGGACACAGTTTTTTCCGGTGATCCTGAGAACCTGGGTTTGGATGGGTGCGGTGGGTTGGTAATCCAGCCGGATCCCTTTCCGAAGCTTGTTGAGCGCCTTTTCCTCGGGAATTCCCCGGACTTTTACCTGATAGGTGCGTTCCACCCGGGATTTGGGGGCAAGCAGTTTTCGGGACAGGTTCCCATCATTGGTGAACAATAACAATCCCTGGGTATGGTAGTCGAGCCTGCCGACGGGAAACACGCGGGCGGGCACTTTTTTTAAAAAGTCCATCACGGTCCGCCGGCCGCGCGGGTCTTTCACCATGGTGGTCAGGCACCCGGGGGGTTTGTTCAGGACCATGTAAGTCTTATCCCGGGACGGGGGAATCAATTTCCCGTTAACACGAATCCTGTCCTGTTCCGGGTCGGCGAGGACCCCCGCTTGCCGGACGACGCTGCCGTTGACCCGCACTTTTCCCTCGGCGATCCAGCGTTCCGCTTCCCGGCGGGACGCGAGCCCCGCATCGGCTATGACCTTTTGCAAACGCATCTTCATTTTCCATGGGGATTCCGGAAAGGAACTTTATTTTTCAAGATCGGCTTCCTCTTCGGGGATCGCGGAACCTGGAACCTTTCCGTTGGAATCGTCAACGCTTTCTTCGGAATCTGTTTCCGGCTCCGGTTTTGGCGGTTCCACGTTGTCCCGGGATTCCGCCCCAACGCCCTCGGAGGAGAGGCCTGCCGGGGCGCCTTCCTCAAAATCGATTTCCGTCTGGGTCGGGGAATCCGCTTCCCCGGAGAGTTCTTCCTTGAAGTCTTCCAATGTGGGTAATTCGCTCAAGTCCCGGAGCCCGAAATACTCCAGGAACTTTCGGGTGGTCCGGTACATTATGGGTCTTCCGGGAACCTTTTTCCGTCCGGCGGGGCCGATCACATTTTTCTCCAGCAAGGTCTTGATGACACCACTGGAGTCCACCCCGCGGATCTCTTCCACCTCCTGCCGGGTGAGGGGCTGTTTGTAGGCTATGATGGAAAGGGTGTCGATTCCGGGTTGCGAAAGCTTGGCCGTTTTATCGAGCTTGAGATATTTGCGAATCCAATCGGAATATTCATGCCGGGTGCAAAGTTGGTACCCCTCGGCCACTTCCAGGATTTGCAGATTCCTGGACTGGTACTCTTCCCGCAATTCCTCGAGGACGGCTCGCAACACGGCTTTTTCCGTGCCATTCATGACGGTCTTCTGCAGGGCGTCGGGCGTCACCGGTTGGTCCGAAGCCAGAAGCACGTTTTCGATGATGGCTTTTAATTCTTCCTGTTCCAAGGGTTCTTTCCTGTTGTTTTCAAGGTTATTCTATAGTCAATCCCAACATGGTGCAAAACTAAATTTTTCCGGAACGGGATTGGAAAAACGCCTTGGGAGCAGGAGGGATGGAGAGGAGCCCGGGATCATCCCTGTTTAAAATACTTGCTCAGGGCCAGCCCTTGGGAATGGTAATGAGAATCGATTTTTTTTCCATACACCTTTTCCGGGCGCTCGACGACTTTTTCAAATTTCAGCCGGCAAAAGGTCTGGCCGTCTTCCACCATGAAGGGAACGTCGTGGGGCCGCACTTCCATGACCGCGCACGTGCCCTGGTTCATCCGCGATTCGCTGCCATCCCAGCCGAAACCCGGATCGAAAAACCCGGCGTAATGGGTCCGAAGCTCGCCGCTGTTGGGTTCGTAGGCCACCATTTCGGCCAGCCAGTGGGGCCAGACGCAAATCTTTTCCTTCGACATCATGATGTAAAAACATTCCGGCTCTAAGATCAGCCGATGGTTCCTGGGCCGAACGACGGGCTCCCAGAATTCCAGGGGGTCGTAGTGATTGAGTTTCGTAAGGTCGATGATATTGGAATTAGTCTTGGCCTTATAAGCGATGGTGGAATCCTTTTCTTCCCCCGTCAGGTCAACGCTGACAAACAAACCCGCATCGACCTTCACGTTTTCAAAGGGAATTTCGAATCCGTTGCGGTCGAAGAGGATGGGATATTTTTTGTAATCGGGCCCCAAGGCCTGTTTTCCCAAAGTGATGGAGGTGCCATTGGCGATTCGCAGCTGGTTGAGGGATAACCCCGCCTTCACCCGCACCGGGAAGGACCGGGGAATGACTTCCAGATACATCTTGCCCTTGTAACCGCGGGGGATTTCATCGAAGCGATGTCCTTGGTCCACGATGACCCGCGTGAACATATCCAGCCGGCCCGTGGAGCTTTTCGGATTGGCCAGGCCGTAAAACGAGGGCGGAAAATCCAATTCTTCCAAAAGGGGAATCAGATAGATGGCGCCTTTTTCCAGAACCCCATGGGTCCCCTGGAGATCAAATTCATACAGTTGGACGTGTTTGAGTTTTTCCTCGACGGATTCATTTTCCGGCAAAAAACTGCACTGGATCCGGTATGCTTTGGGTCCCAGGCGCAAATCCAGGCTTACGGGTTGGAACTGGGACCGGAAAATCGGCGATTCGGAATGAATGAAGCCCTGAAGATAGGCCTGCTCGATCATCTGGCAGGGCAAAAACCCGAACTTTCCTTTTAACGCCGTGAACAGGTCTCTTTCCGCGGAAATTTTGGAGGCTTGAAGTTTCATTTGATAAAACCGGCGAATTTCCGGATTTTTCCGGGTGCAGGGGAGGCTCCCGCCCCTTGCGGAACGGAACCAAAGGTTCTAAAATCCATTGACAGGCTGTTTGGTGCTATGATTTAATCCTAATATCCGTCATTTTTCAACCAGATAATTAATTTGCGTTCGAGGAACCGCATGCCCCTTTATGAATATTATTGTGAGGAATGCCAAAAGGAGTTTACTCTTCTGCAACCCACCAGCGCGAAAAAAGAGGAAACCATCTGTCCGGAATGTGATTCACCGCGAGTGACACCCAGGCTCTCCACTTTTTCCTCGAAAATACAAGGCGTCTCCGCCGCATCCAAAAAGAAACCGGTGACGTTCGACGAACTGCCTAACACGGATATTTTCAAGCTCCCCCAACCCAGGCTGGCCTCGGATTATAAGGTGGGAGGGGCTGAATAGCTTCTGAATGAATTGATACTTTAATGATCCGGTCCTGAAACCGGCCCCGAGAGGAAATTTTCCCGATTCCCATGAGCCCCAAAAAAATTAAAAGAAAAAAATCCGGCGCGAGAATGGACTCAAAGCCCTGGAAATCCCAGCCGCTATGGAAACGGGTGGGCCAGCCCCTGTTCTGGACAGGATTGATCGGCATTGGACTTTGGGCGCTGATGAAATTCTCGGTTCCCGCCAGCCAACTGGAACCATACACCCCGTTTCAGAAAACCTCGGCCACGGCGGAAGAGACGCAGGAATCCTCCCCGCCCCTGGACCTGGATAAAATTTCCCACGAATCGGATCCGCCGGAGGAAACCGGGGACCTTCCCGCCCCGGGTGGCAATCTCCCGCGGAAAACCATGGAACACATTTCCCGGGGCATCGAATTGACGGAACAGGGGAAATTCAACGCAGGCGAGATGGAATTTGAAAAGGCCGCCGGGATCAGTCCCAATTCCCCGGAGGTATTCTCCATTTGGGCCACGGCGCTCAAGATGCAGAAAAAATACAAGGGGGCCAACAAAAAATTCGCCCGCGCCCATGAACTGGCCCCCAAGGACGCCGAAATCACCTTCAACTGGGGCATGTCGGCCCTGCAGGAAAGAAATTCGGATGAAGCGATCCGGTTGTTCAAAAAAACCGTTGAATTGGATCCTAAGCATTTCACGGCCTACAACTACCTGGGCAAAGGCTACGGCCAGAAAAAATTATACGATCAGGAAATAGAAAGCTACCGCAAGGCCATTGCCTTGCAACCCCAGTTTGCTCCCGCCTACTTCAACCTGGGCGTGGTTCTCAGTTTGCAGAAGAAATTCGAGGAGGCCGCCCCGCATTTTGAAAAAGCCATCGCGATCGACAAGAGTTTTGAAAAACCGTTCGTGATTCAGCTTTTGACCGCCCTGGGCCGGTATCAACCCTCTTCTTCCAAAAAATTCGGCGAGCCGTCCAAAAAACAGGAACCGGTCCAGGAAGCTAAAACCGTCCCGGCACCCCCTCCGGAACCAACCGAGGTTGCGAAAAAACCCGAAAAATCCGGCCAGAAGATGGAGGGGTCCAAAACAACCAAGGAAACCACTTCCATCAGCGGAAAAATCCTGCTCAATGGAAAACCTCTGTCCTCTCCCGGGGTGGTGTTGCTGGAGACCAATACCAAACTCAAGGTTCCCGGACAGAAAGCAGGGGAATTCACGATCCGCCAAAAGGACCTGCATTTTCTGCCCGAGCACACAGTGATCCCCGTGGGGTCCACCGTTACCTTCGTCAACGAAGACGTGGAGGTGCATAATATTTATTCCAAGTCCCGGAACAACCAGTTCAACCTGGGGGCGATGGCCGGGGGCGCATCCAAGAGTATCAAGATGACCCAGGCGGGACCCGTCGTCCTTCGATGCAACCTTCACAAAAGCATGTTTGGAACTCTTTTCGTGGTGCCGAACGGATATTATGCCCAACCCGATGCCAAGGGAGAGTATTCCTTCGACCACGTGAAAAGCCAGGCGTACCTCCTGTATGTCTGGCACCCCCGCCTCAAGCCGGAGGAGGTGGAAGCCAATATCAAGTCCGTCGACCTTAAGGGGACCGGTCAAACTCTTAATTTCGATATAAAGACAGATTCCAACCCCGGTGATATCAACGACCTGGTCGATCCCATCGATTACGATGCCGTCGTGGACAATATCGAAAAGGAATTGAACGAGGCCGTAATAGGCTGGAGCGAGGGAAAGAAATCCATTCCCACCAAGAGAGCCCTCATGGCCGTCACCAAGCACTATGCCGGGGAGGGATTGAAAGGGGCCATCGCCAAAAGCTTCAGTATGAAACGCAGTCTCTTTCTGGAAAAAAAACTGGACGATATTCGCAAACAAATTCAAGGGATCGGGGTTTCCAAGGGAGACGTCACCGAAGCCTCCCTGAAAAATAAAGTGAAAACCGCCATCAGCCAACTGCGCAACAACGTCCGGGAACTCCAAGCCCGCCTGAACCCGGATTTTACGAAAAAGTGAGGGGGAACCCCTCTTCCGGCACATTTCCGTGATATTTCCATATTCTACCCCACAGCCGTTTTCCGGATAGTTTTGCGTCCAATCGGTCTCTTTTAATCACCAGAGCTTTTTTTTGACTTTGCCCGCGGGGGAATGCTAATTTGACTGCCATGAGTTTACGTATCTACAACTCCCTGTCGAGGCAAAAGGAGGCCTTCATCCCGATCCGGGACAACCGGGTCGGAATGTACGTCTGTGGCGTCACCGTTTACGATTTCTGCCATGTGGGGCACGCACGGGCGGCGGCCGTTTTCGATACCATCTACCGGTATTTGAAATACCTGGGATACGAGGTGACCTACGCCCGGAACTTCACGGATATCGACGACAAGATCATCAAAAGAGCCCAGGAAGAAAACATCCTCTGGACGGAACTGACCCGAAAATACATCGATGCCTTTTATGAAGACATGGGGAAACTGAATATCGCGGAACCCACCCTGGAACCCAAGGCCACCGACCATATCCCCGAAATGATCGGGATGATCCGCTCCCTCATCGATAAGGAGATGGCCTATGAAGCGAATGGAGACGTTTTCTTTTCCGTCAAGGCCTTCCAGGATTACGGCAGGCTTTCGGGAAAAAACACCGAGGATCTTTTAGCCGGGGCGCGTGTGGAAGTGAACGCAAACAAACGCGATCCCCTCGATTTCGCCTTGTGGAAACGGAGCAAGCCGGAAGAACCGGCATGGGAGAGTCCCTGGGGTCCGGGCCGTCCCGGTTGGCACATCGAATGTTCGGCGATGGGAAGGAAATATCTGGGAGAAACCTTCGATATCCACGGCGGCGGAAAGGACCTGATCTTCCCCCACCACGAAAATGAAATTGCCCAATCCCGGGGGGCTTCGGGGAAACCGCCTGTCCGGTTCTGGATACACAACGGATTCGTCAATATCGACAAGGAGAAAATGTCCAAATCGCTGGGCAATTTCTTCACCATCCGGGAAATTTATAAACAACACCACCCGGAAGTCCTGAGACTCTTTCTGATCAGCAGCCATTACCGAAACCCCATTGATTTTTCCGAGGACAACCTGCGGGACGCCGAAAAAGTGCTGACCCGGTTTTATGAAGGCTTGGCTGCCGCCGATGAAATTATCAAGGAAAAAAATGGGCATCCGGTCCACGGTTCGCGGGAAAAACTTCGTGATTATCCCTTCATTCAGAAATTCGAGGCGGCGATGAACGACGACTTCAATACCGCCGTGGCCCTGGCCCACATGAACGAGGAACTGCGGCGCCTGAACAAACAGGTCCATGAACCCACCGGCGGCCCCAACCCACTGGAGGCTCTCGGCATCAGCCGGAAAGCCCTGGAAGAGTCCGGCCGTGTGCTGGGCCTGTTTTTCAGAAGCCCCGAACAATACCGCGCGGAACTCTTTGAGTTGAAAAACCGCGAACGCCACCTGGATACCAAAAAGATCGAGGAACTCATCGCCCAGAGAAACGCCGCCAGGAAATCCAGGGATTGGAGCCGGGCCGATCAATGCCGGGACCAACTCGCCCAGATGGGCGTTGTCCTGGAGGACACGCCGCACGGCACGGAATGGAAACTCCAATGATCGCCACGCAAGAGCTGTTCTCGGAAATTTATCTCCAATTCACCCACTGGTTTTCCCAGGTGCAGGTCCGCGAGGAGGAAACCGGGGTCCGTGTTCCAGAAAAAACGATCCGCTGTATTTGGAACGATCAGCTGTTCCATTCAGGGGCCTTGAAAACCACGGACCAGGAAAACCTGGAAATCCTGTTCCCGGGATATTGGAACTTTGGCCCGGGGCCGGATTTCAGATCCGCCGTGATCAAGGTAAATGGAATCACTTACGAAGGCGATGTGGAAATCCATGTCTATTCGACGGACTGGAAAACGCACGGCCATTCCGCCAATCCCGATTTTGACAAGGTCGTCCTGCATGTATTTCTGTGGAAGGGACGAGGGAAACGCCGCCCCGCCCACCACCGCATCCCCCAAAAACCCCATCCCCAGCCCGGCGAATTTATTTATGAACTGGAATTAAAAGATTATTTGACCAAGGGAATTATGGAACTGACCGACGAGTTGGATTTTGACAGCTATCCGGTCCTGCACCAATTCAATTACGGGCTTTGCCACAAACCCCTGTCGAAGCTTTCCCAGGAAAAACTGGCGCACTTGCTGAACGCCGCGGGCGATGCCCGCGTCTTCAGGAAGATGGAGCGGTTCCACGACCGGGTCATCATCAACGGTTATGAACAAACCCTGTACGAAGGGGTCGCGGAAGCGCTCGGTTATCCCAACAATAAGGAGCCCTTCCAGACCCTGGCGGAGACCCTGCCGCTGGCCGCCCTGAAGAAACTTATTCCGTCCAGGATCGGGAAACCGGGGAAGTTGATTCATCTTCAAGCCCTTTTGTTTGGCATGGCCGGCCTGATCGATTCTAAATCCTTCGACACGGCAGGCCTGCCGACCAAGGACCGGAACTATTTCGAGAAGGTCCGCGGGATTTGGAACCTATACCGCGGGCGGCTTCCCGCGTCCCGCCTGGAGGCCCGGGACTGGAAGTTTGGGGGCATCCGCCCCGCGAATTTTCCTTACCGAAGAATCGCCGGTCTCGCCCATCTCCTCGTCCGTCACGAATCGAACGGCCTGTTCGGCGATTATCTCGGGGAACTTCAATCCGCGATTTCGCTTTCGGGAAACAAGGGGTATACTGTCCGCGTTCCGCGAACACTGAACGATTTCTTTTGCGTGGATGCGGCGGATTACTGGGCCAGCCATTATTCACCCGGAGGCAAACCACTCCGCCTCGCCCAGCAGCTCATCGGCCCCTCCCGGTCCAGGGAAATCATCATCAACATCGCGATTCCCATTGGTTTGATTTATGCCCGGGCAAGCAAGTCGGTGGAATTGGAAGCCGCCCTCCACCGGATTTTCCAATCGGGAAAAAAAACCAGCGACAACAGGCTGATGCGGTTCATGAAACATTACATCTTCGGAAACGAAGAAAAAATGCTTAAGGTGCTTTCCAACGACAAGCAAATTCAGGGATTGATGCAGGTGTACCAGGATTTTTGCACCCAGAACGAAAATAACTGTCTCCGTTGTCAATTTCCCGATGTGGTCACGAAATATTTTTCCTGACGGCCCCCCGGGCGCGGGAATCGAAATCCCCTCGCCGCGGCGGACGCGGCAGGTTCCCGGATTTTCAGAGGGACGGAAGGACTCAAGAACGGCGGGGGCGGACCGTTTCTTTTTTGGGCGTTCGACCTTAACTCTTGCGTCCCCGGCCTCATCGAGATAAAGTGTAGTTATCCATATATTTACTTTCATTCAACCTGAAGGGTTGCACCACCATGGATCATTTGGACGATCTGGAAAACCAAAGCATTTTCATTCTTCGCGAGGCCTACAAAAATTTCAAAAATCTCGCCATGCTCTGGTCCATTGGAAAGGACTCGACGGTACTGGTGTGGCTGGCGCGCAAGGCGTTTTTCGGACACTGCCCCATTCCGTTGGTCCACATCGATACCAGTTACAAAATTCCCTCGATGATCGAGTACCGCGACCGAGTGGCAAAGGAATGGAACCTGAACCTCGTTGTCGGTCAAAACAAAAAGGCGCTGGAGGAGGGAATGAATCACACCCTGGGCCGCATGGTTTGCTGCGAGGCCTTGAAAACCCAGGGACTGCACCAGATCATGGTTGAAAAAGGCTACACGGGGTTGATCCTGGGGATTCGGCGGGACGAAGAGGGAACCCGGGCCAAGGAAAGGTATTTTTCCCCGCGCGACAAAAATTTCGAGTGGAACTTCAAGGACCAGCCCCCGGAACTCTGGGACCAGTTCAAAACCACCTTCAAGGAAGGCACCCACATCCGCATTCATCCGATTCTGCACTGGACCGAATTGAACGTTTGGGAATACATCCTGCGCGAAAAAATTCCGATCATCGATCTCTATTTCGCCAATGAGGAAGGGAAACGGTACCGGTCCCTGGGTTGCGCACCCTGTACCGGCTCGATCGATTCCTCCGCCCGCACCGTGGAGGAAATCGTCGACGAACTGAAAAACAAAATCACCACGGCCGAACGCTCTGGCCGGGCGCAGGATCAGGAAGACACCTACGCCATGCAGAAACTCCGCGCACGAGGTTACATGTAATGAACGATAACGGAAGCGCCACCGCTATTTCCGGACGGCAAATGCGGCTGGTCATAGTCGGTCACGTCGATCACGGCAAATCCACGCTGGTGGGCCGGCTGCTCTCGGACACAGGGAGTCTGCCCGATGGGAAGCTGGATTTCGTGAAGGACATCTGCGAACGTCAGGGCAAGGCGTTTGAATTCGCCTTCCTGCTCGACGCTCTTGAAGAGGAGCAGGACCAGGGGATCACCATCGACACGTCCCAGATATTTTTCAAAACCCGGAAACGGCATTACGTCATCATCGACGCGCCCGGACACAAGGAGTTTCTCAAAAACATGGTGACGGGCGCGGCCAACGCGGATACCGCCCTCCTTTTGATCGACGCGTACGAGGGGGTCCAGGAGCAAACGCGTCGGCACGGGTATATTCTGAAATTGCTCGGCCTCACCCAGGTGGCGGTCGTCGTCAACAAAATGGACCTGGTCGACTACGATCCGGAAGTGTTCTTCAGGATCAAGGCCGAATACGTTTCCTTTCTGGAATCCCTGGGAGTCGAGGCCCGGGCATTCATCCCCGTTTCCGCCAAACAGGGAGTCAACATCGCCAAACGCGATAACGAAATGCCCTGGTACAAGGGACCAACGATCCTGGAAATGCTGGACCAGTTCGAGGAAAAAGCTCCGCCCAGTCATCTCCCGTTCCGCTTCCCGGTTCAGGACGTGTATAAATTCGATCATAGGCGCATCATCGCCGGAAGGGTCGAGGCTGGCAGATTGAAGGTGGGGGATCATCTCGTATTTTCCCCGTCCAACAAGAAAGGTGTGGTCAAAACCATCGAAGCCTGGAGCGTGGACGAACCCCCGGTCGAGGCGCAGGCTTCTCAATCCATTGGCTTCACCCTGGAGGACCAGATTTTCGTGGAACGCGGCGACCTGGCCAGCCGGGTCGACGAATTACCCATCGTGTCCAGCACCTTCGACGTCAACCTGTTCTGGATGGGAAAACGGCGGCTGGAAAAAGGAAAAACCTATACCTTGAAACTGACCACCCAGGAGGTGCCCTGCGAGGTGGTGGAATTCAAGCGGGTCATCGATGCCTCCACCTTGGAAACCCTCGCCGATCAAGATTTCATTGCCAAAAATGATGTGGGGGAAATCACCTTGAAAACACGGAAACCGGTGGTTTTTGATCTGTTCGGCTCCAGCGCTACCACCGGGCGGTTCGTCATGGTCGATGAATACGACGTTTGCGGCGGCGGAATCATCATCACCTACACCCCCTCCAATAAAGAGGATAAACTGAGGCAGGAGATTCGGTACCGCAACTTCAACTGGGTGCAAAGTAACATCAAATCCGAGGAACGGGCTTACCGCAACGGGCACCGGGCCGCCCTCATCCTCATCTCCGGCGAGAGCGGAATCGGGAAAGCCAACCTCGCCCGGCACCTGGAGGAAAAACTTTTTAAACTGAATTTCCAGAGCTACCTCCTCGACAGACGAAATGTACGTCTGGGAGTCGCGGCGGACATCAATGAAAAGGAACATTCCTATTCCGATGGAGAAACGGTGCGCCGGTTCGGCGAAGTCGCCAAACTCTTCCTCGACGCGGGACATGTGGTGATTTCCACTTCCAATGCGTTCAACCAGGAGGAGGATGCCGACATCCGCCTGCTCGCGGAACCTTACCCCGTCGTAGATATCCAGATCACCAACACCCCCGGCCCGATGGCCAAATCGGATGTGGTTCTCACCCCGAAGGAGGCCAAAAATGAAGCCGAGGCCGCCGGCAAGATTTACAAATACTTGAAGAGCAAAAAAATCCTCGTGGGACACAATTATTCGATTTAAGGATTGACTTTTTTCTATTCTCATGCAGAATTACCCCTTCATGCAAACGGGCTAACAACGGATCGATGTATCGGGGGAAAGTTTTTTGCTATGCCGAAAATAACCGTACACAATACCGAGACCAACGAGACCACTACCTTCAAGGCCGGCTATGGGGCCAATTTGCGCCAAGCCGCGGCCTATAAAGATATCGAGATCTACCGGGGAATGAATAAGTACCTCAACTGTCGGGGAATGGGAGTCTGCGGCACCTGCCTTATCGAAGTCGAACCCATGGAAAACGTCGATCCCCAAACCTTCATCGAAAAACTCCACAAGCTCGGACCCAACCAGAAGCTGGGGTGCCGGGCTAAAGTCTATGGCGATATCACCGTCAAATCCGCCGTCCAGGAGTGATCTGTAAATAAACAACGGTTTATTTATCGTTTTACCCTTCCCCGTATACTCCTCCTACTAAAAGTTC
This sequence comes from Nitrospinaceae bacterium, assembly GCA_046754465.1. Taxonomy (GTDB): domain Bacteria; phylum Nitrospinota; class Nitrospinia; order Nitrospinales; family VA-1; genus JBHHVU01. The sequence goes on along the minus strand of JBHHVU010000008.1, from coordinate 21,040 downwards.
CCGGTTGTCCGCAACCCATTATTGATTTTTCCAGGTTCCCGCCGGAAAACAAAAATATCCTCAACGCCACAAAAATGTCACCCATCCGCGGCATCATGATTCATCAAGGAGGAAAGTTCAAAACAGTTGCAAAAGAATCAGCACGGGAAGCAGCGTCAGGCCCACGATAGAAAAAAGCGCATGCACGAGAACATCCCAACGTTTGCTGATCGGGATGATTGTGATAAAGTAAATAAATATAAGATAGTCCCATGGAGTATTGGCCGAGTGGATATGATTGAGAACCAGGAAACCCGCCAGACTAACCAGGACACTGATATACACCCATCGGTGGATTTTGACCAAGAGGTCTGTTCGATCCACGAATGCCATGAAGGTCCCCAGAAATGCGTTGATGACATGAAACCCGATCGCGGTGAATACCCAGGGCAGTGAAGGAGATGCCGTGATCTTTTCTATAAGTTCGGGATCCATCGATGCCGGAAGAGAACTGACAGGTTGAAGGAAGCGAGGATTTTATCATGGATATGAATCTGGAAGGCCGGAAAGTTCTCATTACCGGCATCGGGGAGGGAATCGGCCGGACTCTGGCGCTGGATTTCGCCCGGTCGGGAGCCCGGGTGGCCGGATGCGCCCGGTCCGAAAACCGGCTCTCCGCCCTAGCCTCGGAAGCCGAAGGGACCGGGCATTTATTCCTCCCGGCGGACCTCACGAAACGGGATGACATACAATCCCTCCACGACCGGGTCATGGAAGATTTTGGCGGACTGGATGTTCTGGTCAATAACGTCGGCTCGATTGTGAAAATGGGAAATTTTCTGGAAATCTCCGACCAGGACTGGCAGGATTCCTTCAACATCAACCTCATGCCGGCGGTGCGTCTTTCGCGGCTGTTCCTTCCCACGCTCAAGCATTCCGGCGCACCGAGGATCATCAACATCACCTCTATTGCCGGTTCCCGCCCCGGAGAAATGTTTCCCCATTACAGCGCCATGAAAGCCGCCTTGTCCAATTTCACCGTCTCCCTCGCGCAAACCCTGGCTCCGGATAAAATCCTGGTCAATTCGGTGGCCCCGGGTCCGGTCTGGACCCGGTCTTGGGTGCTCGAAGCCCAACTCGCCAGCCAACAATCGGGAAAGGATTTGAAGGCGATGACCGAGGAAATCCGCTCCCATACCGCGGACCAGGTCCTCCTGAAACGAATGGGAATGCCGGAGGATGTCTCGGGCCTGGTCCTGTTTTTAGCCTCCGACCGGGCGTGCTGGATCACCGGAACGCATTTTACCGTCGACGGCGGGGTCAATCTGAATCCCTATTAAAAAATACCGCTCGCCCCATCAATAAAAAAAAGTCAAACCCTATAAACTATCGGGCCAGAATCATGAAAACCAAAAACACCCTTTCCCTCCTCCGGCCTATTCCCTCAACGGCGCTGACGTTTTTTCTCTCGATCTTCCTAACCGCCACGGGGTGCACCCTCTCGAAGACCCCCAAGGAAACGAACGAATCCCTGGTCAATTCGGAAGCGCCTATTTTCGACAAACGGTTCAAGGAAATCTCCTTCCAGGAACTCAACCTGAAAAATTTCTGGTTCGAGGAAACGGCGGCGGAAAAAAGCAAACAAATTGTCATTCACAACAACACCTTCGCGGACCTGACGGAAAAAGTGAAAGACGGTGTGGTGAATATTTACACCCTCAGGCTGGAAGAAAGGGAGGCCAAGTTCGGGATCGCCCCCAACGATCTCCTGCCCATCAAGATCCCCGTCATTTCCACCCTTTTCGAGATCGTCCCCTTTCAGGTTCCCATCCCCTTCAAAACCGAGGGGCTCAGCCTCGGCTCCGGATTCATCATCAACGAGCAGGGCTACATCCTCACCAACGCGCACGTGATTCAAAACGCCTTGGACATCCGGGTGCTGCTCTCCGAGGAAAGAAAAGAGTATCCCGCCAAAATAATCGGGATGGACCGCCTCACGGACACCGCACTGATCAAAATAGAACCCGATCACCTTCTCACCATCCTGCCGCTCGGCAATTCGGACAGTTTGCGAACCGGGGAACTGGTTCTGGCCATTGGCAATCCGTTGGGATTGAGACACTCCGTGACGTCGGGAATCATCAGCGCCAAGGAACGGGTGTCGCCCCGGATGAACGACCAATACGCCAACTTCCTTCAGACCGATTCCGCCATCAACCCTGGCAGCAGCGGCGGGCCCCTTCTCAACCTTTACGGGGAAGTGGTGGGTATCAACACCGCCATCGTGACCGAGGCGCAATTGATCGGATTCGCCGTTCCGGTCAACACCGTTAAAGAGGTGATGCCGATGCTAGTCCTGGGCCAAACGGATCGGGGATGGCTGGGAATCAAGGCGGTTCCCCTGAGCCTCCAGGATGCAGTGGAATTGAATTACGACGAAGCGGGCGCGCTGCTGGTGAAGGAAGTTGAAAAAGGCAGTCCCGCAGAAAAATCGGGAATAAAGCCGAAAGACATTATCGTTAAAATGGACGGCCAGCCCCTCAAAAACTTTATCATCTTCCGCAGGAAAATGCTGGGCCTCGCCCCCGGCAACAAGGTCCGCCTGACCATCATCCGCGACGGCATTCCCAGCGAAATTTCCAGCGTGCTGTTAAAGAGAAATCCGGACGATCCCTTTTGATATTGACGTTGGGAGATGTTCGGGGTCCCCTGCCCCCCTTCCGGCTGCCGCCCGGCAGACCTCCCTTTAATCCGGAACGCCAGGGAACCGGACCGGCTCAAATCCGCTCGGCCAAACCGTGGTGGATCTCTTCCAGGGTCCGGCGCAAATCGTATTGGTAATCCCACTCCGGGTGATCTTTCTTAAAGCGGCGAACGTCGCTCACCCACCAGATGTGATCCCCGACCCGGGGCGAGTCTTCATACTTCCAATCGATCCAGTTGCCGGAAATTTCTTCGCACAGGGCGATGGCCTCGAGCATGGAACAGTTGCTGTTCCGCCCGCCGCCCATGTTGTATACCTTGCCCGTTCCCGGATTCCGGTAAAAATGGTAGAGGGCGTTGACGAGGTCGTAACTGTGGATGTTGTCCCGCACCTGCTTCCCCTTATAACCGTAAACCGTATAAGGTTTCCTTTGTATGGCGCGGATCATCAGGTAGGAGAGGAATCCGTGCAATTCCGTGCCGGCGTGCCGGGAGCCGGTGAGGCATCCCCCCCGGAAACAGGCGGTGCGGATTCCGAAATATCTTCCGTACTCCTGCACCAGGAGATCCGCCGCGGCCTTCGAGGCGCCGAACACGGAGTGCGTGCTCTGGTCGATGCTCATCGACTCGTCGATCCCGTGTTCATGGTAGGGGTGTGTGCTCTCCAGTTCCCACCGGGTTTCCATCTCCACCAGGGGAAGCGAGTTGGGCCGGTCCCCGTAAACCTTGTTGGTGGACAAATGAATGAACACCGCTTCCGGACAATACCGGCGCGTCCTCTCCAGAAGCACCAGCGTACCGTTGGCGTTGATCGTGAAATCCGTCGCCGGATCCTTGGCGGCCCAGTCGTGGGAAGGCTGCGCGGCGGCATGGATGATGAGTTTGATGTCCCCGCCGTATTCGCCGAACAAACGGTCCATGTCTTTTTCGGACCGGATGTCCAGCGGATGGTGCCGGTAACCGGGGCAATCCTTTTCCAGCGCGTCCCGGTTCCAGAGGCTGGAAGCAGCGTCGCCGAAAAACGCGCGGCGCATGTCGTTATCCACGCCGAGGACCCGCATCCCCTTTGCGTCCAGAAACCGGACGGCTTCGGATCCGATCAATCCCAACGACCCTGTCACGACGGCGAAATCCAAAATCAGTCTCCCCATTCCAAAAGCGCTATTCCTTGCAAGGATCGCGGACGATGCTTCTGCCAAGCCATTTACGCCATATCAGGCGAAAAAGAACGCGGATGTAATTGGGTCCGGTTTTTAAAAGATTGAAACTGGAGAACCCCATATCCACCGACCGGTTGATCCACGAGATGGGCACTTCCCGGACGTGATACCCCAGCAAAATGGGCTGCAAGCCCGTTTCCGCGTTCGCGGCAAAATCGTCCGATTCCACGCACAACCTGTCCAGAACTTCCCGCTTCATCAGTTTAAGATTGTTGGTGGCATCGCGGAAGTGTTTTCCCAAAAGAATGTTGGCGATGACGTGGAATCCCCGGTTCGCCAAAATCTTGGTGAACGCGTAATTCAGGAGCACGCTGTCACGGGAAAACCGGCTGCCGATGGCCACGTCCGCCCCCTCGGCCACGGCATCGAACAACTCCGTGAGTTCGGGCATGATATGCTGGAAATCGCAGTCCATCGTCAAAACGTAATTTCCCGTTACCGCGGCAAAGCCGTCCCGGAGCGCCCGGCCCACCCCATTGGGCGGAGCCCGGCGGATCAGGCGGATGCGCGGGTCCTCCCGGCCCAGGGCCTCGATCACCCGCGCCGTCCCGTCCGTGCTGTTGTCATCGACCAGGATCACTTCGTGGATGTAGCCGCCATAACATCCTTTCAGGTTTTCCACCAGGGAGGGAATGTTCTCCTCCTCATTGCGGCTGGGAACCACGAAAGAGACCTGACCCATGAACTGTTCCTGACGCACCAGGTTGCGGGGGAGGCGTTTCCATCCTTCCGGGGCGGGTTTTTGGGCAAAGATGTACAGCGAGCCGGCAAAGTTCCTCACATACGGGGAGTTCTCGAAAATCAGGCTCAGGTTCTGCATGGGCCAGAGGAGCCATCGGGGAATCGGTGGATAAATAAAATCATACGGAAGAATCTTGATTCCCACATACCCCACCTCGGAAAGGATCGTGAACAGATCGATCCGGTTGACCGAGGTCCCTTCCCGGTTACGGTTTCCGGAAAAAGAAAAGACGCGGGCCAGGGCCCTGCGTATATTGTAATAAGGGTTCCAGGGATTGGCCCCAAAAAACAAAAGGCGGCCGCCGGGCTTCAGCAGTTTCTTCACGGCGGTCAGAAGGGGGCCGCAGTTTTCGTCCGTCAACAGATTCCAACAGACGATAAAATCGAATTGCCGCCCCTCCAGCCTGTCTGGAAACGATTCCAACAGCAATGGTTCCACATTTTCCGGAACCCCCTGCCGTTGAATGTTATCGAAACTTTCCGGATCAAAGGTGACGGCGCAGATCGGGTTGGCGTGTCCGTTGGCCGCGGAAATTTCCCGCGTCCACTCGCACGAAGAACAACATATTTCCAGGATGCTTTCCCTGGGAAACAGGTGGAACAGGTGCCGGACCATCCGGGCTCTCCACTTCAACCGGTAAGGAAGAAAGTAATCCTTTCGCTTCCAGTATTGGATGCGATACCGTTCCTGACTCCGCAAACTTCGAGCCAATTTCATGACGCCGCCCGTGGAAATTTAGTTTCGTGAAACCCCCGTAACCAAAAAAACCAGCGGAGTATAACATATAAAATAGCGGGTTTGGGGTGCAAGGCCGGGAAACGGGAAGCCAATTTTTCCGGGTTCCGGCTGCCAAAATGGAAAATGCCAAAACCACACTCACGCTGGGGTCAAGCCTTGATCCATTTGTTTTTCATCAGTGTGAATGCGTCCTTGAAAAAGGATTTGGCCATCTTGGTACTTTTATTGCTGGCGGACCGGGAAAATAAATCGCCGAACAACTGGATAATCCGGTAAGGTTTCCGCATAAAGTAGACCAGATAAAACAGGACCACTCCGAAGGTCACGAGGAAGGAGAGTTCCCAGTCGCCGAATCGGGGATTGTAGGACGTTTTTTTCGCTCCGAAATCCTGGAAAGTAAACAGGCTCATCAGGTATTCATCCGAGAGTTCGGTGATCACCCCTTCCTCCCGCAGCCGGTTGAAGGACTCGGTATTGGGCTGGGGGGAATAAGCGTTCAGGTTGACGTTGGTGAAACCGATGAGGGCGCATTTCACGATGGCGGCATAAGTTTTCAGGACACTCCGGGCATCGTCTTCGGGAAAGCCGATGATAAAAAAACAGCCGACATTGATTCCCGCCCTCAGGGCGGCCCGGGCCGAATGGAACAGGGTCGGCAGATGAACCTTTTTTTTGATCGCCTTCAAGACCCTGGGGTCGCCCGATTCCGGGGCGAAGGCGAACTCGTGACATCCCGCCGCCTTGAGTTTTTTCGCCACTTCATAATCGATGGCCTCACTGCGGGTGCCCGAAGGAAGCTGGAAGGTAATCTTTAATCCGCGCGCTAGAATTTCGCCGCAAAAATCGCGGATCCATTGTTTTTGGACAATGGCGGTGAGATCCTCGAACTGGAAATCGGTGGTGCCGTATCGTTGGTGATAATCCTCCATCTCATCGACGACCCGCTTATAATTCCTGGCCGTCCATTCGGTGGTCCACATGTTGGGGCTGGTGCAGAAGGTACAGGAAAACGGGCATCCCCTGGTCGCCAACATGGGCATAAAATGACCCTGGGAAGCGCCGTGGGGCTGATTGACCCGATTGTACATTTCGATGTCAAATAGATCCCAGGCCGGCCGGGGAAGGGAATCGATATCGCGGATGCGGGAACGCCGGGCGTTCACCCGCACCGTCCCGTCGGCCTCCCGATAGGCCACTCCGGGCAAATTTTCCAGAGGCTTTCCCGCTTCGACATGTTCCAGCAACCGGATCATGGTCTCTTCCCCTTCTCCCAGGACGACCGCATTCAGGGGCGCTCCCTTCAGGGAAAACTCCGGGAATCCCGTCACGTGTTCGCCCCCCATCACCAGGAAAGACCACGGGAAGGCCCGGTGGATGTCCTGGATCAATCCGCGCACATAGACCCAATGGGAAGTGAACATGCAGCCCAGCCCGATGACCCGGGCATCGCTGGGAATCCTTTGGATGATCTCTTCATTCGTCAGCCCCCGGATCCGCACGCCCTTGAACTCAAAATAATTTCTGGGAGCGGAGCCGGGTCCGTCGACCACACTCACCTCGTGCCCCGCTTCCCGGACAGAGGCGGCAATATAAGCCAGCCCGATCGGCGGCATGCTGATCGTCGAAACGAAATTGGTCAGAGATACGAATTTACCCGGCTCAACCAAACAAACTTTCATGGGCTCAATCGAATAAAAGAAAAAGGGAAGGTTTTGTTGTTTCGGTCCCATCAATCCTAACACATTTACCAAGGGGCCTCTAACGATTTCCCCGGCCCCGGGGGGAGGCGGAACCTAGCCCGGTGACCGAAAATCCTCCGCTCCCAGACCCCCGCCGGTCCCGGAAAATCGGCAATTGCCAAATTCCCACGTTTGCCTTATTCTTGTAACCCAACCATCAACCTTTTCTATCTAAGCGGGATTTATGCCACCAATCATCAATCCGGAAATTTTTCGTGAGTACGATATCCGGGGCGTGGTCGGTCGAGACCTCACTCCGGAAACCGTGGAACTGATCGGGAAAGCCATCGGCACCCATGTCAAACGTCATGGCGGCAAAATATTTACACTCGGACGCGACATGCGAAAGAGTTCCATCGAGTTCCGCGACGCGCTCGCCAAGGGACTCCTTTCCACTGGCTGCGACGTGATCGATATCGGAATGGTCCCGACGCCAGTGTTGTATTTCTCCTTGCATCACCTGAAACCCGATGGCGGCGTGATGATCACCGGAAGTCACAATCCGCAAAACTTTAACGGATTCAAAATCTGCCAGGGCCGACAGAGCCTTTATGGCGAGAAAATACGCCAGCTTCGGGACCTCATCGAAAAGGGGGATTTTGAATCGGGCCAGGGCCGGATGGAACAGCGGGAGGTGCTCGAGGCTTACGTGGAAAATATGAGGAGCATTATAAAAATTGCGCGTCCCGTGAAAGTCGTGGTGGACGGCGGCAACGGGTGTTTCGGAATCATCGGCCCACAAATTTTGCGCCGGTTCGGACTCGACCCCATCGAGATGTATTGCGAACCCGACGGGAGTTTTCCCAACCACCACCCCGACCCCACCGTCGCCGAGAACCTGACCGACCTGATCGCCCGCGTCCGCTCGGAGAAAGCGGAACTGGGGATCGGATTCGACGGAGACGTGGACCGGATCGGTCTGGTGGATGAGACAGGATCCATTATCTGGGGCGACCAATTATTGATCCTGCTGGCCCGCGACCTTTTAAAAAGACATCCTGGGGCCACGATCGTGGGGGAGGTGAAATGTTCCCAGAACCTGTTCAGCGACATCCGGAAACACGGAGGCACCCCCGTCATGGCCGCCGCCGGGCATTCCCTAATCAAGAAGAAAATGCGGGAAACCCACGCGCTGCTCGCGGGTGAAATGAGCGGCCACATTTGTTTCGCCGATAATTATTTCGGATTCGACGACGCCATCTTCGCCGCCTGCCGCATTCTGGAGATCGTCGCCGCCTCGAAACAAAAATTGTCCGAGATGCTCGCCGACGTTCCCAAAACCGCCTACACCCCGGAGATCCGGATCGACTGCCCCGACAACCGGAAGTTCCAGATCGTCCGTGAACTGACGGAATATTTCCGCAGCCAGTACGACGTGGTGGATATCGATGGCGTCCGGATCAATCTCGACGACGGTTGGGCCCTCATTCGCGCCTCCAACACCCAACCCGTCCTGGTCCTCAGGTTCGAGGCGAACACGCCGGACCGGTTGAAGGAAATCATTGGGATGATCCAAGAACAAATGAAAAAATACGAACCTGTGGTTCAATTCAGGCCGGAATTATGATCCGGAAATATCTGCATACCCGGTTCCGGGTTTCGGACATGGAAAAGTCCATTCGCTTCTATACCGAGATCCTGGGATTGAAAATCATCGAACGCACAACCTCGCCGCGGGGATCCCAGATCGCGTTTCTGCAGGCCCCGGGAACCGACAGCAAAATTGAGCTGTGCTCCTTTCCCGGAAGCGGAAAGGTCGAAGTGCCGGAAGACCTGGTTCATCTGGCGTTTGAGGTGGATGATCTGGAAGCGAGCATGGAACATCTCAAAAAAGCGGGCGTTCCCATCACCGAGGGTCCGGTGAAAACCGCGGGCGGCACCTCGTTCATCTTCACCGAGGACCCCGACAAATACGAAATCGAATTGATGGAGTGTCCCTGAGACCCCGCCGGGAAAAAGAAGTTTTTCGAGGAACCGCGGTTTCAGTTAACGATCATCCCGGCATAGCCCACCACGCTGGCGTAATCGCCGCTGACCTCCCCGGAGGTCATGTATTTGACCAATTCCGAATTCGCCGCTCCCATCTCGTTGGCGCAGAGCAACATCACGGTGACGGGATTCACCCCGCACATGGTGATGTGATTCGCCTCCACGGTTTCATGAAGCCCCTTTGCGTCCAACCGCAAAATCCGCTCGATGGCTTTTTTATCCTTTCGCGACGCATCTTCGTGCGATTCGTAATGCGTCATATCCGAACTGGCAACGATGAGGACGGAGCGTTTTAAATCGCCGGCCGCCTTGAGAATCGCCCGGCTGACTTCGGAACACTCCTTAAAGCTGGCGCGCATCATGCACAGGGGAACGATCTTGAAATCGCGCCTGAAATACTGCAAAAAAGGAAGCTGGGTTTCAAGGGAATGTTCGTCCTTATGAGCCAGGGAGTCGGACCGGATGAGAGGCGAGGTCTGGCAAATTCCTTCCGCCAGAGTCCGGTCGATGGTCAGTTCTCCGAAAGGCATGGTCCAGGCGCCCTCGGTCATCACGGAAAAGCGTTCCCCCTGGCCGGTGTGATTGGGTCCCAGGAGTAGGACGGTATCCGGAATTTCGATCCTGGAGTAAACCGCCCCGGCGGCGTCCCCGGAATACATGAACCCCGCATGGGGTGACACGAGGCCGATCACCCCGCGCCGTGGAGCCTCCGCCACGATGTGCTTTTGAATCTCTTCGCTCAAGTCCGCGGGGTCGGCGGGATAAAACCGCCCGGCAACGGCGGGAATTCGATTCATGACTTTCACCTCCCCCTGATTTCATGGGATGCGAACGTTTCGATCAGTCCCGGATCTCCCCCGTCATGGGAACAAAAACCACTCCGGTGATGTATTCTTTATGCAAGCCATCCTTCTGTTTGGTCAACACCACCAAGTCCTGGGACAGGCGATAACTTCCCAGAGGCATCACCAGTCGCCCACCAAGTTTGAGTTGCTGGACCAGCGGTTCGGGGATCTCCGGCGCGGCAGCGGTAACGAGGATGGCATCGAAAGGCGCTGCCTCCTTCCATCCCTGGTACCCGTCCCCATGCCGGGTTTTAACATTAAGGTATCCGAGCCGTTTCAACCGCGCGGCGGCTTCCTCGGCCAGGGTCCCGATGATTTCGATGGTATACACTTCCCGGACGATTTCCGCCAGAACGGCGGCCTGGTAGGCGGATCCGGTACCGATTTCCAGGACCCGGTCGGTGGGCCGCAGGCGGGCGCTTTGCGTCATCAGCGCCACGATATAGGGCTGCGAGATAGTTTGATTTTCCTTGATGGGAAGAGCGGCGTCGGAATAGGCGAGATCGCTGTATTGGGGGTCCACGAATTCATGCCGTGGAACCTTGAGCATCGCCTGGAGAACGGAGGTATCGGTGATGCCCCGACCCCGGAGGTCCACATCGACCATCCGTTTGCGCGCCTTCTGGAAGTCTCCTGAAAGCGTCGCTTTGGGCGAATACCCAATATAGATCGGAAACGTGGCCGCGGCCAGGGAAAGTAATAACGCTTTAAAGGATAAGGCCGTTTCTTTTGAGCCAGGTTTGGGTATCGAAACGCTCGATAGAAAATTCCTGAAAATCGATTTCTTTTTGTGAAAGTTTATTGCCATCGATAAATTGAGGCTGATTCGCGGCTTTTTTCCTTCCACGTTTCCTTGGGGGGGGTTTATCCAGAAATTCTTCCTCGATCTCCATATCCAGGGACTCGGTCAACACTTGCATTTTCAGAACAAGGACCATGAAACTTTGCGGACAGATTTTTTCCTTTTTCTGAATTTCCGCGACGATTTTCTTCACTTTTTCCGAGTTCATCACCGCGTCGGTTATGGCTTTGGATAACCTTTCGAAATCTCGTTCAGACCCCTCAGAACCGTGGGCATCTTTCACGAAAGCCCCCTTTCAATATCTTTAGTTATAAAAATACCACTCTATCGTTAAAAATAAACTCGGAACGGTATAATGTCAAGGGCATTAAACCATCGCCCTCCCCGGGCATTCCATGGGAAGACACGATTCTAATATTTCGGCACCGAGGGATCGATTTTTTCGGACCATTCACCGATCCCGCCACGCATGCTTTTGACGTGGGTGAACCCCATTTTAATTAAGGCCTTGGTGGCTTTCAAACTGCGAACCCCCGCCTTACAATGTAAAACAATCTCGTCGTCCTTTTGCAGCCCGTTGAGGTTGGCCGGGTCCATCGCTTCGATCTCGCCCAGGGGAATCAGGATGGAACCCTGGATACGGCAGATCTGGTACTCGGCCGGTTCGCGCACATCGACCAGTTTGAAATTCTGGTTGCCGTCCATCATCTTCTTAACATCGGCCACATCGATCTCCAGTTTCCTGTCCTCCGGGGATTCTTGCGGAGGTTGAATACCACAAAACTGTTCGTAATCCACCAGTTCCCGGATGGACGGATTTTCCCCGCAAACCGGGCAGGTTTTGTCCTTGCGCAGTTTCAATTCCTTGAACTTCATCGCCAGCGCGTCAAAGATCAACAGACGCCCCACCAGCGTCTCTCCCTTTCCCAAAATGAGTTTGATGACTTCGTTGGCCTGGATCAAGCCGACGATTCCCGGCAGGATTCCCAGCACTCCCCCCTCCGCGCAGTTGGGGACCAAACCGGGCGGCGGCGGCTCGGGATACAGGCACCGGTAACAGGGTCCCTGCCGGGAGTCAAAGACCGATGCCTGGCCCTCGAACCGCAAAATACATCCGTAAATATAGGGTTTGCCCAAAAGCACGGCGGCATCGTTGGCCAGGTACCGGGTCGGAAAATTATCGGTCCCGTCCACGATGATGTCATAATCCTTGAAAATGTCCATCGCGTTCTCGGAGGTGAGCCGGGTATTGTAGGTCACCACCTCCACGCTGGAATTCAAATCGGCAAGCCGCTTCCTGGCGGACTCCACTTTCAGGGTTCCCACCGACGATTCCCCGTGCAGGACCTGCCGTTGAAGGTTGCTGAAATCCACCACATCGAAATCCACCATCCCCAGTTTGCCCAAACCGGCCGCTGCCAGGTAGAGGCCGAGGGGAGACCCCAACCCGCCGGTGCCGATGCAGAGCACCTTGGCCCCGCAAATTTTCTCCTGTCCCTCGACGCCCACTTCGGGCAGCAACAGATGGCGGCTGTAACGGTTTATCTGTTCTTGATTCAAAGCCATGACGCGATCCTATCCGGAGTCATTCAGAAAATGATTTAAAGATGGTTCATTAAGTAAGATATTATTTTATCAGAAAGGGTTCTTCCCCACCAAAATTAATCCCGGCAGGTATCCGCGAAACCCCGGGCGCGCCATGAGGAAATGGAAGGAAGGCAAGGCCATGGGCGCATGCTTCGCAGGGGCATACAGACCGATTGGGGCAAGTCACCCACGGGAGGCTTCCTCGAACGCGGCCTCGAACCCGGCGATGGAACCCGCGATCACCCGGTCCGGAACACAGTACGACAAGCGGAAATAACCCGGAAGGCCGAATCCGCGTCCGGGCACCACAAGAACCTTTTTCGAAGCGAGGATCCGGACGAATTCCACCTCGTCCTCCAGCGGTGATTTCGGGAAAAAATAAAACGCCCCCCGGGGTTTGACCACCGAATAGCCGATCCGTTCCAGTTCCCGGTAAAGGGTATCCCGCTTTCTCTGGTAATCCTGGACATCCACCGTCACCCCCTGAACGTTCTTGACCGCCCGCTGGATCAGCGCCGGGGCGTTGACGAATCCCAGCACCCGGTTGCAGAAGATTAGGCCGGCCATCAACTGTTTCGCGTCCTCGCAGCGTGGGTGAACCACGACCATACCGATCCGTTCGCCGGGAACGGCGAGGTCCTTGGAATGCGAAGTGATGTAAATGCTGTGATCATAAAATTCACAGATGTTCGGCGTTTCCAATCCGTCGAAGACGATCTTCTTGTAAGGGTCGTCGGAAACAAGGTACACCGCCCGGCCATACCTCGCGGTGACCTCCCGGAGAACCCCCGCCAACTCTTCCAGGGTCCGCCGCGAATACACCACCCCCGTGGGATTGTTGGGGGAATTGACGATCACCGCCCGGGTCTTTTCGGTGACCGCCGCCCGAAGGGCCTCCAGATCGAGAGAGAAATCCTGCCGGGTGGGGACGGATACCGCCCGGCCTCCATGATTGTCCGCATAAAACAGGTATTCCACGAAATAGGGAGAAAAAATGAGTACCTCGTCTCCCGGGTCCAGGAGGGTCTTGAGCGTGATGTTCAACCCGCCCGCCGCGCCACAAACCATCACCACGTCGTCCGCGGTCAGTTCCACCTTGCACTCCGGGGAGAGGGACCGGGCCGCCGCCTCGCGAACGTCCACAAAACCCGCGTTGGGCATGTAACGGTGCAAACCGGGCGCCGGGTCTTGAGCGGCGGCGATCAACGCCTGCCGCAGTTTTCCGGGAGGCTCCACCACCGGGTTGCCCAGCGACAGATCGAATACATTCTCCTCACCCACTTCCTGTTTCAAGCGGATCCCTTCCTCGAACATTTTCCGGATCCAGGAAGATTTCTCCATAAACGAACTGATTTTCCGGGAAATAGCCATAACCCTCCAACCATTTTCAGAAAAAGCCAATGAATAGCATAAAGACCCGTCCGGCGCAATGTCCTAAACAGGGGTGCCATCTTTTGTCATAGGGGCATAAAAATTCTGACGGACCGAATTTTTCCGGCACCGATAAAGCGAGTAATTCCCAACAATTCAATGAAACAAAATGGCTCGAAATTTGCATTAATCCTTAACAACCCTCAAATAAATCCAGGATCGTTTGCCCAAACCCTGTTTCCATCTTATGAAGAATTTTATTAAATTGAGTTTACTTTCTTTTGTGGGGTATGCTTGTTCCGGGTGCGCCGCCGTGGCCTTGAGCGCGATTACCATGGGCGCGGGCTACACCGTGATCAACGTGGCCCATAAAACCTCCAATTATTCACTGGGCCAAGTCCATCAGGCTCTGGTGCTAGCGCTGAACAAAATGGAAATCGCGATTCTCAGTGACGATGAAAATAACAAAGGCCGGGAAATCCAGGCCGCCACCCGGGATCTCGACATCGCCATCGTCCTGGAACCCATCACGCGGGAAACCACCCGCATGAGCGTGGATGCCAGGAAAGCCACCATTTTAAAAGACAAGTCCACCGCCGATGAAATCATCGTCCAAACCCAGTCGATACTGAAGGACGGAACCCATCGGTTTCAGGAAGATGAAAATAAAAATCCCGCCACCGTCATGTATCTGTTAACCCTGAACCGGCCGGGAGATACACCCTGAACCCCTTCATTCGGGAGAACCCATGATGAAAGCCTTGTTCCATTTTTCCGCCGTTTTCCTGGGCTTCCTCGCATTCCTTATTTTGCCTAATCCGGCATATTCCATGGAAACCCCCCCGACCCCTGAAAAGGTCTGGAAAAACCGCATCGGCGCGGACGTTTCGGAATCCGGTATCCTCAAGGTGAAGGAGGGAGCGAGCCGACTCCAAATCGCCAAGGGCGGTCATGGAGGAGGTCACGGTGGCGGTCATGACCGGGGCCGTGGAAGAGGCCGGGATCATTTTGAAGACCGCGGGCATTCAATCGACAGGGAATTTTTTGAAGATCGCGATCATGGACGAAGACATCGCGGCGATGACGATTTTGAGCACGAACGCGAGGAACATCATCGGGACAAAGACCACGATTCCTTTGAAGACCATGACCGGGGAAAAGATAATGATCATGACCTCATACCAGAAAGGTTCCACCGCCGCCGCGGCCGCGATCGATAAGAGGTAAGATCCTGTAACGGCCAGCCGGGGGAAGATCACTTCCCCCATCCCCTCCCCAGGCAGTGCGGCCGCCGGTTTTGTAATTGAGAATTTCCCGCAATTCTAATATCCTGCTGGCTCGGTTTGAATGCCAACTCGATGTAGATCATGCCCAGCTCCCCTCTCATCAAATTCCGGGATGTCAGCAAATATTACCAGGCGGGAACCACGCGGGTCACCGCGCTGTCTCACGTGAACCTGGAAATGGATTCCGGCGACTTCGTCACCGTGATGGGTCCGAGCGGCGGAGGGAAGACCACCCTGCTCAACTGCCTGGGCGGACTGGACACGCCCAGCGAGGGGGAAATTTTTCTCAACGGCGGGGAGATCACCCGGATGAACGACCGGGAACTGACCGGGCTCCGCCGCCGGGAGATCGGGTTCGTGTTCCAGTTTTTCAATCTGATGCCGACGTTGACGATCCGGGAAAACGTGGAACTGCCGCTTTTGTTGAGCCACTCCGCGAAAACCGAGAGCCGGCGCATCCGTACTCTTCTGGAATATGTGGGCCTCCTCGGCCGGGAGCATTCCTTCCCCGCGGAACTGTCGGGTGGGGAGATGCAGCGGGTGGCCATCGCCCGGGCGCTCGTCCATCATCCTTCCATCATCCTCGCCGACGAACCCACCGGCAACCTCGACTCGGAAAACGGTATCAAAATCCTCGACCTGATGAAAAAGGCCTGCGTGGAATTCCATACCACCGTGGTGGTCGTCACCCACAACCCGCGGATCGCCACTTACGGCAACCGTCATTTTGAAATCCGCGACGGTAAATTGACCGTAAGAGAATGACCCTCCGGCTCCCATGAGTTTTCTCTTTTACTTCAAGGACCTGTTCCAGGCACTCATCCTGCGCCCGCTGATGGGGGACCGCTTTCGCACGGGGATCACCATTTTGGGCGTGGCCATCGGCGTGGCCGTCTTTCTGAGCATCCGGCTGGCCAATACCCAGACCATGATGTCCTTCAAGGAAAGCGTCGACCTCGTTCTCGGCAAATCCAACGCCGTGATTCACGCCGAGGGCATGACCTTCGATGAAAAATATTTCCGGCGGCTGCTGTCCCTCCGGGAATGGATCAAGGCTTATCCCGTGATCCAGGGATACGGCGTGGAAATGAAAACCGGAGAGGTGGTCGAAATTTTGGGAACCGATCTGCTCCAGGACAGCGGCATCCGCGATTTTTCCCTGAAAACCGTGGATAAGGACCTCAAGGGACTCCTCCCCCTGATCATGGACCCCCGGGGGATCATCCTCCCGGAACAGTTCATTCCCGGAACGCACTACGAGCCGGGGGACACCGTCCGGTTTCTCATCAACGGCAAGGAGCAGGAGCTCCACGTGGCCGCGGTGCTGGAGAACAAGGGGATCGCCAAGGCCTTGAACGGCAATTTCGCGATGATGGATATCGCCGCGGCACAGCTTGTCTTGGGACGGCTGGGCAGGCTCGACCGCATCGACGTGGAATTTCTCGCGGACCGCGACTTCGGCCGCATGCGGAAAAAGATCGACGCCGTGCTTCCGGACTTTTTAAAGATCGACCGGCCGGAACGGAAAAACAAGCAGGTCGAAAAAATGCTGCGGGCGTTCCAATACAACCTGACGGCTCTCAGTTTTGTTTCCCTGCTGGTGGGGCTGTACCTGATCTATAACATGGTGGCCCTGTCGGTGGTGCGCCGCCGGATGGAGATCGGCGCCCTGCGCGCCCTCGGGGCCGGCCCCGGGCTGATCGCCCTGATCTTCTTCCTCGAGGCCGGGATCATCGGCGTGGCCGGCTCCCTCCTGGGCATCGGACTGGGGTACTACTTCGCGCAGTTTTCCCTCGACGCCATATCGTTGACCGTCAACAACCTTTACGCCCCCAGCTACGTGACCGAGGTGGAATTTCATTGGAACCAGATGGGACCCTATTTCCTTTTAGGCGTCGGGCTATCCTTCATTTCCGCCCTCATCCCCGCCTGGGACGCCGCGCGGACCCCTCCCACCCTCGTCATGCGCCGCGGCAGTTACGACCTCAAGCTGTTCCGCGGCAACCGGAGACTCACCCAAGCCGCCCTGACCGCCTTCCTGCTGGCGGCGGTGTGCTCCCAGTTGCCCGCCATCGACGGCTTTCCCTATTTCGGGTTCCTGTCGGTCTTTCTTCTTATCCTGGGACTGTCGCTGCTGTCGCCCGCGGCCCTGCTGTTCGCGCGCGACGCATTGCATGGGGTATGCAAAAAATGGTTCGGGGGCGAAGGCCTGCTGGCCAGCATGAACCTGTCGCAGAATGTGGGCCGCAATTCCCTCGCCGTCTCTTCCCTCGCCATCGCTTTCATGATGGTCATCAGCATGTCGATCATGGTTCACAGCTTCCGGCAGACGGTGATCGTCTGGATCGGCCAGACCCTGCGGGCGGACCTGTTCATCCGCATCGCGGGCGGCCGGGACATCGATTACCAATACACCCTGCCGACGGACAAGGTGGAAGCCCTGAAACGGATTCCCGGGGTGGCCGAGATCGACCAGTTTCGGGCCATCGACATCACTTATGACAACCAGCCCGCGGTCCTGGGAACCGGCGATTTCTCCGTCCTTTCCCAATACGGCAACCTCGTGATCAAATCCGGTCCGCCCGCCCGGGAACTCGCCCGGTGGATGGTGGGACACAACCGCGCCATCGTCTCCGAGACGTTCTCGCTGAAACACCAAGCCGGCCGGGGCGATTCCTTGACCCTGGAAACCCCCAACGGCCCGCTGAATCTGGAAATCGCCGCCGTCTACTACGATTACTCCCGGGAACGGGGCTACATCATCATCGATCGGTCCACCTTTCTAAAATATTACCGGGATCCCGACATCAACAGTTTCATCATCTACCTGGCGGACAAAAACCGGCTCCCACAAGTCCGGCAGGCCATCCTCAACACCCTGGGAAAAGATTACCGGCTCATCATCCGCTCCAACACCCAGCTCAAGAAAGACGTTCTGGAGATTTTCGATAAAACCTTCGCGATCACCTATTCCCTGGAGATCATCGCCATGGCCGTCGCCGTACTGGGACTGTTCAACACCCTCATCTCGCTCATCCTGGAGCGCAAACGCGAGATAGGCATCCTGCGGTTCCTTGGCGCGTTCACCGGACAGGTCAAACGCGTGGTATGGATCGAGGCGGGGATTCTGGGGTTGATCGGGTCGGTGATGGGGCTGGTGGCGGGGGTGATCGTATCCTACATCCTGATCTTCGTGGTCAACAAACAATCATTCGGGTGGACCATTCAGGTCCATTTCCCCATCCTGTTCATCCTGTTCACCACACTGATGTTCTGGGGAGTTTCCTTTTGCGCCGGACTGTACCCGGCCCGGTTGGCCGTCCGGGTCAATCCCATGGAGGCGGTGCGGGTCGAGTGATTGCCAACCCCCTCCCGGTCAACACCGGCTTTTCCCGCCGCGCAATCCCCTCGATTTATTCCGCCCGACCCTGCCGGTAGGGGATGGGATCCTTCACCCCCGCTTCCCGGAACCCCTTGAGGCGGAGCAGGCAACTGTCGCAGACCCCGCAGGCGAGCCCCTCGGGACCGGGATCATAACAACTATGGGTCCGGCCGTAATCCACTCCCAGTTCGAGCCCTTTTTTGATGATTTCGGATTTGGTGAGACGAATCAGGGGAGTGTGGATTTTAAAACTTTTCTTGCCCTCGACACCGGCCCTGGTGGCGAGGTTGGCCAGCCGTTCAAAGGCCGCGATGAATTCCGGCCGGCAATCGGGATACCCGCTGTAATCGATGGCATTGACCCCAAGGAACAAATCCGCCGCGTGTTTCACCTCGGCGTAAGCGAGACAGAAGGCAAGAAAAATGGTGTTGCGCGCCGGGACGTACGTGACGGGGATGCCCGAGGCGATTTCCCCCTCGCTCCGGTGCGTGGGCACCGCGATGGAATCGGTCAGGGCCGATCCGCCAAACTGACGCAGATCGATGCGCACCTCCTCGTGTTCCCGGGCGCCGAGGGACGCGGAGATTTCCCGCGCCCGGCCGAGCTCCACACGATGTCTTTGCCCATAATCGAAACTCAAGGTGAAGGTCTGAAACCCTTCCCGCCGGGCGATGGCGAGGGTGGTGGCGGAGTCGAGCCCACCGCTCAATAAAACAACAGCTTTCCGGGTCATGAATGATTTGGAATGATTCTTGACATTACCAAGTGTTATTATATACTAGCCTATTTACAATAGCCCGTTAAACCCTGCTAAATAAGGCACTTTTTCGTCATCTCATGTTCGATAACCTGTCCAGCCGCCTCGAGGCGATCTACAAGAAATTAAAGGGCCGCGGCCTCCTCAAGGAATCCGATGTGGACGAGGCCCTCCGGGAAATCCGGATCGCGCTGATCGAGGCCGATGTCAGCCTCCCCGTCATCAAGAATTTTCTGGCCGGCATTCGGGAAAAAGCGGTCGGCCAGGAGATTTTGGCCAGCCTGGCCCCCGGCCACCAAATGGTCAAGGTCGTCAACGACGAATTGACCGCCCTATTGGGCGATGATTTCAATGATATCCAATTTGCCCCCAAACCGCCAACCATCATTCTGATGGCGGGACTCCAGGGGTCCGGTAAAACCACCACCGTGGGTAAACTGGCCCGGCGGTTCCAGGAGAAGGGGAAGAAATGCCTTCTCGTTCCGGCGGACGTGTATCGTCCCGCCGCCATCGAACAATTGAACGTTCTCGGACGCGACCTGGGCATCGAGGTGTTTCCCTCCAGCGGGGAGAACGATCCGGTGGATATCTGTCAACGGTCGGTGGAGGAAGCCGCCCGGCGGTTGATTCCCGTGGTCATCCTGGATACGGCGGGCCGCACCCAGATCGATGAAGATCTGATGCGGGAGTTGAAAGCCATTAAAGAAACGGTGAAGCCCCACGAAGTGCTTTTTGTCGCCGACGCCATGATGGGCCAGCAGGCCGCGGCGGTGGCGGCGGCTTTCCACGAGGCGGTGGGCATCGACGGAGTGATTTTGACCAAGATGGATGGCGACGCCCGGGGAGGAGCCGCCCTTTCCATTAAAAGCGTGACCGGAAAACCCATCCGCTTCATCGGCACCGGGGAAAAGATTGAGGCGTTGGAACCCTTTTACCCCGATCGCATCGTCTCGCGAATCCTGGGAATGGGCGATGTCCTCTCCCTGGTCGAAAAGGCAGAAGAGACCTACGACCAGGAACAACAGCAGGCCCTGGAAAAGAAACTCAAGAAAAACGCCTTCACCCTGGAAGATTTCAGGGACCAGCTTCAGCAGATCCAGAAAATGGGTTCCATTCAACAACTGATCGGCATGATCCCCGGCGCCAACAAACTCAAGGGATTGAACATCGACGAAAAGGCCTTTACGCGGGTGGAGGCCATCATCAACTCCATGACCCCCGCGGAAAGAGGCCGCCACAATATCATCAATGGCAGCCGAAAGCGCCGTATTGCCACCGGAAGCGGGACCAGCGTTCACGAGATCAACAAACTGCTCAAACAGTTTGGGCAGATGCAAAAAATGATGAAAAAGTTTAACATGGGAAAATTCAGGAGCGGCTTTAATCTCGGAAGCCTCATGGGCGGCCGGGGACCCGGCCCCTTCTGACCGGAACATTTTTAAGAAGCCCGCGGGAGCGTGTGTATTGAGACTGTGAATTACCAACTCAAATCCCTTTATATTCGATCATAATCATAGGAGGAAATATTTTGGCTGTTGTGATTAGACTGACGAGACGAGGAACGAAAAAGAAACCCTTTTACCGGATCGTGGCGGCCGACTCCCGGAAACCCAGGGACGGCAGATTCCTGGAAATTCTTGGAACATTCGACCCATTAAAAGAGGAGGACAATTGCCGGATCGACAAGGAAAAAGCCTCCGCCTGGATCGCGAAAGGCGCCCAACCGAGCAAAACCGTCGCCTCTCTCTTCAAAAAAGCTGGGGTCGGTCAATAGATTTTATCGGTTCCCACCCGGCCAAAATTCGCATTACGTTGCAGTTGAATATCCGATTCAGATCGTTCTTCCCAAATTCAGCGGCCGTTGCTTTGCGGTGTGAGGAGGGAGTCATGAAAGATCTAA
>JBHHVU010000007.1:0-96950 GCA_046754465.1 Nitrospinaceae bacterium | reverse complement strand
AAAATAAAAAGCGTGGAAAGGAATAATTGACCGTGTTTCTTCAGCATTGATGTTTCTGAAACCGCTCTTGAATGAAATGCTGAATTTGATCAGAAAAGGTATCAACATCTAATTCCAGGGCGTGTTTTCTGATCGCTTTCGTTTCGAACCCGTTTTCGATGGTTTCGAAATGCCTGACGGCCAACCGAAGGGCCTCCGGCGGTTTTTCATAAAAAAAGGCCCCGGCAGGATGAGCGGTTTCTTCCTCCGCAACTTCGGTTTCCGGTTTCCAGGATCGGCGATCGGGGATCACCGTTTCCAAGGCACCTCCCCGGGCCAAGGCGATCACCGGCCTGCCCATGGCCTGGGCTTCAAGGGGGTTAATGCCAAAATCTTCTTCACCGCAAAAAATAAAGGCCCGGCACCGGGCATAGTGGGAACGAACCTGTTCATCGGGCAACCAACCGGCAAACCGGATATTGGGTTTCACCTATTTTTTCAATGCTTCCGCCATTTGCCCCTGGCTAATAACGACCCGAGGATAACCCAATTCATTGAAAGCTTCAACCGCTAAATCTCCCAGTCATCCGGTCTTTCATTCAGGTCTGTCTATTTATAGAATCTCACTATTTCTCCATATTGCTCTTTTTTAAAACCGGGCAATTCACCCTCAAAATGAGTTTCTGCATATATCCGATCAATTCCATCAAATAGATCTATTTCAAGATCATTGATTATATCGTTTTCCAACCCTTCCACATCTATCTTAAGGATATCAATCTTTTGGTGTTTCTTCAGGATGTCTCGCACAATCTCCTTGGCGCATTGAACCGGCACTTCTATTTGGCTTTTCATAGTACTTTTGTACAACCCTCCATATCGGCCCGTGGGTTCATGGCTGAACAGTCCAGTACCGTTTTCCAGTCCTACGGCTACGGCATTGAGTTCATACCTGTTTTCATAGCCGCGCAAATTTTTTTTAAGTTTGTCAATATTCGCGGGAAGAGGTTCGTATAAGTAAATGTGGACTTTCGGGTTCCGCGTTAAGAAATAAAGGGCGCTTATTCCAATGTTGGAGCCAAAATCGACGACACAGGAAATATCGGTCGGAACCCGATAATCCAGTTTCCCAAAACATTCGACGAATGTCATCATATCGTCGGAACAATATAGAGATACCTTTTGTATCCCCGTCGGGGTTTTAACAAAACAATCTTTTGGATAAGAACCCTTTCGGAATACATATCTCAATAAAACATCAAATGGCTCCAGGAAATATCGAAAAATATTGACAAAAGCAACATAGAATTGTTTTTTAAAAAAAACCGAGAGAACGTTTTTTTTCGATCGAACGTACATAAACCCTGCTTTTATTTGAATGAAAACTAAGGAATCCGTTGACCGGAAACCCTGCACAGTCTAATTGCCCCTATCTTTTACCGCTTTCAATAATACTTTCTCAGTGTTGGTTGCAATGACGGACCAATCATATTTCTGTTGAATCATGGCCAATGCTTTTTCAGCCACCAAAGCCCGATGCGGATCTTTATAAACCCTCAAAATGGCTTCACCCAATTCCTGGAACCGGCAGGGACTGATTAAATATCCAGTTTCACCGTCTTCGATGATTTCAGGCATACCACCCACATGGGTGGAAATTACAGGAGTCCCACAGGCCATGGATTCGAGCGCCGCCAAACTCACCGCCTCCATTACAGAAGGAATCACAATCAAATCGGAAGACTGGTAATAGCGGACCATTTCATAGATATTCAAGCTTCCCAATTTGATCACCGAATCTTCAAAATCTTCAAGTTCGCGATTGATTTGTTCAACATACTTGGGATATTGTGTTTCACTTCCCGCAAAAACAAATATAAACTTTGAGTTTAACTGATTATTTCGACCCATCCACTGAATGGCTTTTGCCAAATATATGATGCCCTTGGTAGGCGCCCACCTTCGGGGACAAAAAATAACAAATCGATCCGTGTCCCCAAACAATTCCCTTTTCATGGAATTCCGTTTTTCCGGAGGTAAAGGAACAAATAGACGAGTGTCCACCCCATTATGGATTGTGAATGCCTTTTTGGGAAAATCGGGGGTCAATTCTCTACTGGGGCCAATGATTGCCTTGTAATGTCTCAACATCCATAAAAGCAGGATTCGTCCAATCCAAAACTTTTTTAACAGGAGGTATTCCCCGGAATGGTTTGTCAGCACCACCGGGAAAAAACGGGCCAGTTTTCTTGTGGCCCACCAATTGGAAGAAAAATCGTGTTGCCATACCAATTCCGGTTGCCAGAACATCAAGGCTTTCACGACACGCGCCGCCCCAAAAGAATAAGCCGCTTTTCCCAGAAAACCCGCCAGGTAGCCCCAGATTCCCTGACCGCTCCATCGTTGAAGATTAAAAGGGGGTTTCCCCAATTTGATGTAAAAAATTGTCAAATTTTCTATTTGGCGTTCTCGAAGGTCAACCTTATCTTCCCAAACCGGTTTGAACAACATAATCTCATGGCCACGCCTGGTCAATTCTTTGGATATGAACCGAATATGGTTCTCCACCCCTCCCATGGAATTATCAAACAAGTTGACGGATAATATCGCGATCTTCATGCCTTTTCCCGAAAAACGAAATCTTCAAAAAACGCTGGCGCTCGAAAAGAAATCAGGCAATGGTACCACCTAATAAAAATGAAGTCGGGTTTAAATCTTTCCTGTTTTTTTAGAATAAAGGAATAGAAAAAAGGGGAAACGGTAGGGGGGATACTGACAGAAAACTTCGAGGCATTTTTCACCACCGCGCATGCCCATCAGCCAATTCTGAACAATGGCGACCTTCATGGAGGTACGGGCACAAACGCGCTGCCCCTGCTTCGGGAAGAGACTGCTGAATTATTGAATGGAATTCAATTGCGCCCGAATCTTTCCTCGAACCTCGGCGGGCGGGTTGTATTTCAACGCGGTCTGAAGGATGTCGACCGCCCGGCTGGTCTCCCCCTTTTTAAAATAACTGATACCCAGCATCAATCGAGAGTCGTGGATTTTGTTGCCCCGGGGGTATTGGTTCAACACGGTTTCAAACTGCTTGATGGCGTCGTCATACATTTCCAGCTTCAGGTAGTTGCTGCCGATCCAAAAAGCGATATTGTCCTTCAAATTTGAGGGCGGATCGCTCAAGGCGAAGTTTTGGAATAAGAGAATGGACTCGTCATAATTCCCTTTCCGGTAAGCATCCAGGGCTTTATTGTATTCCGGAGGGGTCCCGCCGACCCTGGCGTGGCCGCGGACCTTTTTTGGCAAGTCGCCTTGCCTTTGGATTTTCAGCCGCGCGATTTCTTCATTCAACTGGGCGACCTGGGTTTTCAATTCCTCCACTTCCGGCTCCAAAAATTCGGATTGGCTGGAAACTTCCGAAAGACTTCCTTCCAGGCGTTCCTGGGTGGCGCTGACCTTGGGCTCTAGGGTAGCGATCATCTCTTCCAGTTCCCGGACTTTACTGATCAATGCTTCCTGCTGGCTTTGCAGGTTTTCCACATCACCTTGCAATTCCTTGGAGTCGGTTTTCTGATCGACGCTGGAAAAGCCGCCACCATCCTCCCCCTCGATCAGGGATTTGTCATCCGAGAAAAAATCATCCTCCGAGGCCTTCCCCCCCCCTTGTTCCTCGGCGCTTTGATCTTCAAAGGGGAAATCCTCCTCGAACGCCAAGTCGTCTTCATCATCATTTCCAATCCAGGGAATATAACTGCACCCGCTGAATACCAACGATGAGGCAACCAAAATGATTAAAATGGGACGTCTAAAAAATTCCTTGGGGGACATAATATCTCCAACAAAATAGAAAACCCTTGAATATCCCTTTATTATCAAGGGATTATATTGACTTGGCCAGGGGATGTCAACACAAATAAAATGAGCCTTTCATAAAATTTGTTAACTTTCCAAAACCATTAAAGATAATTTAATCAAAGTATTCAAAAGCGGGATTTACCGGGGGGCCGCGGTCCTCTTCCGGTTGATTTTAACCAGGCGGATCAGCGTTTCCGAAACACGATCCATCTCCGCGGGCGTGTTGCCCCGCCCCAGGCTGATTCTCAAGGAAGCGTTGATGCGTTCCCCGGAAACTTTCATGGCCGTTAGAACGTGAGAGGGCAAGGCGGAACCGGAACTGCAAGCCGAGCCGGTGGAAACGGCGATGCCTTCCATATCCAGACCGATCAGCAGGGTCTCGCCGTCCGCTCCTTCAAATGACAGATTCAGGGTATTGGGAAGCCGACGGTCCCGATCTCCAAACAACTCCACATCCGCAAGGGATTCGAGGATGCGGCGGTAGAACCGGGAGCGCAAACCCTCAAGGAAGGAGGGTTCCCCCGACTCCAACCCTGTTCGGGCCAGCTCGCACGCTTTACCGAATCCGATGATCCCGGCGGCGTTTTCCGTGCCGCCGCGCCTTTTTTTCTCCTGGCCGCCCCCACTGATCAGGGGAAAAAGGCCGGGACATCCTTTTTTAATATACAACGCTCCCGTCCCCTTGGGTCCATAAAACTTATGCGCGGAAAAGGAGAGCAGGTCCACCGGGAGCTCCCTGACATTAACCGCCATCTTGCCAACGCTCTGCACGGCGTCGGTATGAAAAAGCACACCCCGCCCGCGGGCGATTTCGCCGATCCCGCGAATATCCTGCAGGGTCCCGACCTCGTTGTTGGCATGCTGAATCGTGATCAAAATGGTGGATTCGCCGATGGCGTTCCGGACAGCCGCCGAGTCGACACGGCCCCGGGGGTCCACCTCCAACCGGTCCACGTGGAATCCCAGCCGTTCCAGTTGACGGCAGGGGTTGAGCACCGCCGGATGCTCGATCCGGCTGGTGATGATATGACGGCCCTTGTCCTTGAGAGCCAGGGCGGCTCCCAAGATGGCAAAGTTGTCGGATTCGGTGCCCCCGCTGGTGAATACAATTTCCCCAGGATGGGCACCGATCAATTCGGCGACCTGTTCGCGCGCTTCGTCCATTTTCACGCGCACCCGCCTCCCCTCGGAATGAACGCTGGAAGGATTCCCAAACTCATCCCGCAACAGGGGAAGCATGACCTCTAAAACCCGCGGGTCCAGGGGAGTCGTGGCGTTATGATCCAGATAAATCTTTTTCAAGGGAAACCTTTGGAGAAACGCAAAATGATCTCAATCTTCCGGGTTTTTCAGGGGAACGGGATCGGGCAAGGAGGCTTTCTGCTCTTTCAGGGCTTCCTTCAAGGCTCGAATTTCCTTTTCCATTTTCGGGAGCCGTTCCAGCATGCATTCGATCGCCTTGGCCACCGGATCGGGGAACGTTTCCGGTCCGTCCTCATCCTCCTGTTCCGAGGACACTCCCGAAAAGACCACACGGCCGGGTACCCCGATCACCGTCGAATACTCCGGAACATGCTGGAGAACTACGGAACCCGATCCGATTTTGGTATTGTTGCCTATCTTTACCGGTCCCAGGACCTGGGCTCCCGCGCCAATCACCACGTTATCCCCAATGGTGGGGTGGCGCTTTCCCTTTTTCATGCTCAGCCCCCCCAGGGTAACGCCATGATATATGAAGACATTGTCCCCGATTTCCGAGGTCTCGCCGATCACCACCCCCATTCCGTGATCGATAAAGAACCGGCGGCCGATCTTCGCGGCGGGATGAATTTCGATTCCGGTAATCCACCGGACAAAATAAGAAAGCAGCCGTCCCAAAAATTTCAGGTCATGATCCCACAACCAATGGGCAAACCGATAAGCGACCAAGGCATGCACTCCGGGATAGCATATCAACACCTCCAGGATATTCCGCGCGGCGGGGTCTTTTTCGATGGCAATCCGGACGTCTTCTTTAATCTGTTTGATCATAAAGATTCCAAGGGGAACATGACCTGGCAACTGTACTCCTGAAATTTTATTATATAAACCTGAAGTTTCCAACAGGAATCACCGCTTGCCTCGTTCCAGGAATTAACCCTCATAGTCCAATCAGGCAATTTAGGAGAACCAGGGAACCGGGGGAAAGGAGCCGTGTTCCAGAAAAAGGAGATCCGGAGGCAACAAGGGGGGAACAAAAAAAGACGGGATGGAAGAGACAATCGGGGGGCCGGGAGGACCCTGATTCCAAGTAATCAGCTTATTTTCAATGAGGTAAACAAAAAGCCGGGATTCAAAAAAAATCCCGGCTCCCCGTTCATCCAAAAACCTTCAGGGCCATGCCGCCGTGAAGAAGTCTCTCCGCGGATCAATTGATGACGTTATGTCCCCGGTTCCGCAAGCAGTTGACGTAGCTCTGCTTGAATTGGCCCTCGGCCCCGAATCCCTGATGCGCGGCACCACCCAAACCACCCGCTGCGGCACCGATGGCCGCCCCTTTACCGGGGGAGCCCGTCACCGCGCCGATGGCCGCTCCCGCCGCAGCGCCCAAAGCACCGCCAACCAACGCGCCCTTGCCGGTCTCCGTCGCCGTGTCTCCAGAGGCTTGTTTGGCCAATTGGCGGCATTCATATTTATCCCGCTCAATGTTAGCCGCATTGGGATCATTGTACGGATCTACCGTGGGAGTCCAGCCTGTCTGGCTGGCGCATCCGGTAAACACCAAGGCAACCACCAAGGACAATAACCAGATTCTGGTAATCATCGTCCACTCCTTTCCTGGAAAGTCCCAGTTTTCCCTTGCCCGGCAAGCCGGTGCAAGGGAATAGGAAAATCTGTTTCAGGCCTGCAATCCATATTATCCTCCACGAATAAAAAGAAGGATGTAAAAAAGGGGGATCCATTTAAAATTATATAAAGAACGGCTCAAATATCGATATGGAATATCCGAATCCACCTTTATAAGTTTTTCCCGCGAGAACCCGGGGACATATCCCCTGACATCGGAATATTTTGAAAGAGAACAAACGTCAGGGATCAGTTGATCACATTATGTCCACGGTTCCGCATACAATTGAGGTAGGTTCGTTTGTATTGATCTTCCGCCCCGAACCCCTCATGCGCGCCACCGCCAATACCTCCTGCCGCGGCGCCAATGGCCGCACCTCTACCTGGGGAACCGACAGCCGCGCCAATGGCCGCACCGGCGGCAGCACCCAAGGCACCACCGATCAAGGCCCCTTTACCGGTTTCCATCGCAGTATCGCCAGACGCCTGCTTGGCCAGTTGACGACATTCCATCTTATCGCGTTCGATATAAGCCGCATTGGGATCGTTATAAGGGTCAACGGTGGGCGTCCATCCAGTCCGGCTGGCGCAACCGGTTAAAATCAGGGAAGTCAAAGTGAAAAATAACAAAACTCTTTTTAACATTGCCGCCTCCTTAGGGGTGAATGGGTTGGTTCCTTAACAACCTGTCACTCAATAACAATAAGTCTAAAAGTTTCAACTAGTAATGTCAAATTCTCGAACCGGTACCCCGGTAAATGTCTGCTTTGGACCCTCCCTGTTAATTTGGAAATTGCAAAATGTACACCTCCAATGTTCCTGACACACTTGCAATTTACCCCTCCCTGCGGCAATTTGCAACCATTATTATAGTCAAATTTGTGATTAAAATCACACTTAAATGTGAGATTTGTTTGATGAAATGGATTCTATTTTCGATTCATCCCTTGATACAAATCAAGGGGCGAAGTTTCGCGATTTTGCGGGCGAGACCGGCCTGATCCGCAGCTTCCACGACGGCGCTCACATTTTTATAAGCGCCGGGCGCTTCCTCGGCAACGCCCCTCCTGGATGGGCTACGTATAATGATGCCCTTTTCCGCCATTTCGTCGATCACTTGGCGGCCGCGCCATTGTTTGGCCGCCTTATGCCGGCTCATGCTGCGTCCGGCGCCGTGAACGGCGGATCCAAAAGCAAGTCCCATGCTTTGTTCCGTTCCCGTAAGTATATAGGATGCCGTCCCCATGGTCCCGCCGATCAAAACCGGCTGGCCGAAAGCCCGGTAGGGTTCGCAAACATCGGGATGGCCCGGCCCAAACGCCCGGGTCGCGCCTTTTCGATGAACAAAAAGCCGGCGGGGTTGACCGTCGATTTCATGGGTCTCTATTTTACAGGTATTGTGGGAAACGTCGTACAACAGGTCCAGTTCGGCCCGGGGCAGGACTTCATGAAAAGTTTCACGAACCAGATGGGTGATGATTTGCCGGTTGGCCATGGCGCAATTCATGGCGCCGCGCATCGCACCCAGATATGCCCTTCCCAACTCGGAATGAATCGGCGCGCAGGCCAGTTCACGGTCGGGAAGTTCGATTCCATGCCGCGAGGAAGCCAGCACCATGCTTTTTAAAAATTCGGTGCCGATCTGATGTCCCAGTCCGCGCGACCCGCAATGCAAGGTCAGGACGATATCGCCCTCGCGCAAATGAAACGCCTCCGCGATGGCGGGATCAAACACCCGCACGACTTCCTGGATTTCCAGGTAATGGTTCCCGGAACCCAGGGTTCCCATTTCATGGGTCTGCCGCTTCCTGGCCTGGTGAGAGACCTCTTCCGGAACGGCCCCGTCCATACATCCGCGTTCCTCGATGAAATCCAGATCCGTCCGGGAGCCGAACCCCCGGCTGACGGCCCATTTGGCCCCGCCAGCAAGCATGGCCACCATTTCCGTCTCGTTCAAGCTCAATTTTCCCCGGCTGCCCACCCCCGCGGGCACTTTGCGGGAAAGAGCTTCGGCCAGTGGACGTTTCACCGGTTCGATCTCTTCCCGCGTCAATCCCGTAAGCAAGGTGCGGACACCGCATGAGATGTCAAATCCCACGCCCCCCGCCGAGATGACCCCCTCCTGTTCCGGGTCGAAGGCCGCCACACCGCCGATGGGGAATCCATACCCCCAATGCGCGTCGGGCATGGCGTAGGCCGCCTTCTGTATTCCCGGCAGGGTGGCGACATGGGTCACTTGTTCATGGACCTTGAGGTCCATTTCCCGGATGAGGGCTTCGCTGGCGTAAATGACCGCCGGGACCCTCATTTTGCCGAAAGGTTCGATAACCCACTCAAATTCCGACCGCCGTTTGAATAAGGACAAATCCATGACCCGTCCCACCTTTTAAAAAGGTTCAGACATCCACCACGCACTGGGCCACCCACCCCGCCCCGGCTTCCCCATGTACCGCCAGTTCGGTAAAGGTGGCTCCCTTGACCTCGACTGCGGGCTGATGGCGTACCACGTCCACTGCTTCCCCCCAGGCAAGGCCGGTGAGCCGGTGGTTTTCGATTTTCACTTCAAAGCGGCTGAAGAGCATGTTACGGGTAGCCATCTCAAAAATCAGGGCATTCAACCAGTCCACGAACAGGAGTTCGGGATCGGGGGCCTCGCAGTGGATATTCACGGACATTTCCGGCGCGACCTTTTCCCGGGTGACCACCGCGGTGAGAGCCCGGGCGGCCTGTTCAAAGGCCCCTTCCAGGGTGCCGCCATGGCCGCGGATTCCTATGTCCGCTTCATGCGGGAAATGTTCCCAGCGGTCTTCAGCCATTTACCGACATTGGTTATCCCGGGAAGAACGGAAGGTCCGCTGGAACCCACCCGCGAATTTCCGTTTTTCCAACTTCACCGCTCATTTTCATCCTCCGGGGAGGCATGGTATTGACGCAACACTTCTTCCTGGGTCTCCCAGTCCGTGGAGCGGTAAAGTCGGATCGAGTCGAAATGTTTCATCTGCTGGATGCGCACGAGTTTCAGGCGAATCAATTCCAGGAGAGCCAGAAAAGTCACGATCACCTCTTGTTTGGTATTGAGGACGGTGAACAGGGATTCGAAAGTGACGCTTTCGGTGGCGTTAAGGATTTCCAGGATGTGGGTGATCCGGTCCGATACGGACGTGGTGCTGATTTTGATTTCATAATTTTTTTTGAATTCCCTGTTCCGGAGAATATTCTGAAAAGCGTTGAGCAGATCGAAGACGCTCGCTTCAACGAGAATTTCCTTTTCGCCGGACTCCTCAATTTCCAGTTCTGCACCTCGGACAAAAATCTGCTGGCGTTCATATTCCCGTTTTCTCAATTGGAAGGCGGCATCCTTGTAACGCTGATATTCCAGGAGGCGGCGCACCAGATCCTCCCGGGGGTCCTGACCCTCTTCTTCTGATTCCGGTTCCTGAACCGGAAGGAGAACCTTGGATTTAATACGCGTCAGCTCCGCCGCCAAGATCAGGTATTCCCCCGCGACCTCTAGATTAAGGTCCTGCATGACGTCAAGATATTCCATATATTGCCGGGTAATTTGGGCGATGGGAATATCGTAAATGTCCATTTTCTGCTCCTTGATCAGGTGGAGGAGCAAATCCAGGGGGCCTTCGAATATGTCCAGTTTGCATTGATAGTTCATGATTTCAACATTTCCATGGGATTCCCGGGCGCTCAGCCTTGAAGGATGGGCCGGCACCTTCATTCCGCGGAAAATTTTCTAAGCATGGATAATGGGGGAACACGGAAATTCCCTGGAACAGTTTATCCGTTCCCAGCAAATTTACCATTCCTTCACTCCTTAAAAAACCCAATTCAGCGTTTTTTTCCCCTTATTCAAAGATCACCCCAGCGGTGTTGCAGGAGGGCCAAAACGGCGATGGGAGCGGTTTCGGCGCGCAGGATTCGCGGCCCCAGGCTCAAGGGGAGGAAACCGTATTTTTCAGCAGTATGGATTTCAGCCTCGGTAAACCCTCCCTCCGGACCGGTCAGAAATGCGATGTGCCGGAGGGGATGGGGCGTTTCCAGGTGGTTCAATCGCCGCTTTTCTTCTCCTTCCCAAAAGATCAGTTTGAGGTCGATATCCTCCTTTTCCCGGCAAAAACTGTCCACGGAGAGGATGTGGGGTTCCACACGGGGAATGACGGTGCGGCCGGATTGCCTGGCGGCGGAACGGGCAATCGTCTCCCATCGGACGATTTTTTTCACCGCCTCGGTCCGCAGCATTTTAACCACGCAACGCTCGGTCCGGACCGGTGCCATGGAAAAGATACCCAGTTCCACCGATTTCCGGAGAATCATGTCAAATTTGTTGCCTTTGATGAGCGCCTGCCCCATGTGGATCTCGATCGGGGATTCCGAGAGAACGGCTTCCCTGGATTCGATTTTACCGGTGATTTCCTTTTTACCGACCTGGGTCAGCCGAACCGTGTACCGGCTGCCCCGGCCGTCTAGGACATGGATCCTGTCCCCGCAACGCAATCTCAGAACGGTGCGGATATGGACCACGTCGGGTCCGCGCAAAGCCACGTCCTCCCCGGTAATATTTTCAGGCAACGTGAAAAACCGGTGCATGGATTCCGATCAAACTTCAATGGGGATAAGGTCCAACAGGTCGGTCAGGGTCTGGAACTGGAAATCCGGAACGATGGGCCCGGAAAGAGCCGATTGGTCCCGGTTGAGCCACGCCGCCAGCATCCCCACTCCCTGGGCTCCCGCAACATCGTTGTGAAGACTGTCCCCGACATAAAAAATTTCCTTCGGCAACAGACCTAATTTCGCGATCGCCAGGCGAAAAATGGAGGCATGGGGTTTGCGATACGGGAATTCGGATGAATAAATTGAGAATTCGAAGAAGGGGTCCAATCCCATTTGCTCCCGCTCATAATCTTTCATGAACCCCGGGTTGGTGGTATTGGATATGATGCCCATGCGGATTCCCGAAGCCTGAAGCGCCTTCAACGTCGGAATGGAATCGGGAAACACTTTGCGTACCGAGTAAACTTCCTTGTAATACGCCATGAGAATCTCCCGGACGGTGGTTTTGCCCGAGATATCGATCGAATACCGGCACAGTAAAAAATTGAGGACAAACTCAAAACAGGCCTCCCTGCATGTTTCTTGAGAATCGTGGATCATAGGATAAAACAGTTCCTGATAGGTCCGGTAACACTCGTCAAAATCGGGAAGCAGGATCCCCCGGTCCCGAAGAAACTCGAATATGCGGGAAAAGGGCCGCCGGTCGTCCTCATCCACCAGGTCGACCAGCGTCCATGCCCAATCGAAGATTACGGCTTTAATGGAAATATCCATTTTTCAAGATGTTGTTTTTGTATTTTTTTACCCCGGTCCGCGGGATGAAAAACCCGGGAACCATTACTCTAATCGATTTGATATCAATTACTTCCATAAATTGAACGCCCTCATGCCGCCTTATCACAGAAAAAAATTGGCAAAGTGCCTATTTATTTTGATGCCTTTCCTTGATGTTTCTTGCCCGCTTCTGAAATAAATCATACTATCACAAAGAAAGGGAAAGAAAGCTAGGTTCAAACATCTTTTATTCAGGAATACAGGACTCCCTTTTTAATCCTTCCAGAACAATGGACTCTCCTTAAAAAAGATGGCTTTGATCCAAAAATCATCATGACCATCACCGAAACTTCCAATATCCGACAACTTCCACTGAGTATTCGGACCAATAAGGAAGTCATTCAAGATGCGCTGAATTCGGGTTGTATCCGGGCTAAGGTGATCTTGACCAAAACGATTGTGCTGGGACATTGGGTCAAGCTTCAATGTCAGTACGGCTGCCCCTTTTATGGAAAACTTTATACCTGCCCCCCCCACACTCCCACCTCCGATGAGATGGCGGATATTCTTCTGGATTACCATAAGGCTCTGCTCATTCTTACGGGGCAGGACTCCCATTTATTGAATTTGGTGGTTGGGTTGGAGGAAAAGTTCAAATCAAAGGGATTTTATAAAGCCTTTGCCCTGTGTTCCCATCCCTGCGACCTGTGCGAGGTGTGCACCCTGGACACCCAATGCAAATTCCCCGAAAAAACCCGGCCCACCGTGCAAGCCTGCGGCATCGATATGCAGGGTACCGTGTTAAAAAACGGATGGGGCGACCTGAGTCCCATACATCCCTGTGCCACTGACTGCAACATCGGGCTTGTGCTCCTGGATTGATCCTTCCCCCTCCAGGCGGCCTCGGAATGATGTTATAATCCTCCCTGATGAAATGATACATTTCCTGAAGTTCCGGTGATCGATGGGGTTCCGTTATGCCATTTTGGGGGCGGGAAGGCAGGGTTTGGCCGCCGCCTACGATATCGCTCGATTTGGCGATGCCAGTGAAATCCGCCTTTACGATATCGATCCCGAAATCGCCGAAAACGGTGCCCAAAAACTCAACTCTCTTCTCCAGACGGAGGTTTTCAAGGGTTCGCCCCTGGACGTCAGGGATTCATCCCAACTGGCGAAAGCGCTTCGGGGAATCCGGGCGGCGGTGAGCGCCGTTCCTTACTCCTTGAACCTTCAAATCAGCCGAGTGGCGGTGGAATCGGGTTCCAGCCTCTGTGACCTGGGCGGTCACACCGAGACCGTCCGGGAACAACTCAGGCTGAACCGGGCGGCCCAGGAGGCGGGGGTGACTCTCATCCCCGATTGTGGAATGGGCCCCGGCCTCAACATTTCAATGGCGGTCCTGGCCATGTCCCGCGTTGAGAATCCGGATGAAGTGTTCATCTGGGATGGGGGCCTTCCGCAAGACCCGGAACCACCCTGGAACTATCTCCTCACGTTTAACATTAACGGGCTCACCAACGAGTATTTCGGCGACGCCTGGTTTCTTCGCCAGGGCAAGGTCACACCGGTGCCTTGCCTGACGGAACTGGAAATTCTGGACTTTCCTCCTCCCCTGGGTAGATTGGAAGCGGCAGTCACTTCCGGCGGATTATCCACCGCCCCCTGGACTTTCGAGGGGAAGCTCCAGCGCCTGGAAAATAAAACCTTGCGGTATCCCGGTCACTGGGAACAATTCAGGGCCTTTCAACAACTGGGGTTGTTTCAGGAAACTCCCGTAACCGTAAACGGCACTCCCATCGTTCCCCGCGAGGTTCTTCACTCCCTGCTGGAACCACAAATTCGATCGGACCGGATTCGCGACATTTGCGTGATCCGGACCCGGTGCCAGGGCAGAACGGAAGGGAAAAAGGCCACGGTCACCATTGAACTTGTGGAAACCTATGACGAGGTTACGGGATTTACGGCCATGGAAAAATTGACAGGCTGGCACGCGTCCATCGTGGCCATTCTGGCGGCCCGCGGGGAACTCCCTAAAGGGGCGGTTGCCGTGGAAAGGGCATTGAGTCCCGAAGCATTGACCCTGGAAACGGATAAACGGGGGTGGACCCTGAAAAACAATCTGCTCCCGTAAACCTGACCTGGAATTCCTGATAAGCAGTCATCCCGGGGACCATCCTGGGAATCCCAAGGACTGGGGAAAAATTGAAATTCCAGTAAAATTTCTTTAAAATATTAACAAATTCCGTTGAAAAAAAACTATAATTCATAGTTCACGTCTTTATTGCCGCAATTGCCAGGGAACCGGAAGATATCTCGGGGAATAAGAATGGGGACCCGCACCGGGATTCGATCTCACCTGAAAAAACCAATCCAAAGCTTTTTCCAGGATATGGGAAATCCCAAAAATTTAACGGGTAAATTTTTCAAATGATTTCTTTAATCAAGAACCATAAGCTTAAAATTGTCTTGGGGGTGTCGTACGTTTTCCTTTTGATTTATTTCTCATTGGCTCCCAATCCGCCGGAAATTGATCCGACGGAAAGCGATATGTTCGCCCACCTGACCGCTTACTTTATTCTCATGCTCTGGTTTGCGAGGATCTATCCTCCCAATTATTACCCGTTATTGGGAATCGGTTTTATTTCCCTGGGGATCGCGCTCGAAATTATTCAGGGATTCGAGGGATTCCGGGCTTTCGAATATATCGACATAGCCGCCAATTCCGCCGGGATTCTTCTGGGATGGTTTGTTGCGCGGTATCGATTTTCCCCGGTCCGCCCCAAGGGGATTCTTCCCTGATGGGTCTTATTTTCCCAACGGGTCATTTTCCGTCCTTGCCCGTGCCATCGGGGATTCCGGAGCCTTCTCTTTTAACCGCGACCTCACGTAATTCCTTAAGGTCTTTGCCATTATAGCCCAAAAAATAAAGGATTAATTCAAGATTGGAGCGATTGATACTGGCTCTTGCGTGCTGTTGCACAATGGGCTTGGCGTTGAACGCGATCCCCAGGCCCGCACGGGCGAGCATGAGAATATCATTGGCTCCGTCCCCCACGGCAACGACCTGTTGCAGGGAAATGCCCTCTTGTTTCGCCAGGGAAACCAGGATGCGTTCCTTGGCCCGGGCATCGATGATCTCCCCCTCCAGCCGGCCAACCACCCTTCCATCGACTATTTTTAGGGTATTGGCAAACCCGTAGTCGAGATGGTATTTCTCCCGCAGCTTGCTGATGAAAAATTGAAATCCACCGCTCACCAGGGCGATCTTGAATCCCAGGTACTTCAGGATACGGACCAGGTCCTCCGCGCCGGGAGTCAGGGGAATACGGTGAAACAATTCCTCAAGCCTTTCTACGGGGAGGCCGCGCAGTAACTCGACTCTTTTCTCCAGGGCGGTGGTGAAATCCTGGTTTCCCGTCATGGCCTGATTCGTGAGCCCGGCCATTTTTTCCCCGGCACCCGCCAGCCGTCCCAGTTCATCGATCACTTCGCACTGCAGAAATGTCATATCCGCGTCGAACACGATCAATCGCTTATTGCGCCTGAACAGGGTGTCGTCCTGAACGGCGATATCGACCTGGAATTTTTCCTTGAAGCGGACCATGGCGTTGAGAACATCGATTTCCGAATGCACCTGCCGGGTGCCGATGACAAATTCGAGAACATGCTGATCGCCGTAATCCAGTTGTTCGATGCGGAGGATATTGATGTCGCGGGAGGCCAGGGTCTGGGTCAGCTCTCGCAGCACGTTGGACTCGATCCTGGCACCCAGCAGGGTCACCACCGAGCGGTGGGCGTAGGGGGCCTCCGGCCGGTTGTCCCGGTCCCAGGGATAGATTCCGATTTTCAACCCGACGCGGGTTCCTTAATCGGTCAACGCCTTCCGCAGGGGTTCGATGGCGGTGGGGTCATCGCCCTCCAACAAAAGGGAAAGGTTCAGGAGACCATGAAACACGAACTGCTTGATGTCCAGAACCTTCCACTTCAACCGGACGATGGATTCCAGCGCCTCGGCCAGGATTCCCGGCCGGTCCTCCATGGAAATATGGATATGTAACTGGCAGGGTTGAGGAGGAGAAACCATGCTTCAATCCCTTGGTTTGTAGCGCCAGCCTTCCCTTTTTTTACAGGTCCAGCCGTCGTGGAGCTGAAAGGTCGACAGATTTTCAAGGGTCCGGGAATTGAACAGGCCGAGGATGCCCTCACCCTGGATCGGATTATTTTTCAAATGCAGCCGTTTCAACCGGGGCAGACATTGGGATTGGGCGAGAAAGAGGACGCCCTCGTCCCCTACCCCGTTCTGGTTCAGGTTAAGGTATTGGACATTCACTAGAAACCGGCATTCCGCGAGGTCCTTCACCCCTTCATTTCCCAGGCGGTTATCATCCAGGTCCAGCCAGGTGATCTGTTCCATTTGGGGTGAGTCCCACAACAATTTCGCCTCCGCCGCTTCGAGATCCATTCCGCTGAGCATCAACTGGTTTCCCCGCATGCGGCCCTGGACTAGTTGATCGAAATCCTCGAATCTGGTGCTTTTATTCATTCCATTTTTCCGTAAATTTTCAGGCAACTTCATTTCCCCGGCGAAAATATCTCATGCAGGCATGCAATTCAACCAGAACATTAAACAATCCCGGGGAGAAAATTCAAGCCATTTCACTTTTTATTCTTATCGCGGGGCGGGGGCACATATTTTTTCCCGCTCAGTTCTTTCGGCAGGTAGTCCTGTTCCACGATGTGACCGGGGTAATCATGAGGATACTTGTAATCCACTCCATACCCGTATTTTTTGGCGTCCGGGTAATGCGCGTCCTTCAGATGATCTGGAACCGGGTAGGATTGTCCCCGGTTCTGGATATCATCCAGTGCCCGGTCGATGGCTGAAATGGCGGTGTTATCCTTGGGAGCGCGGGCGACGTAAATCACCGCCTGGGCGAGAGCGATGCGTGCTTCCGGCCACCCCAGGCGCTCCACGCAATCGGCGGCGGCGTTGGCGAGGACCAGGGCCTGGGGATCGGCCACTCCCACATCCTCGGCGGCGGTCACCAAAAGACGACGCACGATGAACCGGGGGTCCTCCCCGCCCGCGATCATCTTGGCGAGCCAGTAAATCGCCGCATCGGGATCGGACCCCCGCAGGCTTTTCTGGAAAGCCGAGGCGTGGTCGTAATGTTCCGTGCCGCCCTTATCGTAGAGGACCGCCGTCCGTTGAATGATCCCCTCGATCAGGGGGCGGTTGATGGGTACGGATTCCGCCTCCCCGGCCCGTGAATAATCCCACGCCGCTTCCAGGACGTTCAACGCTTTGCGAGCGTCTCCATTGGCGTGGGTGACGATGAGGTCCAGGGCTTCCTCATCGATCTTCAGCGGAGCGGCCCCCAGTCCTTTATTTTTATCCTCCAGCGCCCGGTTCAGAATGGCGTGGATCCCTTCACGGGCGAGGTACTCGAGCCGGAATATCTGGCAACGGGACCGCAGGGAGGGAATCACCTCGTGAGACGGATTTTCCGTCGTCGATCCGATCAGACGGATGGTCCCGTTTTCCACAAAGGGCAGGACAGCGTCCTGCTGGGCTTTGTTGAACCGGTGAATTTCATCGATGAAGAGGATGGTGCGCCGACCGGACGCTTGCAACAATTTCCGGGCCCGCTGAATGATCTTCCGGATGTCGGCAACCCCGGCGTTGACGGCGCTTATCTCGTGAAATTCGCTCTTCGTCAGGCGCGCGGCGATGCGGGCGATGGTCGTCTTCCCCGATCCCGGGGGACCCCACAAGATGAAGGACAGGCTGGAGTTTTTTTCGATCAGTTTTCGCAAGGGGCGCCCTTCGCCCACCAGGTGCTCCTGACCCAAAAACTCGTTCCAACCGGCGGGACGCATCCGGTCCGCCAGAGGGGCGGATGAAATGGCGGGCGATTCTTCAAATTCAGGAAACAGTTCCATAAATCAGGCCGGACAGAGCGCCAAAACGGGAGTGGGCCCAATGTAAAATTAACTTCCAAACGGGCCGGGCGATACGGGAAGCCCCGTCAAATATCCATGCGCTTCAACGTTTGAATGCCCCGGTGAAGCGGCAGGAAGGTGGCGGCCAGGGTCAGCAGCAGGATCAGGGCGTAACAAATGGGAACGTCGATGCCCCCCATGGGCTTGAACAGGAATTTTTCGTTGAAGTGGACATACAGGGGCCTTCCTCCCAGCATCATCACCAACCCGACATAACTGAAACTGAGGGTCATGAAAAGAATTCCCCCGGTTCCCGCCGGTATCTGGGAAATATTTTCATGCTCGAACATCGGGTACATGGCCCCCAGGCCCAGGCCCAGCCCAACCAATGCCACAGTAATCAAAAATACCCCGATGATAGAAACATTCATAACATAGGCATCGACCTGAAGCAAATGGTTCGAAACGATCACCAAAAATTCAGCGATGAACAAAAGCGGCGGGAAAAACATCCAGAACTTGCTCCAAAGGAATTTTTCCATATCCACCGGGGCTGTATAAATGGTCCAGATTCTCTTTCCCTCGACACTGGTGGCCGAAAACACGAACCGGGAAATCAGGGCCGAAAGCACAAACCCCACGAGACCGATGTTCAAAACCGAGACCACGTTTTTCAAGACGGGATTGTTCAACGGCAGGTTCATGATATTGAAGATGTAAACAAACACCAGGGCGATCAGAATGAAAATCTGCGACCACTGTTCGGGGTCGCGGGTGAATATTTTGATATCCTTGGCCAAGAGAGCCCTCTGCGCAGGCGGAAGAGGAAGCTTATCGATGAGAGTGGGTTTGCGCTTCACAGAACCATTGGAATCCGTTGGAGCGCTCCGGACTTCCTGAATCCGGCACCAGCCTTCAAAATATATTCTGCGGCTCACCCGCCAGAGAACCGCCGTCAATACTATCGTGGTGGAATACAGATAAAGGGATTGATCGAAAGCCCTGGAAGTTTCTCCCAGGACCCAGCCGGTCAGGCCCAGGGTCATCCAGCTGCTGGGAAGAAATTTATAATCCGGAACTTTCAAGCTCTCCACGAAAAGGATGATCTGGTCATCGGAAACTTCCTGCCCGAAAAACTTCTCCGGGGAAAGAAACCGCAGGTAGGCAACCAGCCCGGCAAGAAAAACCAGCCCCAGGAACGAGAGCACCTGATGAGCTTTGCGGGTGGGGAAATACCGCATCAACGCCAGGATCAGGAGGCTCCCCAACAGGCATGGCATTGTCATAAACGGAACGATATTGAGCGCCAGGTAAAGGTAATACTCCCAGGGGACCCCGAAATAACTCCCGTAAGCGGTGAAAATGGGGATGGAAAACAAAAGAACCATCCAGGAACTGTGGATCACTGTCTGGATAAAACGCGTGAAAACAACGGTACTCTCCCGCACCGGCAGGGAATGGATTAGACCCAGGTCCTTCGATAGATAAAACACCGACAGCGTGACGATGAGGCTGGAAAACAACACCATCACGAACAGTGTGAGAAAAATAACGTTCAAAAGCTGCCCGATCAATTCATCGCCGATCTGCAGGGGCATCCCGTCCAGGTACTTGATGATTCGGAGGAAAAAGCGGTAATCCCCGTAAACGAACAGGGCGCCCATGCCCCCAAGCAGCGTCCAACGAATCACTTTGTCCCGCGTGGGCCGGATAAAGAGGTTCCTCCAGGTATTCCAGCGCATTCGAAACAGAATAAGGATGGGATTGGATTTCATATTCCCTCCAGCAGGGGGTTACGTTAGGGGTCCTCCTGCGGAATGAGAAGGATTCTGGAGTTTATTACCGGATGTTATCAGGGTCGCACAATCAATCGCCCTATGCAAATATTTTCAATAAGTTAGGAGGATTCCTAGCAGGAGTTCCAGCGCCAATTCAAGGGGGATTTTCCGGAAATCCACGGAAATTTCTTGGGAAAGAAAACGGGGGGGAAAATTCAGATGATATTTTCCACCCATTTGAGGATGACATAATCCAACCACCGATGGTCTCCCAGGGGGGTGGGCCGCCGGCTGATATACCCCATATGCCCTCCCCTATCCGGAGCGTAAAAATTGACAGTCAGTTTCATGTGGATCCCCTCAAACACTTCCGGGGGAACGAAAGGGTCGTCACGGGAACAGACCATCGTGGTTGGAACCCCAATCGATTCGATGAACTGCCTGGCGCTGCATTTGGAATAATACTCCTCCACGCTCTTGTACCCGGCGGCGGGTGCGGTATAGGCGGCATCGAAATCCCATATCGTTTTACATTCACGAGCGGGTTGAAAGGCGCCGGGAAAACATTCGGCGATCGCCTGGGTCTGGTCACGGATCAGTTTCATGTAATGGCGGTTGAAAATGCGGGTTCCATTTTCCACCGACAACATCCGGCTGGAAACCTTCAAATCGATGGGCGGATTGACGGCAAACGCCCCGTGGACATTTTTTGGGATTTTTCTTCCCTCCCCCAGGTATTTCAATAACACATTGCCGCTCAGGGAAAATCCCACTATCAGCATGGAGCGCCTTGGATAAAGTTTAAGGATATATTGGAC
Organism: Nitrospinaceae bacterium; assembly: GCA_046754465.1. Taxonomy (GTDB): domain Bacteria; phylum Nitrospinota; class Nitrospinia; order Nitrospinales; family VA-1; genus JBHHVU01. The sequence goes on along the minus strand of JBHHVU010000007.1, from coordinate 76,414 downwards.
GACGGAATGCAGGTCGTCACTGGACCCGCCGTTCCAGAGCGTATCGCTCAATCCCATGCCGGGTCCGCTGCCGCGGTGATTCATCATGAACACCCCCGCCCCCCGCTTCCAAATCTTGTTCGCGATGCGCAGCATATAACCCGATTCGGAACACCCGCCCATGCCATGAGCCAAAAGGACGATGGGACGGTGCGGGTTTTGGGGCTCAAGCTCCCTGGCCAAAGTCCAGGCACTGGCGCCCAAACGTATTTTGTGGGTCTTTCGAGGATGAAATTTAATATTCCCGGGAAACTGGGACCCCAGGATGGTTTGAATGATCCCTCCTCGAAACAACCAATGTGCCTCGAACGGATAAAACTGAATTTCCGACATGGGTTAGAAAACAATGACGGCCGGCCCGGCGCCTTCCGTGCGAATATCGGCTCAAGGGAAAAGTCCGACTCTCACCATTTAAAAAAGAATCCGGCACTGGCGTTAACAAGTTCCCGTGCCTCGCGGAAATGAAATCCTCACCCTGACGGGCCGGCGGATGGAATATTACCGGTGCTTGGAGTATCTTATCAAAAGTTTGAATGGATGCCAAAAAAGGAATACCGGCTGCATCCGCGGCGGGGTAAACCTTCAGGATTTTTTCATTCCCTTCTCATGTCCAGGGCCGGAATGGCCCCTGAACAGAGTTGACACCCCTGGAGCCCCTTGTTAAATTAAACACTTTCCCATGGAATTTTTTCATCATGACTTGCAGGAATTCTTCACATCATACCCCCCCCCGGCCGGGTATCACGATTTTGGTGATGATTGCGGTGCTGTTGTTGGCCACGCCCTTCCTTGCCGGGGCCGCTCCGCTTCCTCAGGACCCCTACCAGGAAGGCCTTCGTTTGAGCCGGGCCAAAAACTGGGAGGATGCGATCACCGCATTTCAAAAGGCGGTTTCGCGGGACCCGAAAAACGCTCTGGCCCATGCCAATCTGGGAGTGGCCTTCAGCCAGACCGGGAAATACAAACAGGCCCTCCTGGCCTTTGAGGAGTCGCTGAACCTCGGTTACGATTCGGCTTTATTAAGATACAATCGCGGGCTTTCCTTCGCCCGGCTCAACCTTCTGGAAGAGGCGGCCGGGGAATTCGAAAAGACCCTGGAAAAAGATTCCCGCATCGTGAAGGCGATCTATGACCTGGGAGTGGTTCGGCTCATGCAAAACCGCCCGCGGGAAGCCCGCGAAAAGGTCCACCTTTTATACCGACGGAACAACAAACTGGCTAAAAAACTGTTCGACCAGATTCCCCCTGATTACAAGATCGTGTCCCTCGACCACGTGGGAACCTTGAGGGGAAGGGTGAAGTTGACCGGTCCGGTTCCCCAACCCCGTTCCTTTCATTTGATCCATTCCCCTAACATCGAGTTCTGCTCCCGCATTTCCGATGGGAAAGGCCACCGCCTGGTGAGGGATTTTACGGTTTCGGAAAGTTCGGGACTGAAGGACGTGGTCATTGCCATCCAGGGGGTCCACAAAGGCAAACCCTATACGTCGAGGATGCAGTCTTTCAATATCGCACGCTGTCATTCAGACCAGTACGTGATCGGAATCAAAAACGGAGAGGATTTCCTGATTGAGAATACAGACCCCATCCGTCACGAAATTGCCACCTACGAGATAGCGGGCGCCTACGTCAACCAGAAGAGCAACCGGCCCGTGGACGAAAAAACCAGCCAGATACAAAACGTATTCGTGCGCGGCGATGTGGATGAGTTCCTGATCAAATGCAATTTGCATCCCTTTCTGCAGACCCGGGCATTCATGGTGGACAACCCCTACTACACCGTCACCGATTCGGAAGGCCGGTTCACCATAAAGGACATCCCTCCCGGCCGTTACGACGTTATCGCCTGGCATCCTTTCATCCCCTCCCAAAAAGGAACGATTACCGTAAAAGCGGATCGGGAAACTCAACTGGATTTCGAATTCAATGGAAAGGATGAGGGGAGGAAACTTTATGAGCAGGATATCCAGGGTTACCGGTTTCAACCCTGGTATGACAGTTTCAAGAAATTTTACGGAGGCCCGCGCAAGGACGATCCCGTGGAGATCCTGCAAAAGTTTTGAGGCAACGATTTAGGAAATTCTTCTATCTTTAGGGCTCCCAACCTTCGGGCGGATTTTCAAGGCTCGCCATTTGCTCCGTCATTTTTGCCGGCCCGGGGTCCAGCCTTCCCGGCTCGGGATTCGACTTTCCCGGCTCGGGGTTCCGCCGGACCACCATGGTCGTGAGCTTTTCGTCCTTACGAATCCTGAGGGCGGCTTCCCTCGCGCTTTCATGATCCGGGTATTCCCCGATATAAACCCGGTACCATATCCCCCTGTACTCCCCCAATTCCGTTTTCATCACAAAAGTGGGATACCCTTTGTAGGCCAACCGTCTCCCCAAGGCTTCCGCCCGCACCAGATTCCTGAAAGAACTGACCTGCACGGCGAACTGTTGATGGGGTCGCACCCGGTCAGGAACAGGCTCGGGATGAGAGGAGAGAGATACCTTCCGTGCTTCCCGGGTTTTCCCGGCCTGGACGAATTGCCGGGGCTCGCCGGGCTTTTTCGGCGGCGCCGTTGCAGATGCTGACGCCTCCCCGGAAACCTCCTTGTTAACGATCACTTCCCCGTTCAGTCCGACGAATTTGTTCATGGACGAATCGTTCAGGACCTCAAAAAAAGTGAAATGCTTCTGGTCCTTCCTTTCCCGGTCCGCCTTATTATTTTTCCAAAAAATCCTGGGTTTGACCGGCGCTATTTTTTTCGCGATCCGGGGAGAATTTTCCATTTTCGATTGAATAAACTCCATCGCCCGGTCTCCACCCCGGTATGCCCCGGCCCCCGCAAGGCCCACTATAAGGAAAAAAAAGATTTTTCGGGAAAAGGTCATTGGAGAGCCGTCTCGGTTTTCATGGAATTATTCCAATTTAGATTAAAACCCTTCGACTGCCTTTCGCGGGCATTGCCCGCGCCGTCAACACCGGGCTCACATCCTCTCCGGAGCGGAAATTCCCATGATCGAAAGCGCGTTCCGAATGGTGACCCGCAAACATTTGAGGAGAAACAACCGCGCAAGGGTTCTGGGCCGGTTTTCGGTGACTACGCGGTGCCGGTTATAATAAGCGTGAAACACGCCGACCAGATCGTGAAGGTAATGGGAAATGCGATGCACCTCCAGGGCCAGGGCGCTTTTTTCCACCACCTCGGGAAAGGCGAGGATTTTCTGGATCAGGGTTAACTCCTCCTCTTCCACCAGGGGGGAAAGATCGATTTCGGACCAGGCAGGCAGGGACACTCCCTCCCTTTCCGCGGTGACAAAAATATTGCAGATCCGAGCATGCGCGTACTGGATATAAAATACGGGATTCTCGGGGGTTTCTTTTTTGGCCAGTTCCAGGTCGAAATCCAGGTGGCTGTCGGCACTTCTCATCAGGAAAAAATAACGCGCCGCATCGGCCCCCACCTCCGAAACCACTTCCGCGAGGGTGACGAATTCCCCCGAACGGGTGGACATGGCCACCTTTTCCCCTCCGCGTTTCAACGAAACAAATTGCACGAGGAGCGCCTTGAATACGTTGTGATGGAACCCCAGAGCCTCCATGACGGCCTGCATCCTGGGAACATAACCGTGATGATCGGCGCCGAAAAGATCGATCAGCCTTTGGAATCCGCGTTGGACCTTGTTCCGGTGGTAAGCGATATCGGAACAAAAATAGGTCCGCTCTCCGTTTTGTTTGACGATGACCCGGTCCTTTTCATCCTTGAACGCCGAGGATTTCAACCAGACCGCGCCCTCTTTTTCATAAATAAATCCCTTGTCACGCAGCCAGTCGAGGGCCTCGTCCACCGACCGGTCCTCATAAAGGCTCCGTTCGCTGAACCACCCGTCGAACTCCACCCGGAATTCCTTGAGGTCCTTGCGGATTCCGTTCAATACCCATTCGGCGGCATACTCCCTGAAAAAAGGCAGGACTTCTTCCTCGCTTCGGTCCAGGAATTCCTCCTTGCGCTGATCGATGATTTCCCGGGCAATCTCCCGGATGTAGCCGCCTTTGTAATGATCCTCTGGAAACTCGATCTTTTGGCCGAGGATCTCCCGGTACCTCAGCCAGGTGGACCTGCCCAGGATATTCATCTGGTTTCCGACGTCGTTGACGTAATATTCCGTTTTCACATCGAAACCGGCTTTCTTAAGAAGGTTGGCCAGGGTATGGCCCACCGCGGCTCCGCGTCCATGGCCGACGTGCAGCGGACCCGTGGGATTGGCGCTCACGTATTCCAACAAAACCTTTTCATTCTTCCCCACCGGGGAGCCGCCAAAATCCTTCCCCAATTCGGCCACCTGCCTGAGCCTCTCCAGAAAAAACGTCCGGGACATTTTCAGGTTGATGAATCCCGGTCCGGCGGTCTCCACCCGTTCCACCTGGCCAGATCCGTTTTTGAGGTACCGGCAGAGCACTTCCGCGATCACCCGGGGATTCTTCCGCTCGGATTTGGCAAGCACCATGGCCAGGTTGGTCGAGAAATCTCCCAGTTTCTGGTCCTTGGGTTTCTCGATGATGATATCAGGAACCTGGGTGCTCCCCAGTTCCCCACTCTCCCGGGCCTTATTCAGGGCTTCGGCGACCAGATGCTTGATGACGTCCTTCATAGGAATATAAAATTATCGGCGAATGGGTGTATTCGGTATTGGCAACAGGAATCTTCGACTGGGCAGAGCTGGTTTGGGAAGATCAATGGGACCGCTTTCGGACGGCTTCAATTTTCCGTTCCATTTCCTCTTCCAGGGCCTTCTTTTCCTCCCCGAATTGTTTTTGGAGTTCCCCGGTGACCCCATCCATCTCTTCCGGAGGAATTCGATCCATCAACTTGTTCATTTTGTCCTGGAGGGTGACGTCCTTATCCGCGATTTTGGCCTTGTATTCCTTGCGAATTTCGGCGATTTCTTGTTTTTTTGCGTCCGAAAGTTTCTTTTTGCTTTTCAGTTCCGGGACCAGTTTGTCGGATTTTTCGAGGCTGAGCTCCCACGCGCTTTTTAGACCCGACATCGCAATTTTTCTCCATGAAATGAATTAACTTGTGCACTGATTATAAACCAATGAATTAAAGGACTCAATTGGAAAGTTATTAATTTATTGTCACATACGGGAATTTGGCGGCTCTTTTTTGGGTCCATGGTCCCTTTTCACTGCCCCGGCCCGAATCCTCCCCCCCTCCCCCCGGTTCCGATTCACGGGTTGTCCCAAATGGGGGCATCTGTTATCCTTTTGCCCATGGAAACGGCACCCCAACGGTCGGATCTCTTGCGGAAATTAAAGAATTACCTGCTTTTCCTGAAAGATTGCGGCTATACGGAAATTCCCCAGGAGATCGACTTGAAAATCCAATCGGGTAAAAAACGCAATCCTGTCCCCATATCTCCGGATTCCCCGGCGCCGGAAACGGCCCGGCCCGCCGCCGCGATAAAAGACGGTTCCGGTCCATTGGCGGCCATCCGCCAGGAACTGGGCGATTGCACCCGGTGCAAATTATGCCGGGGGAGAAAAAATATTGTCTTCGGGTCAGGGAACCCCAACGCCGATCTCGTATTCGTGGGAGAAGGCCCCGGGGCCGATGAGGATGAACAGGGACTGCCTTTCGTCGGCCGCGCCGGTAAAAAGTTGACCGAGATCATCGAGAAGGGCATGGGACTCAACCGGGAGCGGGACACCTACATCTGCAATATCGTTAAATGCCGGCCCCCGGGAAACCGCGACCCCGAAGCGGATGAAATCGCCGCCTGCAAACCGTTTCTGATAAAACAGCTCCGGGCGATCCAGCCCCGGGCCATTGTCGCCCTGGGCAAACCCGCCGCTTCCACGCTGCTGGGACGATCCGTGCCCATCACCAAGGAACGGGGAACCTGGCATGAGTTCGAGGGGATCCAACTGATGCTCACGTTTCATCCCGCCTACCTGTTGCGGTTCTACACCCTGGAAAACCGCCGCGCGGTTCTCGATGACATGAAAAAGGTGTTGGAGGTTTTACAAAAGTAGCCGTCGCCCTTGCCTGAACTCAGCGAATTCTTTTTACGTTCATCCTCCCCTGGGAAGGGGAAGATTTGAATTTCCAACCGCATGGAAAAATCCAGAATATTGATCGGCGTGATCGGATCGGGCAGTGACCCGTATTCCACCTTGAGCGGCCCGTTGGGCCGGTGGCTGGCCGGGAAGGGATTCGATCTCATCAACGGCGGCGGTCCGGGAGTAATGGAGGCAACGGCAAAAGCCTTCACCGAAGTGGAAGGCCGGAAAGGATGCGTGATCGGCGTGATCCCAGCGGCGCATGCCTGCCAAACCGCCCCAGAGCGGTCTCGATACCAGAGCCCGGAGGGGTACCCCAATCCACACACCGACCTCACGATCCGCACCCATCTGCCCTTATCGGGCGCCAGGGGGAAGGACGTGCAAAGCCGGAACCACATCATCGTGCTCAGCGCCGATTTTATCGTGGCCCTGCCGGGCAGCGCCGGCACCCGGTCGGAAATCGAACTGGCCCTGGAATACAAAAAACCGCTCGTGGTGGTCGGTCCCCACGGGGAATGGGAAGAGTTTTCCCGGCGCGCCGCGGTGGTTAAAACCATTGAGGAGGCCATCCCCCGGTTGGAGCAATGGATAACAACAAGGACAACTGGAACCCGGCTGGCCTGATCCGCCTGAATCTCATATTCGCCTATCCAGGCTACCCTTCCAATTCCCCAGATCCTGTCAATCCTGTTCATCCTGTCTGAATTTTCTCGACCCGCGAAAATAAAGGGGTAAAAAGTAAATGACTTCCTCCCCTTTATGGGATAGTTTTCCAGGGGATGGAACAGCTCGGATAATAATTTACAAGGTGAGGTGAATTTATGACCGATGAGATCATCAAGAACCTGGGGCCGCTGGCCCTCCTGGCGGGAGTTTGGGAGGGCGAAAAAGGGGATGACACCGCACCCTCGGATGACCGGGGCGTGGAAACCAATAAGTTCCGTGAGCGCATTACATTTGATCCTTTTGGGCCGGTGAAAAACCATGAGCAGGTCCTTTACGGTCTCAGGTATTCCACCACGGCATGGCCGTTGGGCCAGGAGGATCCTTTTCACGAAGAACTGGGGTATTGGCTTTGGGACTCCATGAACCAACAAGTTCTGCGATGTTTTATAGTCCCTCGCGGCGTGACGGTCATCGCCGGTGGAACCGTGGAACCGGATGCAAAAACGTTCGAGCTTTCCGCTGACGTTGGATCTGAAACCTATGGCATCTGTTCCAATCGGTTTTTGGACATCGAGTTCAAGACGATCCGTTACGAATTGAAGGTCACAATCCACAATGACGGGAGTTTCAGTTATGCGGAGGATACGCAACTCAAAATCAAGGGGCAGGCAGACCTGTTTCACCACAGGGACAAGAACACCTTGAAACGGGTGGAATAGGAACCATTGGAAGTTCCCTGGCATATTTCACGCATAGGCGTAAACAACCTTTTTATCCTGTTCATTCTGTCCAAATTCTTTCCAGTGAATTTGGTTTTAGCGTTTCAGGATGGCCTGTGAAAAATATTTCTCGGGGATCTCCACATCGAACTGTATGACATCAAAGATATAGGTGGTTTTGGTATTTTCCTTGAGCATGTCGCGGAAGATCATCTTCTTGGGAAACAGCCTGTTCCCAATGGGCCGGTAATCCATGAATTCCACTTTTTTGAGTAATTTGCCTCCCTTGGCATACATCTCTTCTTTCAGCACGATCTTTCTTTCGGGGTCCACCCACAGGCGCCGGGTCTGATAGGTGGTAGTCTTGTCGTGCGCCACGAGGAACAAGACGCCGCAACGGACCCCATCGCATGCCACCATTTTTTCCAAGGACGCTTCATAGGCCCGGCTCAATTTTCTGTCCTCCATCATATCTTCATAGGACAAGTCGCTCCCCATCATGGATTGGCGGAGCAGATGCCCGGCGATCAGAATCTTGCGGTCGGTCCGGGGGGTGTACATCCACAATTTGCTTTTGATCTTCAGCATTTTGGTGCCCTTGTCGCGCGGCGGGGATTTATAATAACTGTAGGACCGTTCCACGCCCTCCATTCGCGTTTCCCAGGTCAGAACCCGTTCCCGCCTCCCGTTGTCGATGATGAGCCGTCCTTCTATGTATTTCGAATTGGACCAGAGATTGTCATCCACCTCCGCCAGCAATTTATTGGCATCGATTTCCCCGCCGTTGGCGGTGGGGATGATAAGAATCAGGATTGCCAGGAAGGGGAAGGCCATCCACACCGGCATCCAGTGTTTCGAGAGGAACATGGTTATCCCGCCTCCAGTTCGCGAAACAGGTTCGCTTCGGAGCGTTTGAAAATGGCCAGGCTGGCAATGAGGGTTCCCAAAACGCTGGCCAGCATTCCCGGCACCATTCCCAGGACAAACCCTTCCAGGCTGACTCTTCCCCGGGCCACGTCGTTGAGCATCAATCCCGTTTGGGCGAACGCATCGCCAAAATTGATACCCACTTCCTGTAAGTAAAAGACCGCGCCCCCACCGATGAGGCATCCCGCCAGTGAGCCCAGCACACCCACGGAAAACGCTTCCAGTCCCAGAATCCAAACCAGCCTGGCATGAGTTTCCCCCAGGGCCAGGTACAATCCGATTTCCCCGTAACGGTGAATCACATTCAAAAGGCCCGCGTTCCACAGCACGAGGCCCATCAGGAACACGAAAATGCCCACGAGAATTTTTCTGACCAGTTCATAGATTCGCGCCATGTTGGCCAAATTCCTCTGATCCATGATAGACAACACAATGGGTTCGTCGTCCGGAGCCCATTCCTTGGGGGGATACCGCATCAAGTCCGCCAACGCGGCCTCGATTCCCGCCTTTTTTTTCGCGTATTCCTGGTAAGACACCCTGGTGGGCAGGAATCCCAGCCAGTCAGTCACCATGTCCTCCATATAAAACGTGTCCTGGGCATCGGCCAAGTCGATCAGGGCCATTTTCTTATCCATAGCAAAGACCCCGAAGCGGATGATCCCGACGACCTTATAATTATCGGTGGCGAGGCCGCCGTCGAAACTCTGTCCGATCAGGGTCACGGTGTTTCCCACATCGATCTCCAGGGTCTTGGCCAGTCCATAGCCCACCAGCATTTCCCTGGACTTCCGGGGAAGCCTCCCCCGGGCGAGCGAATCCTTCAGCTTCAGCCGGTCCGGTTCCGGGGAATCGGGGTCGAGGAGTTTAAGCGCCATTCCCATGACGGGTGTCTGGCTCCGGGTTTCCCCCTTGTTATCGGGAACGTCCATGATCGCTCCCCAACGGATTCTCGGAGACCACTGGATATCGGGATCGCTGTTTTGTTTCAGCCAGGCATGGATTTCCTTTTGCGCCGCGAGAGCGCGATCCATCGGTTTGAGATATTCCTCCTCATAATAGGGTTTGTTTACGAACCGAAGGTGTCCGGTATCCAGGTTGGCGGTCATCTGGATCATTCCCATGAAGATCCCATCCATGAACCCGAGAAAGAACACTACCAGCGCCACCCCCACGGTCACCACGAGAAAAGGGAATAACGACCGGGTCTTGTCGCGCAGGATGCCGTGAAGGATCCAGCGAATCATGTGATTCCCCTTCCTCTCAGGGCCAGGGTGGGGTCGAGACGCGAGATCTTCCTCACCGGAGCCCATGCGACGAGAACCATGATTCCAACGATGACCACGGCGGAATAAACCACTTCGACGGGGTGGATATCCAGGAGGATATTTTCGCGCACGGGGATATTCGACTCGCGCAAATGGGAGATATCCAATCCCACGCTTTGAAACCAGGAGAAAAGAATGGCTCCCAAAATCAGCGCGGCGAAGACCGAAAAGAAGGCGGCGAGGCTCCCCTCCAGGGTAAACAAGGCGATGACCTGCCGGGGGGTCATTCCCAGTGCCATCAGGGTTCCGATTTCCTTTTGGCGTTTGAAGACGTTCAAAATCTGGGTATTGAAGACACTGATCCCCGCAAGGAAAACAAGAATGACCCAAAGAATTTTGGCGTAGCGGCGGTCGCTCTCGATCAGGTTCAGGATATCGGCCATGAGGTCATCCGGGGGGTGGAATTCCAGGCCCCCCACCGGTCCCTGAAATTTTTTAACGGTGACCCAGGTCACCTCTTCCGGCCTCAGGGTCAACGCACGGAGGTGGTCCAACCGCATCCACAGGATACCCTCATCGATGCGCGGGTTGACGAGGGGGACCACGTCCACGACCGTCACGTCGCGGGCATCGACGACGCCGTTTTTGTCTCGCCATCGCAGGACGACGGTATCGCCACGTCGCAGATGGGACCTGGCGGCCATTTTGTTTCCCAGAACCACGGGGATCGTTTCACCCACCGCGGCTGGCCGCGAGGCCAAGGCCTCCAGCGGAAGATCGAGCAGCTTCTGCCGCATATCGATTCCCCGCAGTTGAATGGGAAACAGCCTCCGGTTGGGGAAGATTTGCCCCTGCTGGAGGAGAACTTCCGCCTTTTGAGAAGGGGGCAGCCGCTTCAAACTTTCCGGAATCCGGAGCGTCAGATCCTCCCAATCGGTGGGAGTGAGAATGTCAAATCCGGAAACGCGGTATTGACCCCCGGCCACATCCGTCCGCACCATGTTCCGGGTGGCCTGCGACTGGAATCCGTTGTAGAGCGAGATATTAAATACGACGGTGACCAGGGTCAACGCCGTCACCAGAACATTCAGAAAAGAGCGGATCCCCTGGCGATAAAAATTTTTCCAGGCGATATCCCATATCATTCCAGTTCTCCAAATCCATTGCGTCTTTTATCCCAGCACACCCGGCCGTCTTCCAGTCCGATTTCCCGGTTCACATACTTGGTGACCTTTTCATCGTGGGTGGAAAACACAAAGGCGGCCTGGAACTGTTTGTTCAGATCCCGCATCAATTCGAGAATCTGGCAAGAGTTTTCGGCATCCAGGTTGGCGGTCGGCTCATCGGCCAGGACAAGTATCGGTTTCTTGACCAAGGCCCGGGCGATGGCGACCCGCTGACATTGACCGCCGGATAATTCCGCGGGTTTTTTTTTGACCTGCGGACCCAGCCCCACCCGCTCAATCAGGGCCATCACCTTGTCACGGACCCTGAACTCTTTTTCTCCGTTAAGCAATAAAGGGAACAAAACATTTTCGTAAACGGAATACACGGGAAGGAGGTTGTAGGTCTGGAACACGAACCCGAGATTTTTACGGCGGTACTGAGCCAGTTCATTCCGGCTCAGCTGTCCCAGATCGCTATTTTTAAAAAAAATGTTTCCCGAAGACGGCCGGTCCAAACCGCCGATCAGGTTCAACAGGGTGGTTTTGCCCGATCCGGAAGGACCCACGAAAGACATGAAGGCGCCCACTTCGATTTCCAGGCTGATGTCGTGCAGGGCGGTAAAATCCTCCCCGCCCACGAGGTACACCTTGACCACGCGATCCAGCTTGATGATCATTTCATTCATTGTCGAATTGCCTTTGGAATCCCGTCCAAAAGATTAAAAATAGGCCACCAGGGTCAACCCCATGATGGATTCGGACCCGTTGAAAACCGGGGTTTTACTGAACAGCCGGCCCCTTTTCTCACCCGTCTGAATTCGGTTTCCCCATCGCCCATGCAGATACAGAAAGACCTGATCCGTGACAGCATACTCCACCTGGGGCACGATTTGAAAGGTCCCGTCACGAACGTCGAACAAACCGAAGACCTGCCAGGTGATGGCAATGCCAACGGGTTCATCGAGAAGAAAACCGAACTCATGGATCGTTCGGTCACCGCTGGGATCGGTCAGCGTAAATTTTTTCTGCCGGGTGGAGAGGAAGTATTCCACCAGCACATGCAATCCCTCGCCCACGGAAAAGGTATAATCCATTCCCAGCACCGTATCGAAGCGGAGCGGATGGTTCCCGTTTTTCTGCTCGATATCCAATCGGCTTTCGTTCCAATACGCGAAGTTGTGCTCCCCTTTCAAATGGTATCCCAATTGAACTATTTCGTTTCCGAAATCCGGCAACTCCTGAAGATCGGTCCGGGGATGGTATTGAATCACGATTCCCGACTCAATTCCTTTCAGGAGCCCTTCCCAGCGGAGTCCAGCGATGAGATGGTCCTTCCGCCTGGCGGGCAGGAGCCAACCTTCGAGGGAGGTGGTCTCATCGAAAAAATAGGTGGCCCGGACGCTATCGACGCCCCGGGTTTCCGGAACGACGCCGGTGACGTCACGGGTATCGAAAAATCCCAGCGGACGAAAAATGGCCCCGGAACCGAAAAGGATTTTCTGACGGCCGCCGCGCAATTGGACTTTATCATTGTTCAGGCGAAGCCAGGCCCGAAAGAAATCGATATCGGTTTCTCGCCGCAAACCGGCTTGGACGCTGGGTCCGTCCGCCTGTTTGGCATCGGCGGAGAGTTCATAATCCAGCACCCATTCCTTTTTCTTCCAGGCGTTGCCCAGAACTCCCATCCGCAGTTCCGCCTCGCTGTCAAAATCCTTGTGTCCCGGCGGGGACTCGAATACGAAGGAGCTCCCTGTCTTTAGGCGGCCTTCAAAATCCCAATCAAGGGCCAAGGTATTTTGAGGGAATAAACAGGTGAGATAAAGTGCCAGGAGAAGGTGAAAAAAAATCACATGGAATGGTGAACCGCCTCCAGGGTTTCGGCGATTTTTCGGCAAATAATTTCCCAATTAAACTCTTTCAAAACGGCTTCACGGCCATTTTTTCCGTAATCACGCATCCGTTGAGGATCGTTATAAAGCTCGGCAATCGAATCCACCCAGCCACGAGGGTCATTGGACTTTAAAGTGACTCCCGCGCGATAGGTATTGAAAAAAATATCCAGCCCGCCCACGGAATTACAAACGACAGGTTTCCCGCAGGCCATGTAATCAAAAATCTTGAGAGGACGCAAGCCCGGCTTTTCCGTAAAAGTTCCCAGGCATATATCGGACGCGTTGATATAAAAGGGAAGTTCCTCAAATGGTTTTTCACCATATAAGGTCACATAATCCTTCACGTTGTACCGGGAAATCAAATTTTCAATCGCGGCCCTCTCCGGTCCATCCCCAACGATTAAAAGATGGATGCCTGGAATATTTTTTGTCAGTTCCGGAATGGCCAGAATGACTTGATGCAACCCATGCCATTTCTGGAAGGATCCGATAAAAACCAGGTATTTCCCCTCCTCATCCAGGTGGAGACGTTTCCGGCATTCTTTCGGGTCCATGGGCCTGAAAACTTCGGCATTGGCCCCATTGCTGGCGACAAGAAAACGATCTCTTTTCAAACCATAGTCTTCACACAGGATGTCACGAATAGGAGCGGAAACAGAGACCAGTTTATCGGCAAGATGAAACACCAGCCACTCCATCGCATAAATAACACGGAAGGCCCATTCTGGCTTTGAATGGATTTTCCATTCCACCCTGGACAATCCGTTGATCTCAACCACGTATACATAAGAAAATATTAACCGCAGCCAGGTAACGATCCATTCCATCTGCTGATGACGGGTGTAGACGATCTCCGGTCGGATCTTGAAATAATAATAAAGAAAATGAAAGAAAAGGGAAAAATAGAAGGTAAAAAATGTAAGGGCCGGTTTCGGGAAAAGGACCGGGACGTAGATGACGGAAAACCCCTCGGCGGATTTCCGCTTTCCCAGGTCGGGAACGAACAGAGTCACCGAATGCCCCATGGCCGCGAATTGGCGGCAGAATTCCAGAACGTGCCGCGATCCGGCGTTTTCAATCCCTAAATCGATTCGGGCGAAATAAAATAATCGCATTCGGCTCATTCGCGGCAGGGTCTCCCCTCTTCGCGTTGGCGGCCCGGAACAATCCCGATCCGCGGATTAGGAAAGTCAGGCGGGCTTGGTGGATTCAAGGATGATTTTCCATTGGCCGCCCTCCTTTTTCCATACCAGGACACGGTGCTGGACGCCGGAATAATCTCCCGATTGAAAATTCTGGATAAATGACATCTCAATGGTATCTTTTCCCGTTTGCATTTCCACATCGTCGACTTCAATTTTTATCCCCTTATTTTTTTCCAGAAATTTTCGCCGGACTTTTACCCACTCTTTATAGGACTTTCCCTCGCTCTCAAAATTTTCCGAGTAAAATGAGAAGTAGACGTCGAGATCATTATCCTGCATGGCTTGCAGCCAGATCAGGAACTGGGTGAATACCACGTCCACCGAATTCCCGGCATTTTCAGGATTCAGGGATTCCCGATCGGATGGGGGAGGATGGGACCCGGCGGTTTTGCCGGGGAAGGATTTCTTTTCGGGAGGGGGGATTTTCGGGAAAACCGACGCTGGGGACGTAAAGGATTCGGAGCGGACCACGAAGGAGGACAGGCCGTGAGCCGTGTGGAGTTCTTTCGCGCGCTTTACCGCTTCCCGCCGGGATGGAAAAGGTCCGAGACGGATTTTGTACCAGATGTCCTCGGTGCCGGTGATGACCACGTAGGGTGCGATTCCTTTCTTTTTTAAAGCCTGGAAAAATTTTCTAGCGTTGGACTCGTTTTTGAAGGAATTCAACTGCAGCGTATAACTTTCCGCTGGGGAGGAAGGGACCTCGGCCTGGAAAGGCCCGCTCCCAACCGGGGACCTCGCCGGGGAAGCCCCCAAAGCCAGGCATAATATACCCACGCAAAGAACCCCCAGCCCGGCGCGGCGAAATATTAAATTCCTCTTCCGCTGAAAATGGTTCTTGAAGAAACCGGGTTCCATGTTCAAGGCAGCACTCCTGGAATTCCGGAAAAGGGTTCGACCCAAACGAGGAAAATAATGGAGTCACGCGCCCCTTCCCATTAAGGAAGGGGCGTGCGTGGATCTGGAGTGAGGCGTGGGATTAAAGCAGCTTTTTCAGATAAGGGATCAATTGATCCGCCCCTACAGCCGGTGACCGGGCCAACAACACGCCCTTGCTATCGATGATCAGCACCGTCGGCATATCTCTCTGCACATAAGCTTTGTTTACCGAGTGCCCAGGATCCAGAAGATACGGAAATTGAACCGGCCGGGGAAAACCCTTCAGGTAATCCAAAACCGCTTTTTTGGAATCTCCGCTGGTATTGATTCCGAGAACCACCAGTTTATCGGAATTCAACTGTTGACGGACCTTGTTCAGCTCCATGGCCTGATTCATACAGGGAACGCAGATGTGAAACAACCCGATCAATACCACCTTACCTTTCAGGGTATCCAGGGAAACGATTTTCCCATCGACGGACTGCAAGGTAAAATTGGGTGCCTTATCTCCGGGAACCGGAATTCCCGCGAACGCCGAACCCACCCAGAAAAGACTTATAATCAGTAATGTGAATAATTTAGACATGACATCTCTTTTATTTGGAATAAAACCGGGGTTAGGAAGCTCTTATTTTTAGTAATTTTCACCTTTTTTCGCCTATTTTAAAACAGCCCGACCCTGGATGGAAGCCAAAACTTTCGGCCGACACGTGCGGAACCCCCGAGCGGACGGGACCGCTCTTTCCGGAAATGACACCGGGGTGTCCGGAGATGAACTATAACGATTTTATTTGTTGAAGGATGTAAGGAAATTCACCTCTACTTGACATGAACAATTAGTTAGTATAAAAGAAGATAAAGGTATAAATCTTATTTATTTCATATCATGACCAGGTTATTAGTACTATTCATCGCCGTTCTCATTTTCCCCGGCGCCGCCTTTTCCGGCACCATTCAGGGGACGACCGTTTATTCAGCGAAAATCAAGCTCCCCCCGGTTTTTAAAACAGGAAAATACAAAAAGGCATGCGGCCCGGAAATTCGCAATGAGAAAATTCTCGTGGAAAACAAGGGTCTGAAAAATGTCGTGATAACCATTGAAGGAGAAGACCTTCCTGAAAAACGCGGGAAATATACCCTGGATCAGACCCAATGCCATTATGAGCCTCATGTGATCGCCGTTCCGAAGGACTCGGAACTGGTCATCCGTTCGTCGGACCCGATCAATCACAACCTGCATTCGTACTCATTCGACAATGATCCGATAAATATCATGTTTACCCCCGGGCAGGAGGATTACACGCAGGAATTAGAGGAACCGGAAATCATCAAGATCGAGTGCGATCTTCACAGCTGGATGACCGCGTGGATAGTCGTCACCGAGAATTCCCTTTTCGCGATCTCCGATAAAAAAGGGTCCTTTGAGATACCCAACGTCCCTCCTGGGAAATACACTCTCACAGCATGGCACGAGGTTCTGGGTAGCCTGAACCAGACGGTCACGGTGGGAGACGGAGTGACGAAGGTGAATTTTGATTTTTCCAACATCTCCCCGCAGGTCTCGAAAAAATAAATTCCAAACCAGGCCTTTCGAGCGGTTTTATTAAAAATATTTTGTCATGGAGTTTTAAGGATGATGAAGATTCCAGGTTTCATTTTTAAAATGGGGCTGATTTTTACCCTCCTCTCCCTGGGGACCAACGGGTGGGCCTACCAGGAAGTCGAGGTGAAAAATGGTGGAACCATTCAAGGAAAAGCTGTATTGACGGGATCCGCGCCTTTTCCCAGAGTCTATCACCTCGTGTTGTTTCCCAACATCGATATGTGCGCCGAGGTGGATACCGATGAAAATATGAACCGGGTCCTGGACGATTTCCAGACCTCCGCCAAAGGGGGATTGCGAGATGTGGTGGTCATCCTGGAACACGTGGATGCGGGCAAGCCTTTTCACAAGGACCCGGTCGTAATAGACGCGGAAAACTGCAAGTTTTTACCCACGGTCAACGTGATCCGGCAGGGAGAAGAAATCAAAATAAACAATATCGATGCAGTGATGCACAACAGCCAGGTTTACCAGAGCGAGCGGGGGAAAATCATTCTGAACATTCCCATCCCCGCCGAGGAAGTGACCGACGGTAAAATTCATTTCCAAAAAAATTACAAGATCTACCAGATGATCTGCGGAATGCACGAATTCATGCAAACCTGGGGGTACCGGGTCCAAAATCCCTATTACGCCATTACCAACAAGAGTGGGGACTTTAAAATCGAAAACATTCCTCCTGGAGATTACGTCGTCAGTGCCTGGCATTACTTGATTAAGTTAAGAAGCCAAAAAATCCATGTGACCGAAAACTCGGTCATCAATTTAAAATTCGAATTTGATGGTGACGAAGTGATTCGGCCCTTTTACGAGACCAATAAAGCGGGGCGAATCAAACACGGTGCGGCGGCTTATAAAGAAAAAGTTTATGGGAAGCAATGATCATCGCCTCACCCAGAACACTGCCATCCAGAAATCCCACCCCAAATTCTGGAACGAAGGCGTTAGCGGCCAGGAGTCTTCGTTCCATGAGAAGCGGGTGGTTCCTTTTCCTGGCCCTTTCGGGGTTATCCCTGTTTTCCCAGCCCCCATCGGCCCTTGCCGCCATTAATCTTCCTTCCACCGCCGACATGCCCGAAACCATCACGGTCCGGGACAGGGAAGTCCACCTAAAAGATTTAAAAAATCCCCTTCGGGAAGATTCCAAAAATTTGGACGAATGGATTCGCGAAGGCGGAAATATCTACTTCAAAAACTGTTTTTTCTGCCACGGGGATCTTCTGGACGGAAAAGGCCTTTTTGGCAAGAGCTTTTTCCCTCCTCCGGCCGATTTCACCCAACCTTCCTCCGTCATCACCCTTCCCGAGTCCTACGCCTATTGGCGGATCATGAAGGGGGGATTGGGCCTGCCGGACAAGTACTCCCCATGGAACTCAGCCATGCCGGCCTGGGAAAACCAACTTGAGGAAGATGAAGTCTGGAAAGTCATCCTATTTATTTTTGCGGTCGCCGGTGAAAAACGTGCCGCCGTTCCCGCCTCTACCACCGAACCCTCCCTGGAACAGGGTAAAAAGGTTTATCATCGGAAATGCGCCTATTGCCACGGGGAAACCGGCAAGGGTGACGGACCTGCCGCGCCGTTTACCAGCCCCCGTCCCCGCAACTTCACCAAGGGCCAGTACAAAATACGGACCACCCCCTTTGGCAAGATTCCCACCGACCAGGACTTGTTCGACATGATCTCTCACGGCATGCCGGGAACCACTATGCCCGCCTGGAAACACCTGTCCCCGGCCGACCGTTGGAGTCTTGTGCTGTACCTCAAATCCCTGACCAAAAAATTTGCCCGGTTCAAGGCCAAGGGAAAAGTTCTGCAGCCCGTGTACGTCCCCGAACCTCCTCCATTCACCCTCGAAAGCCTTCAATCCGGGAAGGAACTCTTTCTGAAAAACTGTTCCGGGTGCCATGGGGTGAAAGGCCGAAGCGATGGAGTCTCAACCCACAAAATCGTGGACATCGGCTCCGACGCCATTTGGCCCCGAAATCTCGGCAAACCCTGGAAATTTCGGCGGGGCAATTCCCGAAAACAATTATTTTTGACCCTGCGTACCGGTTTATCGACCACCGCCATGCCCAGGTTTTCCCCGAGAATATTCAAGGATCAGCAAATATGGGATATTGTGCATTACGTGCAAACGCTTTCCCCCCCCGAAAAACCGAGGGTCCGCCCGGTGATCAAGGTCCAGAACGTGGAGGGGGACGTGCCGTCCAGCCCGGAGGACCCTGCCTGGAAAACGGTTGATCCCTATTTTTTTCCCTTGGGGGGACAAATCATCCAACCCGAAAATTCCTATTTCCCCGCCGTGGACAACCTTGAGGTGAAGGCGGTCCACAATGGCGAGGAAATCGCATTTTATCTTTACTGGGACGATCCATCCGATGATCCGATCCTGTCCACCCTGACCACGGTGGAGGAATCGCCCGCCCCACCCCTTCCTCCCGAATTCCAGGTGGCGGAGGAAGAAGAGGACGAGGAACCCGAAACCCCGGAAGCGCAAAAATTTCCCGACTCGATCGCCCTTCAGTTCCCCGTGACACGGGACCCGGATGGGAAAAGGCCTTATTTCCTGAATGGGGATCCGGAGCACCCCGTGAACCTCTGGAAGTGGAATTCGTACCCCTTGCAGGCCCTGGAGATGAACGCAACGGGATTGAAGGCATGGGATCTTCAACCGAAAGAAACCCAAGAGCTTTCGTCCAAGGTGATTTACCGGTTTGGCCGGTACCATCTTGTCATAAAAAGGAAACTGCATACCCGGAATAAGGAAAAGGACATCCAGTTCGAGCCAGGACAAACCATTCCCATCGCCTTCAACGTCTGGGACGGATCGCAAGGAGAAACCGGAACGAAAAAAGCGATCTCAAGTTGGTTCGAGATGATCCTGGAATAAACATTCCGAGCGCCCCCACACACCCTTCACAGTTTATTTGCCACCGAATCCATCGTCATTGATCCGCCCAGGGGCAGGAGAACCTTTAACCAGCGGGATCCATCAAGAACTTCATGAGATTTCAGGCAGGGTCAGGGTTTTCAGGTAGGCTAGAATGTCCGCGACTTCCTGGACATCAAGAATGTCCTTGAAATTTCCCGGCATCATGGAGATTTTTTGAGTTTTATACTTTTTGATCTGCTCCTTGTGGATATACATCTCCTTGCCTTCTTTATCGATAATATCCAGGCCCGAATCGTCTTCCATTACCTTGATACCGGTGATGAATTTTCTGTGCTTGGTTAAAATAAGAACCGTGGAATACCCGGCGGTGATGACTGCCTTGGGCTTGAGCATCGACTCCAGGAGGAAAGGCCGGGTTCGGCTGGATCCAACATAACTCAAATCGGGACCGACATTTCCCCCCTCCCCGTTTATCCGGTGGCATTTGGAACAATTGACTTTGCCCTCGGGATCAAAAAAAAGTTTTTTGCCCCTTTCGGGATCCCCCTGGGCCTCCAAATAAGGTTCCCATTTTTCAGGCACACCCTCATTTTCCTCGTGAAGCCCCCACAAGTAAGCCGCGATGACCTTGGCGGTTTCCGGTTGCAGCCCCATATTGGGCATCACTGTCGTGGGCTTGTAGGCTTGCGGGTTCCTGATCCAGGCATAAATCCATTCGGGCCGGTACCAATATCCCGCCCGGGAAAGTTCCGGACCCACGCTTCCCCCCTCACCATCCACCTGATGACAGGCAAAACAGCTTTTTTTCTTTTTGAATAACCGTTTCCCTTCTTTAAAAATACTTTGCTTTTGACCCTCCGAGGCCAACCACTTGGAGAACGACTCAACATCCTCTTTGGTGACCCGGTGACCCTTGGGACGTTCGGTTTTAACTTTACGGGGAAGTGAAACCGGATGGGAATCATCGGACGCAAGATTCCTCACATAAGCCACGAGGGACCATAATTCCGCTTCCGAAAACGTGTTTCCAAAAACCGGCATCAAATGGGATTTTTTTACTCCCGCCCCGCCCATTTTAATGATCCGAAAAATTTGCTCGTTGGTCTTTTTGGAAATAAAATCTTCATCGGACAACTCCGCGGGTTCCTTGTCCAGATACTTCGCGTTGAATCCGTCGCCGTCCCCTCCAACTCCATGGCAAGGGGCACAATATTTTAAAAACAGGGATTTCCCCTTTTTTATCAGGTACCTGGGAGTGACGTTGCCGGAATGGGCGGTATCGTCTCCATTGGCCCAAACAGATAAATAGGGACCAGAAAACCCCAGAATGGCAATCCCCACGGCTATGAGGCGGAAAAACATAGGCAACCTTCCTGAAAAAAATCCCGGCCCCCCAATTCACTCATTATCCAGATAAAACGCTTAATACGACAAACCGTTGAAAATAAGATTTTAACTGGAAAATTTAAGGGGACGGCAGGGTCCCATCATTGGAAAGAATGAATCCTTCTTAGATTGCCACAACCCAAACGGGATTTCCATATCAAAAAAAAGGCAAGGGAACCCATTCAGGTTCCCTTGCCAGGTTACTGCAAGATAAAGGGCTGCGACTTTATCGATTCATCGACAACCTTTCATCCTTGGATCCGGAAGCGGATTTCACACCCTTGGGCGTCACGTTGCTCAAAGGCAGAATCGACCGGTCTCCGGCAGGCAGCACCTTGAAATAACCCCATTGCCCTGCCTGCTGATAGGGCGTCCTCGCGTTCAGCCACAGGTAGGTTCCGGGGTTTTGGTACGTGCCACCCGCCGTGAAAAACGCCTGGATATATTCTCCGCCGCCAAATTCCTCGACGTCGATCATATCCGAATTCTCCTGATTCAAATGGCGCCTCCACTGGTGACCGTCCAGATTGAACATCTGGTTTTGCTCGCTGTGAGCCCCGAAGACGTTGATCATCACACGGTCACCCGCATGCGCCTTCAGCACCGGCGTCGCCGGATCGGATTCCGCCGCCACGCAGGGCGTGAACATGTTCCCAAGCTCACATCCCTCGTCCTCGCGGTAACTCCAGGGCTCCAACCGGTAGTTCACGCCCGTCAACCCCGCCACGTTCTGCAGGTAAGGCATGAACGACGTCCCCAAAATGTTGTCCTCGTCCTGAAAATACAGCGCATAATCCCGGTAGTTCGAAAGATGCGCGTTCTCTGGATACGACTTGTCAATGATCACGTCCGCTTTCCAGGAATTCCCCATGGAGATGTCTTTCCCCGTTTCGGGATCCCGGTACACGGAACCGCGCGGACCGATAATGATCGCGCCGAACAGACCATCGCGGACATTCTGGGTCAGGTTGCCAAAGTCCCAAATCAACGCGGCGTTGATATTGTAATCCGGATGCGCGTAGAAGTTATAGACTTTGGATTTGCCGGGGGCCACCGTCTGGTCGCCGGGATTGTTGCCCACATTGATCCCCTGGGAATCCATGGGATCGAACGCGATGTTGTTCGCGTGCAGGGAAACTTTCCCTTCCTTCAGACGGTTGGTCAGCTTGATCTTGATGCAATCGCCGACATTCGCCCGAAGGGTCAACGGATGCGGCATGTGACCATCGTCCGCCGCTTTGGCCACCTCGCCCTCCAGGGCGAAGATCTTTCCTTCCGGATTGGCCAAAATGAGCTTTCTTTCGAAATCCACTTCGATCTCATCCTCGGTGTGCGGATTGAATTTCAGCGCCTTGTTGATGGCCACCACGCTGAAGTTCTTCACCGGCGCGCCTTTCGGACAAAGAGTCTTCCGTGATTTCGGAATGTTCTCATGGCCCGGCAGAGGTTTCAGGTCCTTCTGCAACTTGTCATGAACCCGAATGATTCCCCAACTACCCTCAGAAAAATGCGAGGTTCGTCCATCGTAATAAAGGTAATCACCCGCCATCTGCTGATACCCCCCGGCGGTGGTCGCCAGATCGTAACGTTCGGCGATACCGATATGGATGGTATTGGTCACCCGGGAATCCCGGTCGTACCGTTCCGGCCGATATCCGTGACCCGATACCACGAAAGTGTGGGTCTCGTTCATCATGCCGTGCAGAACCCGGAACATGATATTGTCTCCCAAATACGCCCGCAGCAGGGGCGTGGAGGGATCTCCGTGCACTTTACTGCTGAACAGCTTGGAGCCGTCCTTATTGTGCAACAGCCTCGCTGACAGCGAAGCGGCGCGGAAGTTGAACCCGCCGCCGGTCGTGTGGGTTCCGCCGTTCAGGTGAGGAAACGCCACTTCCAGCATATCGTCCGGCATCTGGAACGAAATCGACTGCCCAGCCGCGATGGCGTTCTTCCGGGACAATCCCGGAGGATTCCCCTTGCTCACGAGCTGAGCGGTGTGCGGCACGGTATCGTGCAACTGCGCCACCATTTCACGGAAACTGCCGTTCCGGCCAAAAGCAAACGGTTCGGTGCCGTGAATGTCCACCACAGTCCCGTGGCGGACGGGTTTCCCCGTCTTGGGATCATGATAGGTCGATCCCCACGGTTCCACGATGGTCGATCCGATTCCGCCATGCGGCCAGGTGGTTGCCCCAAAGGCGTGGTCGTGCCAGAACACCAAACCCATATCGACATCCACCCACCAGCGGTAACGTACAAATTCCACACTCACGATCTGGCCTTTCTTGTGGCTGTGCGCCAAGCCTTCGGTAAAGGTGATTTTGTACTTCCCGTCCTTGGCGGGCTTTTTATCTGGATCGGGACTCATCGACTGGATCCAGCGCGCGTCCTTCTTGTTGGGAACTTCGATGCCAACAATGATATCGGTTCCCACATGGAAAGGAGTCGCGCCTTTCGCCATCTGAATCTCGATGGTTTTCGCGCCGGCTTTCACCGGTTTCAACAACTTGGCGTTCATCGGAACGGGCATGCCCACATGGTGTCCGTCCTTCATCTTCTTGGTGAACTGCTTGTAGGATCTCATCGACTGATCGTAAGAGAATCCGGAGATCACGCCGTCGGACGCCTGGTTGTCGAACTGGAAGAAATGCGGATGGATGTTGACTTTCGACATCTGGAAATTGGTAAAGTCGTCGTCGTTCCATTCGCTGGTCAAAAGCAGATCCACACAATCGTACACGTTGGCACGAATGACCAGCGGATACGCCTTCTTCGGGTCGGCCTTCACCGCCGCCATATCCTCGTCGATCACGTAAATCAAACCGTACTTGTCGATGACCGGCTTGGTTTTGCCCACGGCCCCGGAGAGCTCGATGGGCGTGTTGATGAAGACCAGGTTGTACTGCTTCCTTCCCGCGCCGCGCGGACAAAGGCTCCAGCGTCCCTGCTCACCCGGTTTCGCGGGTGAACTGTTCTCAACATTAGATCCCGATCTTCCGCTACCGGACTCAGACGGAAGAGTCGTTGTGTCCGTCGCCAGATGGAACGGTTCCAGCCAGGGAGCGCCGCCATGGTGACGCGCGAACGGAACCCGCTTGCCGAAATGCGGCGTCATGTGAGGCCACGCCAGTTTTCCTGTCTTGGGAGAAAACTGGATGGGATGCCGTTTTCCGGGACGCGGCGATATGTATTTGACGACCTTATAGGTGGCTTCGCGTTCCGAAAGCGCCGTGTTGCCTTTCCAATCGTAATCCCAAACGGAACCGTCATACGACAGGATTTGACCCTTTTCGTCATCGGTATGGCCGGGTTTCCCTTGAGGGGGAAGCATGTACTTCACCCAGTCATGGATGTTGACCACCGGGGCTTCCTTGCTCCAGTCGCTTTTCCCCTTGCCGACGACATTGAACTTCTTGCCGAACCAGTCCATCGTCTTGCCGACCAGCTTGTCCGAACTCACGCCATGCGGGATCCGTCCCTTCCGGTCGGGAAGCTCCTGCAACGGCCGCATCACGTCGGTACTGCCGAAGGGATAATTTCCGTCCTGCAGGGTATTGTACACACGCCAGTAACCCCACATTCCGGCCACGTAATGATGCGCCACGTGGCAATGGAACAGGAAATCGCCCGCCAGCCGCTGACACAAACCGGAGCCGCATTCCGTCTCCAGGTCCAGCGCCTCGGAGGCGCCGATCACTTCCACGTCCACCCGGTCGGTCGTCGTCCGCACCACGGGGTACTTGACCGGTCCGTCATAGGCGGCAGTGATCATATTCTGGATTCCTGGCTCGCGCTTGGGCGAACGGGTCCAGCGGATCGATCCGCCATGCGGATGATGGGAATGAAAGACCTCGCCACCACCGTGAATCAGGCGAAACTTCGCCGGATCGCCCAGATATGATCGGGGAATAGTGGTGGGGACGTCCGCAAAGGTATAAGAACTGTAAGACAACGATTCGTCCTCGAAATGGAACATTTTTTCCTGAACCGCCAGGTTGTTGATCCCGAAAGGCTCGCTCCGGTAATTCATGGCGCGCGCCGAGGGACGATAGGCATCCGTAAGCGGATCCCGCTGGGGGATCATCTCCCCGTGACGGTTCAACGGCCGGAACGATTCGTCGCCCACTTCATGATAGAACAGGACGAACTCGCGGAAATCCTTGGCGTCGCCGTTGGCGATCATCGCCATCCAGCCGTTTTCCAGCGGGCCTCCCGTCCAGGGACTCAGGTACGTCGACCCCCGGGGCTCAACGATGAAAGCACCGATAAGACCCAATGCCGACGGATCACGCCCCGCGTGGCTCTGAATCGTATGGCTTCCTTCCTGTTCATCGATCGGAATGTACCATTCAAAATCCTGGGACTCACCCGATTTGATGATCGCCCCCGCAGAAGCCGCGGTGGCCGGCAAACCGGACGAACTGATGATCATCGCCGATCCGTTCACCTGGAAGCCGACATCCTCGTCCTCTACCTGGTTCCTGACTTTGAACCGTACACAATCCCCCTGGTTGGCACGCAACACCATGGGCTGAATCGCGTCACCCTGAAAACCCGTGGAAACCGCGCCAGGGTCCAGATCGCTCTCTCTCGCTTTAGCGTTCTTCTTCTCCTCGGCCCGGACCTTCTTCAAGTCCTTCGTCAAAACGTACATATACCCCGGGAAATAGTCACCCCACTGGTTCAGGGTGATTTCCACGTTGATCGCAGACACGTCGTAAGATTTGACGGGAACGGAACTGGGGCAATGAGCGCCCTTGTAGACCTTGGCCGCCGCTTCGGATGGACCCAACAGATAGCTCTGGCCCAGTTGATGCGCCGCCCAGGAATCGTGGAATCCTCCACCGGAAGACGCCGGAGCCGCATGCTCCTGGATCTTTTCCTTCAATTGATCCATCATCGACCCGAAGGTTCGGTTCATCCGATCCTGACGGCCTTCCATACCACTCATCATCTCTTCGTAATTGATCTGATTTTCCAGCTTGTCAAGCCAGGCCGGATGATCACCCGAAGCCATCTGCTTCTTGACGGGAGCGCTCCCGGCAAAGGCAGATCCAACGCTTAGGCCAACCATCAAGAGAATGAGAAAAAATCTCACCCTCAGGCCCCCTTTGGGGTTGGGAAATAAATCTCGCATCATAAGTTACCTCCTCAACAATTAATAAACATAAACTCCGTCAGCAAAAAAAAACCCAAACTCCACTATGGATGGGTAAACAGGCAGGATGTTTCCCTCATGGTCAGAAGAGCTCACCAACCCATTTCTGGAAGGAAAACAATAAACCAAAATTAATCAACTTCTTATCCCTAGGAATGGGCGCCAGTAAGCTGGGGCCATTTAAATCCTTTGATAAAACAGCATTAGGAAGATACGTAATCGGGAAAAATATTCCCAAAAATCAGCTTTTTTTATGAAGGAGGGGATAAATTTGGAAATGGAGGATAGGAAGAATAAAATCCTGGAGGATACCGCAAAATTCGGAAGGAATTATTAGAACCGCTAATCGGGTTTTACGGGAAACTGCTCCACTTTGGACCGAAAGATTTCGGAGCGGACCAATTCCCGTTTCAGATAAACCTTGGCCCGGGCAATCCGGGACATCACCGTACCCATGGGAATATCGAGAACATCGGAAATTTCTTTGTACGACCGGCCCTCAAAATAAAACAGGATAATGGGAAATTTCAATCGCTCATCCAGGGTGTCCAAGGCACCCCGGATGCTCTTATTGATTTCATTCTGGAAAAAATCCGCTTCCGGGCTCGTTTTCTGATCATGAAGGCTTTCGCACACGGAATCAAATTCGATCTCGATTCGATTCTTTCTTTTTTCGGTGTCTTTCAGAAAAAGGTTCCTAAGAATCGAAAACAACCAATATTTACATTTGCTTCGATCCTTTACCTGATGAAAGTTTTTCAAGGCATAATAGAAGGTTTCCTGAACGAGGTCTTCGGCGCGGTCCTTGTCGCGGCAAAGTCGGTAGGCCGACCCCAGAATCACCCTGGCATGTGGATACAAGTGTTCGTTAAAACAATCCGCATCCTCTCCTTCACGCAGTTTTTTCTGGAATTGGTCCAACATGTTCAAACCTGCTTCCGTTCTTTGCAAGAACCAATTGAAATCAAAAATTTATCTGGCGAATAAGGAATAATATAAGAAATTTAATATCTTTTAAAGTTATATAATTCAATTTTTAATACTATGGGAATGGGTCCGCCGAGCCGGCAAGCCGAATCATACCCCAAAAGCTATTAACTTTATAATTCACAGGGGCTAATGAATACCCTGGAATTGAATCCGCATTCCGAATAATTCGCGGGGAACAATATTTTTGATCCGTCTTTAAAAAAATGAAATGAAGGGTTGCCGAAAAATAATTTTTTAGCAATAATCTGTCGACTTCCCTTGATTCGGTTCCTCCGGCCGAGGGGAAGAATGAATTCAGGACGGGGCGAATAATATTTTTAAATCCATTTGCCCAAACCATCATCTAAACATAATTATTAATTCATCCCAACCATGAGACCGTAAAATGGAAATTTCAAATGAGGAGCTTCTTGCACTGTCGACGAAAATCGAGCGGGAGGCTAGCGTCTTCTACCAGGAGTTGGCCAAACATATTCTAGACCCGGAAGTGAAGGATTTTGTGGTCCTCATGGCCCAGGAAGAAGCCAAGCACGAAATTCAATTCAAAAAACTTCTGGAGGAAAAGGGCAGCAAACCCTACGGTTGGGAAAAAAACACCCGCCTCCGCAATCTACTCGACACCCATTACCAAACGGACATCTTTCCCCGTCTTGAAGAAATATTCGAGCAGTTGCCAAAATTCAGGGGCATCCAAAAAGCCTTGGCCTTTGCCGAGGAAGCGGAAAGAGTATCCGCCGAATTTTATGGCCTCATGCAGGAAGCCTGTGAAAACATCGAAAGCAAAACCCTCCTGCTTCTTTTGGAAAAAGCGGAACAGGAACATCTTGAACGAATCCAATCCCTAAAGGAACGTTACACCATAAAACCCATGGGCTGAAATTTTCGTTCCCCGCGCCGCCTTTCAGTCACCGCAACAGCTATCCCCTCGTGTTATTTTTCCTCCCGCCGCCATGAATCTCCCTTAAGCGGCCCGCAAAAAAAAACAGTACCGGGCAAAAGGCTACCCGGTACTGCT
The DNA here is from genome assembly GCA_046754465.1 of Nitrospinaceae bacterium. Lineage (GTDB taxonomy): Bacteria > Nitrospinota > Nitrospinia > Nitrospinales > VA-1 > JBHHVU01. The sequence goes on along the minus strand of JBHHVU010000007.1, from coordinate 48,558 downwards.
TGAATCAACGAAATATTAAAATTTATTTGACCTTGGACACCAGCTCAAAATCCGCCTTGGCCTCGGCTCCGCCGGCTACGGTGATTTCCTTGGTGACCTTACCGACATAAGGATGCCATGCGGTGACTTTGTATTTTCCCGGAGGAATATTACCGATCTTGAAGGAACCGTCGTCTCCGCTGATCGAATAATAAGGATTCCAGACGATCCTGGCATCCGCTTCCATGAAGTTGTGCTGGTCGCACTGCAGGAAGAAATGCTTATCTTTTTTCTTCTTGAAACGCTTCAAGGATTTCGTTACGTCCGCCACGGACCCTTGACTCGGCAGAGGTTTGTTGAACAGGGTTTTTCGATTGGCTCCCTTAATGGAATATCCGTGCGGATTATGAAGAATTTCCGGGTCATCGTTGATAATGGTGACCAAGCCTTCCTTCAATCCCTTGGGAGTTTTCCGGACCGCGGCAACCTTGGGAAAAATATCGCAGGTTTTAAAGTCGAATTTGGCAATGGGAGGCGCGGGCCAAGCCTTGCCCTTTTCGATATTCTCAATAAACACGACCGTGTTTTTTAATTTACCATCCTTGACCACCACTTTATAACGGGGACGGATATGGCCATCCACCGTATCGGGATTGGTCTTACAAAATTCAAAATTCTTACCCTTTGAAAGATCTTCCATGATGGGAGGCATCGGTTTCCCCTTCAGGGTAACAACTCCACTGATCGTTCCCCCATTGCTGACATCGCCTTCCACATATTTGGCCTTTTTGGCGAAACTGCTGGAAGCCGCCAACACCATCGAAATAACGAAGACAAATACTCCTAACCATAATCTTTTCATAACCTTGAATCCCTCCTTATTATGAACAAAATTACACCACACCCACCATTGAGTGATTGTTTGAATTTTTAGCCGGCGATTATATCATTTAATCCAGAATCCTCAAAGGCTTTTAAAAAAAAGGGGGCCTGTTGACGAGGCCCCCTCAGTTTATATCAGGCGATCGCGCCTACTGGTGCATCGACAACCTTTCATCCTTGGATCCGGAAGCGGATTTCACACCCTTGGGCGTCACGTTGCTCAAAGGCAGAATCGACCGGTCTCCGGCAGGCAGCACCTTGAAATAACCCCATTGCCCTGCCTGCTGATAGGGCGTCCTCGCGTTCAGCCACAGGTAGGTTCCGGGGTTTTGGTACGTGCCACCCGCCGTGAAAAACGCCTGGATATATTCTCCGCCGCCAAATTCCTCGACGTCGATCATATCCGAATTCTCCTGATTCAAATGGCGCCTCCACTGGTGACCGTCCAGATTGAACATCTGGTTTTGCTCGCTGTGAGCCCCGAAGACGTTGATCATCACACGGTCACCCGCATGCGCCTTCAGCACCGGCGTCGCCGGATCGGATTCCGCCGCCACGCAGGGCGTGAACATGTTCCCAAGCTCACATCCCTCGTCCTCGCGGTAACTCCAGGGCTCCAACCGGTAGTTCACGCCCGTCAACCCCGCCACGTTCTGCAGGTAAGGCATGAACGACGTCCCCAAAATGTTGTCCTCGTCCTGAAAATACAGCGCATAATCCCGGTAGTTCGAAAGATGCGCGTTCTCTGGATACGACTTGTCAATGATCACGTCCGCTTTCCAGGAATTCCCCATGGAGATGTCTTTCCCCGTTTCGGGATCCCGGTACACGGAACCGCGCGGACCGATAATGATCGCGCCGAACAGACCATCGCGGACATTCTGGGTCAGGTTGCCAAAGTCCCAAATCAACGCGGCGTTGATATTGTAATCCGGATGCGCGTAGAAGTTATAGACTTTGGATTTGCCGGGGGCCACCGTCTGGTCGCCGGGATTGTTGCCCACATTGATCCCCTGGGAATCCATGGGATCGAACGCGATGTTGTTCGCGTGCAGGGAAACTTTCCCTTCCTTCAGACGGTTGGTCAGCTTGATCTTGATGCAATCGCCGACATTCGCCCGAAGGGTCAACGGATGCGGCATGTGACCATCGTCCGCCGCTTTGGCCACCTCGCCCTCCAGGGCGAAGATCTTTCCTTCCGGATTGGCCAAAATGAGCTTTCTTTCGAAATCCACTTCGATCTCATCCTCGGTGTGCGGATTGAATTTCAGCGCCTTGTTGATGGCCACCACGCTGAAGTTCTTCACCGGCGCGCCTTTCGGACAAAGAGTCTTCCGTGATTTCGGAATGTTCTCATGGCCCGGCAGAGGTTTCAGGTCCTTCTGCAACTTGTCATGAACCCGAATGATTCCCCAACTACCCTCAGAAAAATGCGAGGTTCGTCCATCGTAATAAAGGTAATCACCCGCCATCTGCTGATACCCCCCGGCGGTGGTCGCCAGATCGTAACGTTCGGCGATACCGATATGGATGGTATTGGTCACCCGGGAATCCCGGTCGTACCGTTCCGGCCGATATCCGTGACCCGATACCACGAAAGTGTGGGTCTCGTTCATCATGCCGTGCAGAACCCGGAACATGATATTGTCTCCCAAATACGCCCGCAGCAGGGGCGTGGAGGGATCTCCGTGCACTTTACTGCTGAACAGCTTGGAGCCGTCCTTATTGTGCAACAGCCTCGCTGACAGCGAAGCGGCGCGGAAGTTGAACCCGCCGCCGGTCGTGTGGGTTCCGCCGTTCAGGTGAGGAAACGCCACTTCCAGCATATCGTCCGGCATCTGGAACGAAATCGACTGCCCAGCCGCGATGGCGTTCTTGCGGGACAATCCCGGAGGATTGCCGGCGGCCACCAACTGAGAGGTGTGCGGCACGGTATCGTGCAACTGCGCCACCAGTTCGCGGAAACTGCCGTTCCGGCCAAAAGCAAACGGTTCGGTGCCGTGAATGTCCGCCACCGGACCGCTGCGGATGAGTTTGCCCGTCTTGGGATCATGATACGTCGACCCCCACGGTTCCACGATGGTCGACCCGATTCCACCGTGTGGCCAGGTGGTCGCGCCGAACGCGTGGTCGTGCCAGAAAACGAGTCCGACATCGGCATCCACCCACCATCGGTAGCGAACATATTCGGTGGTCACAATTTCACCTTTCTTGTGGCTGTGCGACACGCCTTGGGTAAAGGTAATTTTGTACTTCCCGTCCTTGGCGGGTTTTTTATCTGGATCGGGACTCATCGACTGGATCCAGCGCGCGTCCTTCTTGTTGGGAACTTCGATGCCAACAATGATATCGGTTCCCACATGGAAAGGAGTCGCGCCTTTCGCCATCTGAATCTCGATGGTTTTCGCGCCGGCTTTCACCGGTTTCAACAACTTGGCGTTCATCGGAACGGGCATGCCCACATGGTGTCCGTCCTTCATCTTCTTGGTGAACTGCTTGTAGGATCTCATCGACTGATCGTAAGAGAATCCGGAGATCACGCCGTCGGACGCCTGGTTGTCGAACTGGAAGAAATGCGGATGGATGTTGACTTTCGACATCTGGAAATTGGTAAAGTCGTCGTCGTTCCATTCGCTGGTCAAAAGCAGATCCACACAATCGTACACGTTGGCACGAATGACCAGCGGATACGCCTTCTTCGGGTCGGCCTTCACCGCGGCCATATCCTCATCGATCACGTAAATCAAGCCATACTTGTCGATGACCGGCTTGGTTTTGCCCACGGCTCCGGAAAGCTCAATAGGCGTGTTGATGAAGTGCAGGTTATACTGTTTCCTTCCCGCGCCTCCCGGACAAAGGCTCCAGCGTCCCTGTTCGCCCGGTTTCGCGGGAGCGCTGCTCTCCACGTTGGGACCGCTGTTTCCATTACCCGACTCGGAAGGAAGATTCTCCGTGTGAGTCGCCATATGGAACGGTTCCAGCCAGGGAGCGCCGCCATGGTGACGCGCGAACGGAACCCGCTTGCCGAAATGCGGCGTCATGTGAGGCCACGCCAGTTTTCCTGTCTTGGGAGAAAACTGGATGGGATGCCGTTTTCCGGGACGCGGCGATATGTATTTGACGACCTTATAGGTGGCTTCGCGTTCCGAAAGCGCCGTGTTGCCTTTCCAATCGTAATCCCAAACGGAACCGTCATACGACAGGATTTGACCCTTTTCGTCATCGGTATGGCCGGGTTTCCCTTGAGGGGGAAGCATGTACTTCACCCAGTCATGGATGTTGACCACCGGGGCTTCCTTGCTCCAGTCGCTTTTCCCCTTGCCGACGACATTGAACTTCTTGCCGAACCAGTCCATCGTCTTGCCGACCAGCTTGTCCGAACTCACGCCATGCGGGATCCGTCCCTTCCGGTCGGGAAGCTCCTGCAACGGCCGCATCACGTCGGTACTGCCGAAGGGATAATTTCCGTCCTGCAGGGTATTGTACACACGCCAGTAACCCCACATTCCGGCCACGTAATGATGCGCCACGTGGCAATGGAACAGGAAATCGCCCGCCAGCCGCTGACACAAACCGGAGCCGCATTCCGTCTCCAGGTCCAGCGCCTCGGAGGCGCCGATCACTTCCACGTCCACCCGGTCGGTCGTCGTCCGCACCACGGGGTACTTGACCGGTCCGTCCCAGGCGGCTGTGGTCAGGTTTTTCAAACCCGGCTCCCGTTGCGGCGAACGGGTCCAGCGGATCGTTCCGCCATGCGGGTGATGGGAATGAAAGACCTCGCCCCCGCCGTGGATCAGGCGGAATTTGGCGGGATCCCCAAGGTACGAACGGGGAAGCGTGGTGGGAATATCTCCCATGGTGTAAGAACTATAGGCCAGCGATTCGTCTTCGAAATGGAACATCTTTTCCTGAACCGCCAGGTTGTTGATCCCGAAAGGCTCGCTGCGGTAGTTCAGAGCCCTCGCCGAAGGCCGGTAGGCGTCCGTCTGCGGATCGCGCTGGGGGATCATCGCCCCGTAACGGTTCAACGGACGGAACGATTCGTCGCCCACTTCATGATAGAACAGGACGAACTCGCGGAAATCCTTGGCGTCGCCGTTGGCGATCATCACCATCCAGCCGCTATCCGCTGGCCCCCCGGTCCAGGGGTCCAGGTATTTCGACCCTCGCGGCTCGACGATGAAGGCTCCGACGAGACCCAACGCCGACGGGTCGCGGCCCGCATGGCTCTGAATCGTATGGCTTCCTTCCTGCTCGTCGATCGGAATGTACCATTCAAAATCCTGGGATTCGCCCGATGCGATAATGGCGCCGGGTGATGCGGCGGTGTCTGGAAGGCCGGACGAACTTATGATCATCGCCGATCCGTTCACCTGGAAGCCGACATCCTCATCCTCCACCTGGTTTCTTACCTTGATCCGAACGCAATCCCCCTGGTTGGCACGCAACACCAAAGGTTGAATCGCATCACCCTGAAGTCCCGTCGTCACCGCGCCGGGGTCCAGTTCGTCCCCTCTCGCCTTGGCGTTCCTTTCTTCTTCATCCCGGACCTTCTTCAAGTCCTTCGTCAAAACGTACATATACCCTGGGAAATAGTCACCCCACTGGTTCAGGGTGATTTCCACGTTGATCGCGGTCACGTCGTAAGATTTGACGGGAACGGAACTGGGGCAATGAGCGCCCTTGTAGACCTTGGCCGCCGCTTCGGATGGACCCAACAGATAGCTCTGGCCCAGTTGATGCGCCGCCCAGGAATCGTGGAATCCTCCACCGGAAGACGCCGGAGCCGCATGCTCCTGGATCTTTTCCTTCAATTGATCCATCATCGACCCGAAGGTTCGGTTCATCCGATCCTGACGGCCTTCCATACCACTCATCATCTCTTCGTAATTGATCTGATTTTCCAGCTTGTCAAGCCAGGCCGGATGATCCTCGGCCTTGGATACTTCCCCTTTTTGACTGACATTCACCTCTGCGCTTGCCGAAACCGTCAGACCCAGGCACATGGCCAGAACGACAAACGCGTGCCAACACTTCCACCCCTTTTTGACACGAGCTAACATTTCTGATCCTCCCTATTATGCTCTTACCTCCAAGAGCTTGTAAAAAAAACCCTTTAAAAAACAAAAACCACACGGAATTTATCAAACCATCCGTCACCTCCCCAGCAACGGACCTATGCTATCTAATTAACACAAAAATAATCACTTATGAAAAATTGCCTCCAAATTTACCATTCATTCGCCACCGAATGGACCGGAAACTTTATCACATTTTAATTTTCCCGTACAAGTGCTAAATGGAATTTTTTCCCATCCCTGGACAATAACAGAAAAACGGAGCCTCCCGTAGGAACCTTCTTAATAACATCCTCATACCGATCGCGGCTCGATATACTTTGGCCATTGACCGCGAGAATCCGGTCCCCTTCCTGGAGACCTTTTTCCGCGGCGAGGGACGCGGGATCGACTTGGGTAATAATCACACCACCCTTGCCGGAAAATTTTTCCCCGACGGCTTCAACGGAAATCCCCAATGGAGTCTTGATCTCGATGGGAGCGGAGATCCTGGCCTTCCGGTTCTTGGTCTGCCGGATCAATTTGACGGGAATCACCTTGGACTTCCCGTCCCTGAGAATATTCAGGTGGACGATCTGTCCGGGCGAAATGCCTCCAATCATTTTAATCATCCGACTGGGAGAGTCGACCGGGGCGCCGCCGATTTTCAAAATGATGTCGCCCACTTTCAGGCCTGCCACATGCGCGGGGTCCCCCTCAAACACGGCATTGACCAACACCCCCCGCCCTTCCTTGATATCGGAATGGGAAGCGACTTCGGGCGTCACGGGTTCAATCCCGACTCCCAGCCAGCCCCGCCGCACCTCTCCAAATTCAACCAATTGGGATGAAACCCGTTTCACGATGTTGGAGGGAATGGCAAAACCGATGCTTTGCGCGTAATTGATAATCGCGGTATTGATTCCCACCAACTCCCCCCGAATGTTGATCAAGGGCCCCCCGCTGTTGCCGGGGTTGATGGAAGCATCGGTTTGAATGAAATCCTCATATCGGGAAAGGTTGACGTTTTCCCGGTTCAAGCCACTGACCACTCCAAAGGTCAAGGTATTGTTCAATCCGTAGGGATTGCCCACCGCCACGACAATCTGCCCCACCTTGACTTGGCTCGAATCGGCAAACTGGACCGAGGCCAGGGGATGCTCCGCTTCGACCTGAACCACCGCCAGGTCGGTGTCATCATCCGTTCCCAAAACCCTGCCCACCATCTTATCTCCCCCGAGAAGCGTCACCTGGATTTTTTCGGCATTTCTCACCACGTGGCTGTTGGTCACAATGAGCCCCTTGGCCGCATTGATGATCACCCCCGCACCGGCATTGGTGGGCCTTCCCCGGCTGAGCGGATTTTTGGTGGCCACGGAAGGCGATGGCGGAACATAGGGGGAAAGGCTCACCACCGCGGGACGAACTTTGTCCGCCAGGGAGATCATGGCCTTTTCAAAACCTTCAAGAAGACTCAATCCCCGGGGAGCGGCTGGTGAAGTTGCGGGAACCAGGACCAGCAACAGGGTGATGGAAACCAGAACGGCAAATGGTTTGAGGGCTGATGGACTTTTCATTTTCTGAGCGCCTGGAGCAGGCAGAGGCCTTCGGAAATAACAAATCAGTTATTTTAATAATTCAAGGTCATTGCTCCAGGACTTGATAAAGTTAATCCGAAACCATGTCCCAAGAGGTAATTCGCTTGATTTCTCAACCAGATCATGAAAGATTAAGGAACTATCCGGCAGGGAAGATAATTTTTAATATACAGAATCCTCTTTTCTGTCAAGGAAAAAATCTGGCTAACGCCTTGTTTCTGGTAATTTAGCCTTTTCTCAAGCGCGGCGATTTCCGGGCTGAATCACCTTCCTCCCGTTTTACCGGACGAGTCATTTCCAGGAAATCGGGAACAAAGGCGGTATCATTTTTTTATCATGAATTTACAAGATATGGAAACCAAATCGGCGAAAGAAATCCTGGAATGGACTGTGAACCGTTACGGAACCAAAGCGGGCCTGGCATCCAGTTTCGGGATGGAAGATATGGTGCTCATAGACATGATATCCAAAATGGAGGGCGAAATAACCCTATTCACCCTGGATACGGGCCGGCTCCATGAAGAAACCTATGAAACCATGGATCGGGCACGCAGCAAATATAATTTAAGAATCCAGACCTATTTCCCAAATCGGGAAAGTGTGGAACGTCTCGTTTTAGAAAAAGGATTCCACTCCTTTCGAGAGAGTGTGGAGAACCGGAAGGAGTGTTGCACCATCCGCAAGGTCGAACCCCTCAATCGCGCCCTGGCCGGCCTCGACGCCTGGGTCACCGGCCTGCGCCGGGACCAGGGCATCACGCGGACACAAACCCCAAAAGTGGGGGAAGACCCGGACCACCCTCCCCTGATCAAGATCAACCCGCTGGCCGATTGGTCAATCGCCCAGGTGGAAGATTATATCGAAAAAAATTCGGTCCCCATCAATCCCCTGCATAAAAAGAATTTTCCCAGTATCGGATGCGCCCCCTGTACCCGGCCCATCCTCCCCGGTGAGGACATACGGGCTGGACGGTGGTGGTGGGAAAACCCGGAACATAAGGAGTGCGGCCTGCACCGCCCCAGATAAAAGACGAAACCGGAAAATTCCACCCGGAACGATAGTGAATCAATTGGGCCGCGCCGGGCCGCCCGTCCCCTCGCGGGAAGGTGGAATTTTCAGTTGTCTTGAAAATCGTTCTGCATCGTTGAGAACCGATACCGTCAGGGGCAGGAGAAGCCGGCCCACCTGCCCCGCTTTCCTAAAAAGGTTCCCTTTTATCGTTTCTTTCCCGATCCGGGCATGGAACCATCTCTCCGTCTCCACGCAAATAATGGGTAAAAGCTGAAAGGCCAGGACTCCCACGGTGATGATTTCCCCGATCGGCCCTCTGGATTGGGAAAACCTCCCCCCGATTTCCTCCATCGGCCGGATCAAATCCCCGGGGGCAGTCGTATGCATCAAAATCATGGAGACGAGGAACATCAACGTCAACCGGCAGGTGGCCAGGGCTCCGGCTTCCAACCCCTCCCAAGTGACGGACAGGGGAAACCCGGAGTGCGGTTCCGCCCCCGATCCGGGCGTGAAAAGAACGGGGAAAACGCCGACGGCGATCAGGAATCCCAGGAAAAACCGGAACCGTCGGAATACCCCTCCCGGCCGAAGACCGGACCCTATCAGACCCAACAGGCAAACGGCGGCCACCGCCGCGATTCCCGGCCAATGCCCCAACCCCAGGATGCAAACCATTAACAGGGCGAGGCTGATTTTTTTGCCCGGGGAAAGCCGGTGCAACATCGAATCTCCGGGGGTGAATCCTCCGGCCAGGAGTTGTGTGAAAATAGATTTTTCGTTCATATAGGATTTCCCTTAAACCCGGTCCTGTATGATAAACTGCCCTTTAAATTAAGGGCGCCTCTAAAAATTGCTTGGGGCCATGAACGGCCCTTATAGAATAAGGGCCGGCGAGTTGCCTGGAAAAAAAATATCGAATTATTAGAGGTCCTCTTAAATAACCGTACGACTCGATTATATGACTTCAAAAAACGGGATCATAGAAAAAACCAGGGCCCATGTGGAATCCGTCCTTTCCGACGAAGGTTCAGGCCACGACTGGTGGCATGTCTTCCGGGTATGGCGGACGGCCAGGAAACTGGCTGAAATCGAAAAGGCCGATGGAACCATCGTGGAACTGGCCGCCCTTCTCCACGACATTGCGGATTGGAAGTTCCACGATGGGGACGAGACGGCAGGACCCCGGCAGGCCCGGCAGTGGCTGAAACAAATCGGAACCCCTCCGGACACGACGGACCGGGTCTGTGAAATCATCGCTACTCTTTCGTTCAAGGGGGCGGGAGTGAGCACCCCCATGCACACCCTGGAGGGCGAGGTGGTTCAAGACGCGGACCGGTTGGACGCCATCGGGGCTTTGGGAATCGCCCGGGCCTTCGCGTATGGGGGACATAAGAACCGGCTCATGTATCATCCGGACCAGAAACCAGAGATGCACCAAAGTTTCGAGGAATACAAGAATAACCGGGGCCATACCATCAATCACTTTTATGAAAAGTTGCTGTTGCTGAAGGACCGGATGAATACGCGGGCGGGCAAAAGAATGGCCGCGGAGCGGCACCGGTTCATGGAACACTACCTGCACCAATTTTTCAGGGAATGGAATGGAGAATCCTGACACCCTCGGTCAATCCGCCCGCATACTTGATGAATCCCGGCGGGTGATATTTCTCACCAGCGCCGGGATGAGCGCGGACTCCAACATCCCCACCTTTCGCGACAAGGACGGGTATTGGAGAAATTTCCCACCGTTCCGAAAAAAAAACCTCGAGGCGCAGGACCTGGCCAGCCCCTGGGCGTTTCGCAATGAGCTCCCACACGCATGGGCGTTTTATGAATGGCGCCGCCGGAACGCCTGGGAAAATCAGCCTCACGAGGGCTACCACATCATCAACCGGTGGATGACGCAGAGGTTCGGCGAGGCCTTCATCCACACGACCAACACCGACGGGTATCACCTGCGTTCCGGATGCCCCCCGGAACGAATCATGGAAATTCACGGCTCCATGTGGCGATTGCAGTGCCTGGACGGGTGCACTCAGGAATTCTGGAAGGAGGATGCGGTTCCCCTTTGCGAACTGGACGCCGAAACCATGAAAGCTTCGCGGTACCCGCATTGTCCACGATGCGGGACGGTTGCCCGGCCGCATATTCTGATGTTCGGCGATTGGGAATACACGGGGCACCCCGAGCAGGAAAAAAATTTCGATGCGTTCTTAAGGGAACCGGTGGACGCGGCGGTCCTGGTGGGAAGTTCCGGCGCCGTTCCCACCAACGATTATATCGCCCTGCGCCTCATGGAGCAGGGGGCGAAAGTGATCAACATCAACCTGGACCCCTCCGCCAATTCCATCGTCCGCACCAAATATTTTTTATCCATGACCGCCCTGGAAGCCTTGGTTGCCCTGGACCAAGCGGCTTTTGGAAAAGCCTGACCGGCGGTCCCCCCGCCTCAAAAATAACGCGTCCCGTAAAACCCCGATTCTCTATCACGGAACCAGCACCAGTTTCCCGAAATGCTTGTGATCCTCAAAGGCCTGGTGCGCCTGGGAGGCCTGGGCAAGGGGAAACGTTTTTGCCACCGGGATGGCAAGGTCCCTGGTTTCGATCAGCGGCAACACCTCGTTCCAAACGGACTGCAGGGTGGCAGGATTCTCAAGGTTCCTGAGAACGACATAACCGTGAATCCGGACCTGGTGAAAAAGAAATTCCGGGGGAACCTGGAACTGGTTGCCACTCTGGGCGCCATATTCGACAAAGGTGCCGTTGAAATTCATCAGGGAAAGGAGCTGGGACGCCGTTTCCCCGTTCACGGGATCGAAAACATAATCGATGCCGCTTTCCCCGACGAGACCGGCGACTTTTTCTTTCAACGCCCCCGGCCCGGGAGCCGCCACGGCTTCGACCCCCAGGGACTGGACGAAGGATTTCTTCTTTTCGGACCGGGTGGTGCCGATCACCCTCAGATTTTTCCTTTTGGCGATTTGGAGGGCGGCGATTCCCACGGCGCCGGTGCAGGCGGTGACAACGATGGTGCCAGATTCCGGCAAGGGGGAATGATTGATGAGGGCGTCAAAGGCCGTGAGGGCGGCCATCGGCGTGGCCGCGGCTTCCGTAAAATCCAGGTTGGCGGGAAATTTCAGGATCTTGTCCCGGGACACGATGATTTTCTCGGCATAGCATCCCTGTCCCTCCACCAGGTAGGCGAGAAAATCCAATACGATCACCGGGTCCCCTGGGTGAAGATCCTCGACGGCCGCCCCGGCCTGCTCCACCACCCCCGCCCCTTCGCAACCCGGGGTGAACCCGTTGGCAATGGGGATGGGCCAGTCGCCCCGCCGGATCATGACCTCCGACCAGTTGAGTCCGACCGCCTTGAGCCCGACCAGGACCTCATTTTCCCCCGGAACCGGTTCCGGCACATTCAACGTTTCCAGGACAGCGGGATTTCCGGTCCGGCGAATCACTATTTTTTTCATAACCCATCCCCCCTTATTTTCGTACTTCATTGAACGCGAAACACTCCGCGAGGATAATTTCGTGCCACAATAATATTTCTATCCAATAGAAAATATAGTATGCTTTGAAAGATTCCACCCCCCATGACCGCAAAATTCCTGGATTTGTGAAGATCACTCTTTTTGGAATCATTATCCAATTGGCGAATATCCGTTTTAGAGGAGGTATAAAATGCGTGTCCTTCTTTTAGCAATAGCAATCCTTTTATCAAATCCACTTTCTCTGTTCGCCAATTGCACTAAAGAAGAAGTTTGCGCAATGTTGGGGAAATTGGGTCATTTTGCTATTTTGGACAAATGTCCTAATGCGGGCTCGTTGCTGGCGGAATGCAAAAAAGTTTCGGCGAAAACCGTCCAGGACCTTCCACCTCCCAATTTCGTGGACAATGGGGATGGAACTGTCACGGATACTGTAAATAAATTGCTATGGCTCAAAAAAGGGATTCTCATCAAAATCAATCTGAAAGATGCCAAAGCAACCGCGAGTTCGGCCCAGGAGGCCGGCAGGGATGGATGGCGGCTTCCCACGCTGGCGGAGCTGAAAACCCTGGTTTACAACAAAAGGATCGTTAACGCCAGTGGTAAAAAGGCCTGGATCGATCCGATGTTTGATGACGGCATTGGACACTATTACTGGACCACCACCACCTGCGATCAAGTTTCGTTCATCGTTGACAGGTACCAGAAAAAAACCTGTCAGGAAGGGGACAAGGCCGCCTGGCTGGTTCATTTCAACATCAATGCCATTTTCTGGTTCCATACGTATTTGGAAAAACCGCATATCTGGCTGGTCCAGAATTTGAAATAACCCTCTCTTCCATGGAGGGTTTATTCCTGTTTCCTTCAAGGACGTCTTTTCCTTTACCGGATCTTCCTGCCGATTGTTTTCTATTCCTCAATCGAATTTCCACAAGGGGCTGGGTCTTTATTTCGCCAGGTTTCCATGAAACCCGCGGTATTCCGACGCAGGACCTGCGGGAGTCCGAAGAAAAATGAATCCCCGCCTCTGAATTATCATCCACTTCTATACACACATGGAATTCCTGGTGGATAGAATGTCCATGGCGGCGCTTCCAGGAATTTTCAGCCAACCCCAAACTAACCGTAACTTGCCGTTGGAAAGAGAGGACCCCCGGTCATGATTACCCTGGATGGAGAAATCACTGAAGTCACCTGCCCCCCCAATCGGGCTCATCAATTTCGGGCCGTCACCATTTGGCTTTCTGAATCGGAGGAACACGTGGAATTGACTTTGGGTCTTTCGGATTTTCAGGATTCCGGAATGGGAGTGGGAGACAAAATTTCGATAAAGGTCGAAAAAAAATTTGATATCGATTCGCTCACCAAGGATCTGCTGAAAATGTAATCCTTGAATCTGGGGATTACCGGCGGGGCAGGCCCCGGAGGTTTACTTTTCCGCGCTGATACCCCGCGCGGTTTCCCGGGAGACGGCGGATTTTTTCTCCTTCAGTTTTTTCAACCGCCGAAGAAATTCCGCGGCTTTTTCAGGATCGCCCAATTTCCGGTAAAGGATGGCGAGGTTATTGAGCGCCACTTTCACATTGGGATGGTTGGGGCCAAGGGTTTTTTCCCAGATGACCAGGGACCGCGTATAAAAGGGTTCCGCTTTCGCATACTTTCCCATGGAGGAATACAATCCGGCGAGATTATTGAGGGCGGTCGCCACCGAGGGATGCCCGAACCCCAAGGACATTTCCTTAATCACCAGCGACCGTTGCAAGAGAGGTTCCGCATTTTCCGAAAACCCCATCTTTCGATACAATTCCGCTAAATTGTTCAGGGATTGAGCAACACTGAGATGGTCCGGTCCCAGCGTCTTTTCTTTTATTTTTATCGCCTTCAGATACAACACCTCAGCTTTTGCGTAATCTTTTTTGCTGATATACAAACCCGCGATATTGTTCAGGGAAGAAGCCACCTTCGGGTCGTTCTTGCCCAACACCCTTTCCCGGATATGCAAGGACTCAAGATAAAAGGATTCCGCCTGGTCAAGATCCCCTGTTTTTCGATAAAATTCGGCAAGATTATTCAGGGAATTAGCGACCTTGGGATCGTCCGGCCCCAAGGTTTTCTCATAGATTTCCAGGGACTTTTGATATAAAGACTCCACATTTTCATACTGCCCCATCTGATAATACACCAGCGCCAGATTATTGAGGGTATTGGCGACGATCGGGTCCTCGGGTCCCAAAGCCTTTTTCAAAACAGCCAAAGCGTTTTTATAATAGGATTCCGCTTCCTGGTAACGGCCCATCTTCCGGTACAAATCTCCCAGGCTGTTCAAGGCATTGGCCACGCGGGGATGGCCGTCCCCCAATTGTTTCCTTCTTATCTCCAACGACCTTTTAAAAAGGGGTTCCGCCTCGGAGAATTCGCCTAACTTGCTATACAGCTTGGCCAGGTTGTGCAGAGAAACGGCAACAGTGAGATGGTCTGGACCCAGCCTCTCTTCCCTGCTTCTCAAAAGATCCAGCGCCAGGGGGATGGCTTCGGAATACTTGCTCTCACGGTAGAGAGACAATATTTTTTGGTTTAAATCCTCGTGGCTTGGGGCGGCTTGCTGGCCCGAACCGGAATCGAATTCATCCTGAGGCCAAGCTGGGCCGGAAAAACCCAAGACCCAAACACCCAAAATAAGACTCAAAAAACCTTTACGACAGAATACCCGCCAGTTCATTGTTTCGATCCATTCCAATTAGTTTTAGCCGCCAAGCAATTTAGGCAAGCCGGTTAAAAAAGTGAAGGATAAACAGTCAATCATGACCTTTCGACAATTTTCCTTGGTCCCACCCCTCCAGGTTGATTGGCAAATAATTCCTTTTAGTATCTCAAGCGGGTGGCTTTGGGAGCCATGAGTCCCAACACCATGGACTGCCCCAATGAGGTAGGATTTACCGTAAGGTTCCGGGTGTAAAATGTATATGGTCCTAAGTGAAACACAAATAAGGAGCGCTCACCATATTTTTTCAGGGATTTTTCTCTTCAGCGGATAATTTCCTGGCAAGAAAACCGTCAAAAATCCATTAATTCAATAATTTGGCACCTATCGACGCAGAGGGGAGTTTTTTCAGCCAAAGTGTGAAATCCTTTGTTTATCTAAAGTTATATGCCCCCTGGCCGGTCATTTTGTCTCGTGGGCATTTGGCACATAATTTGCTTTATCAATAGGTAAATACCACACATTGCGATAGGGCTGTTGCGGGATGAATCTTTTGCCGGGCCGGGGGGGAGTGGGAAGGGGTGTCTGCTCTCCAACCCCCGCGAACTCAAAAGAGAACGCGGGATGCTTTTTTGCAACCGTTCCCGGCCCTGGTTCATTAAGAGGCTTTATGATGTTTCCCCTTCTTTTAATTTACGCATCCATCATGTTCGTTCTAGGACTCGGCTACATTGTCCTAACCCTCCGGTCCTGGCACCGGTTTCATATATCGCCCCTTTTGGCTAAAAAGAATTCCCACGCCCCCTTGGCCCCCTGTCCCGCTTCCGTCAGGGTTTACCGGGTCATCCCCCGCCGCAAGGAAAACTGAAGGTTCCCGATTCAATCTTTTTTGGTCCCAGCCGCGTCTTTCCCTCATTCGTTTATTTTTCCCGGTGCGACGGATTGTAGGCTTTAAAGATTATTTGATCTGGAACGCAGCCGCCCCGCCGATGATGCCAGGCATCCCTCCCCCTTCCCTTCAATGAATCAAATCCCCTGTCCTATTTTCCACAATTTGCCTGCCTCCGGAACTTTTTCCCCGCCCGAATCGGCGCGTTATCAAAGGTTTTCATCCCTTTGAAAAATATACGCCGTTTGAGGTATTGATAAACTCGTCTCCACGAGTGTTAATAGATAAATATGATCTGCATCACATTTTGAAAACAGCCTTGGGGATTCGGGAAAAATAATTTCCCATAAGTTGCGCAGCTAAGAAGGAAGCGGTACGGAGAAAAAATGGCGGGCCTGGTTTCTCTCCGCGAATTTTTTAACGTAACAGGTTAGGGGGCAAAAATTATGATTAAAGAGGTCACACAATACTTGGTGATTTGCGACAATCCTTTTTGCGACACCACCCTGCGGGCCAGTGTGGACCATCACTCTTATGAGCGCAGACAACAATTCATACAAAAAATTAAATATAGGGGTTGGGAGTGCAAATCAGAATCCAATCGGCCCACGGCCTACCTTTGCCCGAGTTGCAAACACGATAACGAAAAACACCCGTCCCGGGAAAACCTGTTCAAGATCGATTTCACCACCCTTCATGACTCCGGCCCGGTCCCCAGGGACCCTTCGACCCCCCCCGAAGGAGGGAATCCACCAGCCATTTAAAATGAGCGTGGGTATTTTAGAGAGAGAAGGTCACGGTTTTTAGTTTGAAAAGCATTCCGATCCTGAAAAAGAATCTACTTCTTTCCAAAAAATGAATACCGGGAACCGCTCCCCCTGAAACAATCCGGTCTCCTCCATTTCAGGGCGGAGGGTTCCCCTTTTTTTTCCCGATTTTCCGTCGCCCCCCCGTCCCTGTTTGGGAACTCAGTCCCATGAAATCCCGGGATGGATCCTTAAAACACCATTCATCTTTATCAGGTGATTTTCCTTTCAAACTGAAGTAAGATTTTCATATAACCTTGGAAGGAATGATGCGTATGGATAACTGGTATATGCTGACCCTGGTGGGGAAAGACCAGCCCGGCATCGTGGCAAACCTGACCACGGCCTTGTGCAAGGGCGGATGCAACCTTGGAGAATCTTCCATGGCCCGGCTGGGAAACAATTTCACAATCATGTTGATGGCTCAATTCGACGGGACTCTCGAAGACCTGGAAAAAATCGTCGCGCCTGCCGCCTCCTCAATGAGTTTGCATCAACACGTGATCCCGGTGGAAGGCGGGAATCATCATCTGATCCAACCCAATGTGCGTATCAGCGTGTATTGCTCCGACCGCCCCGGTATCATGGAAGATGTGACCTGCGCCCTGGCCGAAGCCGGCCTTAATATTCTTACCTTGGATTCTAACATCGGCAGCCCCGGGGAAAACCCGGCCTATTACATTCACATCGAGGGCGTGGTGGGCAAGGGAATCGACCCGCTTTATGAAGCTCTGGACATCCTCTCCACGGAAAAAAACATGCAAACCCAACTTATTCCGATCGATACGCTTCTGACCTAAACCAGCCCGGTCCCCCGGGCAACCTCCCGGTAGCGCAACTCATAACCGTTGAATTTCCCTCCCTTATTCTCCCGGAATTGCCTTTCGAGGTCCTCATGCTCGCGAAATACTTCCCGGTTTTTTTTCCGGCAGGAACCGCCTGTTTGCCGGCCTGGCGGAAAATTTAAACAAAAATGGAAGGAACGGTACAAATTATGGTAGATTATTTAGAGGGAATACATAAATAATTCCTTAAAATCCAATAGGTTACTTTTGGCTACCCGTGGGTTGAAAATTTTCGCCGGTGCAATTACAAAAAAGCCTGCCACCCCTTTTTCACGTTGCTAAAGAGAAAGCGTTCATTACTTCCAACATGAAAAAATATCTTGTTTTCTTTTTCATCCTGGGTTTGACGAGTTCGGGATGTTCCAGTTTGACCCGGCAAATCAATCAAATCGACTGGCCCCCCTTTTTAAAGGAGTCCAAAACCGACGCTGAAAAAACCCCGGCAGATCAGGAAAAGGGGCCGTCGACTCCGGTCCAGCAGGAGGATAGCGCTAAAGCGGCCATTCCAATCAATCCCCCAAAACAATCGGTCCACCAAGAACCGCGGCCACCGGCCGGGCCGGTGGCGGACATCCCCGGAACGGAGGTGAAAAGTTCCCCCCCACCCCCGAAGGAAGTTCAGGAAAGTTATCTCCTGGCCATGGAGTATGTATTTTCCGGTCAATATCAAAAAGCGGTTCAACCCCTCAAGCAAGCCTTGGATCTCGAACCCGAAAATGCGAAGTTCCACTACGGCATGGGCCTGGTATGGCAGAAACTGGAGCGGCATGAAAAGGCGGCAGGGGAATTTGAGGAGGCCATTCGATTAAAACAGGATTTCTGGCAGGCGCATCACCGCGCCGGGATCGAATACCAGCAATTAGGCCAACCCCAAAAGGCCCTGAACCATTATCTCGAATCCGTTAAAACCAATTCCGAATATGCGGATGCGCATTTCCGCCTGGGCCTAATGTACTGCCGTTTGAAACAATACCCAAAAGGCATCGATCATTACAGGGAGGCCCTGCGGATAGAACCCGGCAACCCGAAATTTATCTTCCACCTCGGCATTGCCTATTCGGAAGTCAATAAAACGGAACAATCCATCGCATCCTTTGAAAAAACCATCCGGCTCAATCCAGACTATAAGGACGTCAATTACAGGATCGGCAAATTATATTCCGAGACCGGAAAGCACGAACGGGCGATCGAGGCGTTGACTCTGGCCATCCGGAAAGATCCGAACAATGACGAGGCCTATTTTCTCCTCCACAGTTCTTATTGGAAGAAAAACCAATATGATAAATCCATCGAAACCCTTAAGAAGCTGATAAAGATCGCGCCCGATAAAAAAGAGCCCTATTTCACGCTGGGGCAGTCCTATTACATTTTGAACCGGTACCAGGACGCCATCGAACCCTTCAAAAAACTTCTGAAAATCGATCCCGGCAATTTTGAAGCGCATAACAGCTTGGGTTTGATCTTTGAAAAAACCAAAACCCCCAAACTGGCCATCCCCCATTTTAAGGAAGCGGTCCGAAGGAAACCCGAAAATTACCTCGCCCACTTTAATCTGGGACTGGCTTACGTGGACCTAAGACGGAAGAAAAAAGCGATCGAGGAGTTCAAGGAGGTGGCGCGGATCAATCCTAAATTCGCCCAGGCGCATTGGAGTCTCGCCCTCCTGTATGACCAAATCCAGGACAGCGGGAATGCCATCTTCCATGCCAAAAGAGCGGAAAACCTGTTTAAAGAAAAGTATCAGTTGAAAAAATCCGCCCAGGCCAAAGAGTATTCCAATATATTGATTAAAAAATATAAAAAATAATCAGCGGCTCCCTGGAAAGCGCATGTGGCCGGGAACCCGGGATGAGCCCCGGGACGCAATCCTTCAAGCAGCCGTTGCAGGATGTTATTGTTTCCCCTCTTTACCCCGGCAATTCGTCGGCCCGCAAAAATTCCGGATTTTGACGGACCCCTGATTGCTTATTAAATGATTTTTCCCTTCCAGTCCGATATTTGATTCTTAATCAGGATGGCTGAATTAAAACAACTAGGTGAGTTTGGTTTGATCGATAGGCTGAGTTCCCGGGTCACCTACCAGTCCCCTCGAATGAAACTGGGAATCGGGGACGATTGCGCCGTCTATTCCGTTAAGACTGGAATCCCCCTGCTTCTGACGGCCGACGCCCTTGTGGAGAAAGTTCATTTCGATATGGGCACCACATCCGCGAAACAACTGGGCCGCAAAGCGATGGCGGTGAACATCAGCGACATCGCGGCCATGGGCGGAGTGCCCACGGCCGCCCTGATCTGTTTAGGCATTCCCCCCACCCTGCCGGTCAAATTTCTGGACGGTCTTTACAGCGGGATCAACCAGATGTGTCAAAAGTACCGGATACAACTTGCAGGGGGGGACACCGTATCTTCTCCCAAGCACCTGTTCATCAATATCACGCTGTTGGGGGAAGCCCCGGACAACCGTCCGGTCACCCGCGCCGGCGCCCGCCCCGGCGATGCAATATTCGTGACCGGATTCCCGGGCGAATCGGCCCTGGGGTTGAAAATTCTCCGATCCCGGCGCAGAAACTGGGCCGGAACCAAACATTCGAGGCAGCAACTGATCCAGGCCCACCTGGACCCCGTCCCCCGTCTGGCCGAATCCCGGAGATTGATGCAATCACGGGTCCGGGTCACTTCCATGATCGATACCAGCGACGGCCTGATCCAGGATTTGTATCAAATCTGCCAAGCTGGAAAAGTGGGCGCTGTTTTGTGGGAAAAACAAATTCCGAAATCCCCCCGCCTGACTCGGTTTTGCTCCGATAACAGGTTAATTTCATTGGATTTCATGCTATCCGGTGGCGAGGATTATGAATTACTGTTTACTTTAAAGTCCGAAGATGTTAGAAAATTAATTAAGCAGTTTCAATATGCCAAAACGCCCGTAACACAAATTGGAGAGGTGAGTTCGAAATCAGGTAAAATCGAACTGGTCCGAAATAACGATCGGCGCGAAACTCTCCAAAAGTCCATGGGATTCGACCATTTCAAAACCAAAGGCCGTTAACGGCTCCTCCGGGAATCCCAAAGGTGGAACTGCCCACCGTGTTTCCTTATCCTCTGTTTACAAGGAACCGATTATTCAGGCGCGGGCTCATTTCGGGGGTTTTTTTTAAACCTTGGACGACTATATATTACCGCGTTTCTTTCTCCTGCTGACCCTTCTCTTATTTTCGGGATTTTTCTCCGCTTGTGAAGCCGCCTTTTTTTCGCTGAATTCACTCCAATTAACCGAAATGAGGGAGAATAAGGGCCGTTTGGGCCGATTGGTGCATTCTCTCCTGGAAAAACCCCGCGAACTTCTGATCACCATTTATATCGGAAACGAACTGGTCAACATCGCCGTATCCGTGGTGGCGACCTCGGTCGCGATAAAGCTTTTCGGCGACCTCGGGCTCGGCATCGCCATTGGGGCGGGCACTTTTTTACTCCTGATATTCGGAGAAATTGTCCCCAAAAGCATGTCCCTGAAAATGGCGCAGACCTATGCCCTCATCGCCGCCGCGCCGCTGAGCTGGTTTTCCAAATTGGTGCATCCTCCCCAGAAGATTCTGACCAGCCTGGCGGAAAAATTAATCCACCACATGGGAATCGTCACCCTCCCCAGCAACAAACCCGCCATCACCGAAGAGGAATTCCGCACCATGGTGCAGATGGGGGTGGGAGAAGGGGGCATCGACGCCGATGAAAGTGAGATGATTCACAACATCATGAAATTCGGGGAAACCACCGTGGCCGACATCATGACTCCCAAAATCGATATGGTCACTGTCAACATCGAGGACAGCCTGGAGGAGATTCTTCCCAAGATCGCGGAGAATTTTTATTCCCGGGTTCCGGTTTACGACCAGGAACAGGAAAATATCATCGGCGTCCTGCTCACCAAGCATTTGAATCGAATCAAGCACCTTCCCAGGGAAAGCGTGAACATCAAAAGCATGCTGCATCCCACCCACTCGGTCCCCAAGACAAAAAAAATAAAAGAGCTCCTGGAAGAATTCAAAAAATTGAAGAGCCATATGGCCATCGTCCTCGACGAATACGGCAGCGTGACCGGGTTGGTGACCCTGGAGGATATCCTGGAAGAACTGGTCGGTGAAATTGACAGTGAAATGCGGATGGATCAGGAACCGTTAGTCAAAATCAATGACACCAACTACAAACTCATGGGGACATACAGTCTGAATGATTTCAACGAATACTTTAAAAGCAACCTGCCTGCGGACCAGTATGATACGGTTGGCGGGCTGGTTTTCGGTTTGTTCGGCCGGGTACCCCGATCGGGGGAAGCGGCCACTCATGACACCTTCAAATTCCGGGTTGAAAAAATGAAGGGGCCCAGAATATTAAGGCTCCACCTCACCCTCCTGCACCCCCTCCGCCCCCGGGAGGAAACCGAAAGTCGGAAACCCACGGAATCCTGATGGACCTGAGCACCACATTAATTCTGGTATTTCTAGGCATTCTGCTGGAGGCCTTTTTCTCTGGATCGGAAATCGCCATGATTGCCATCAACCGGATCAAGATGAAGCATCAAGCGGAAGAGGGAAACCTTTCCGCCCAGGCCGTATTGGATTTGCTCGACAACCCCGAAAAACTGTTTGCCACCACGTCCCTGGGAACCAACCTGGCGATGGTCACCAGCACAGCGGTTTTCACCGGATTCATGGTAACCCACATCGGACAAAACGGGGAATGGCTGGCCATGGCCATCATCTCTCCCGTGATCCTTTTCGGAGGGGAAATCGTTCCCAAAATGATTTTTCAAAACCGGGCCAACGAGATCATGTTGGTCCTGGTCAAACCCCTCAACCTGTTCTGCCGGGTCTTTTCTCCGTTGATCCATTTTTTCACCCAAACCTCAACTTTTTTTACGAAGAAAATCTTCCGGCGAAACGGAACCGACCGGAAAACATTGATCCGTGACCAGATCCGGCAAGTATTGAGTTTCGATTCCCAATCCCTGGGACTGGGAGTCGCGGAAAGGAAAATGATCCATAAAATTTTCAATTTCGGGGAAATCAACGTGGAACAGTGCATGGTGCCCCTCGTTCAAATCACGGCCATCAAGGACTCCGCCACCCTGGAAGAGGCCCATCACCTGGCGAACGAATCGGGGTATTCCCGGCTACCGGTTTTCCACGACCGGATGTACAACCTGATTGGGGTTCTCAACACCTTTGACCTGATCGACCAGCCGGTCGACCACTCCCCCATCACGGATCTGGTTCGTCCGGCGTATTATGTTCCGCCCAATAAAAAAATCGACGACCTGCTTCGTGAACTCCAGCAACGGGGCCTGCATATGGCGATTGTGGTGGACGAATTCGGCGGGTGCATCGGCATCGTTACCATGGAGGATTTGCTGGAGGAAATCGTGGGGGAAATCGAGGATGAATACGATAAACCCGAAAAACGATTCGAAAGTTACGCCGATGGCGGTTATTTGATTGAAGCGGATACGGAAATCAGCGTGATCAACGAAAACCTGAACCTCAACCTGCCTGCCGGCGATTATGAAACCCTGGCCGGCCTGGCCATCAACCGGCTCGAAAAAATTCCCAATCCGGGCGAACAGGTGATCGTCAACGGGTACCGCCTGACCATAAAAGAAGCGAGCAAACGTAAAATACAATCCATCATCGTCCGCAAGCTCACGCCCTCGCCATCCAACAACACCCCCCGTGTCCCTTCCCCGGATACAAAAAAGACGGCCTAAACTCCGCGAATCCTTTCCAACTCCTCGTAAGCCGCCTGGATCTCCAGAAATTTTAGATGCGCCTCCTCGCCCTGGTCCTCTCCCAAATGCGCGACCCGGTCGGGATGATACTGGCCCACTTTCCGCCGGTATGCTTTTTTGATCTCCTCATTACTGGACGACGGTTTGATCCCCAGGATGGTATAGGGAGTTTTCAAGGCTCCCAGGGAATACTTCCCGCGGATCCGGTCATGCTGTTCATAAGAGATGCCCAGCAACCGGGCAACCTGATTGATCCGCTCCTGGGTCTCCCGGGTCAGGGAATCTCCCATCAGCGTGATCTGATACGACAAAGCGAGCAGAAGCAGATTGTAATTGTTTTGCGTGGCCTTTTGATATTGTTGCACGAAGGGGCCAATATCGGGATTCAGGCGTTGGGTTTCATCGATGATCTTATCGACGAATTTTAAATCCTCAGAACCATAGCCCAGGTTTTTAATAAAAAACCGGTGCAAGACCTGAACCTCCCGGTGAGTCAACGGTCCCTTGGCCAGGGCGACTTTGGTCTGCACCACCACCAGGCAGGTCACGAAAAGCCCTTTTTGTGTGATCCCGGGCAGCCGGTTTTGGATCCTTTTCAAAGCCTTTTTTGTCAAAAAATGCTGGAGAGTCCCCCCCACAAGAGCCCCAAAAGGTCCCCCGCGAAGAAAACCCATTCCCGCACCGAGCAACCAGGACATGCAAGACTCCCCTGCAAAATTCGTTAATATTATCTGAAAAATTTCAATATACCATAATCCACAACCGGCGGAAAATACTCCCCCGGCCTCGCGGGCGCCTAGAAATCTCCCACCCGGGAGAAGGGACCCGGAATGCATGGAAATCCTTCCGGTAAAATGGTATTCTTCACCACTTTCGGAACTCGAAACCGTTTCTGAGCCGGGATACCCCTCGGTTTTAATCGGAAAAAGAAAATTTTACCTGAACCATTTTCTTGAAACGGTTTTCACTTAAATCCCTTTTCATCAATCCTTCTGGAGCGGAATATGATCAAACACATCGTAATGTTCAAACTGGCCGAAAAAACACCCGCCAATCTGGAAAAAGTGGTGGAAGCATTGAAAGGCATGGAAGGTCAAATTGAACCCCTCCGTTTCCTGGAAGTAGGAATCGACTTCTCCGGTTCGGAAAGAAGCTTTGATGTGATCCTGACCACCCATTTCGACGACAAAGAGGGGTTGAAAACCTATGTTTCTCACAAAAACCACATTCCAGTTGCCGAAATCATGCGTTCCTTATGTTCCCATTCGGCTGTGGTTGATTATGAAAAGTATTGAATTCCTTTCCCCAGCCAGGAATGTTGGCGGCGGCAACCCCAGGAATCGAGCGTTTGCACCCGGTTTTGGAAGTTCGGAAAATGGGCAAATAAAATCTTGTGCTTTTCAGCGGGGAATGATAACATCCCGTCTTAAAATTTGAATAATTTACACTTAATGTTATTTTATAGGACACATTTCATTTCATAAATTTTAAATATCTGATATACGGTAGGAAAAGAATTCGCCTAACATAATTTCGAGGGATGGATTAGCAATTGCGTTCAAGCACGTCAGGTAAGACCCCTTTCAAATTGGAGTCAGAAAATTCCGGCCCAAAAGATAATAATCGAGTGAATCGGTTTGGTTTCCTTCTAGTTCTCAAGAGCATCCCGCTGAGCCAGAACATTTAAACAGGAGGTCCTGGGGATGGTTAAGAAAAAAAAGACGGCCAAAAAGAAAACCGCCCAGAAAAAAAAAGTGGCCAGGAAAGCCTCGCCAAGAAAAGGGTCGAAGTCCGTTAAAAAAAAGGTGAAACCCAAAACCTCAAAAGCCCGGTCCAAGGTAAAACCCGCGAAAAAAGCTAAAACCAAGGTCAAAGCTAAAACTAAGGTCAAAGCTAAAACCAAGGTCAAAGCGAAAACCAAGGTCAAAGCGAAAACCAAGGTCAAAGCCAAAACCCCAGCTTCCAAAAAAGGCAAAGCGCGTAAACCCGCCGAAACCGCGAAGAAAGTATCCGCGAAAAAGGCCGCTGTGAAAACCAAGGCCCCTAAAACCCGGGTTCACAAAAAAGCCGCTGCCCCCGCGAAACCGAAACCCCCCGCGAAAAAGGTTCCCCAAATAGATCCCATGGTGGTGAAGATTCGCGACCGCCTGTTTACTAACCGGACCGAGGTTCTCGAGAAGCTCCGCTCATCCCAGGCCTTGGAAAGAAATATCGACGATTTGACCTTCAGCAACGAAATCGACCTGGCTTCCAGCCTGGAGGGACGGGAAATGTCCTTCCAGCTTTCCAGCCGGGACCGCAATGAGCTGAAACTGATTGAAAATGCCTTGATTAAAATTCAGGAGGGGACTTACGGGATTTGTGAGAATTGCGCCAAGAAGATCAGCATGAAGCGTTTGCAGATCCTGCCTTTATCCAGTTTATGCATTGAATGCCAGGAATCCCAGGAGCATTTCTAAATGAGCCGCCGGGTCACCGGCCGTGGCATTTTTTGTATTTTTTTCCACTTCCGCAGGGGCAGGGATCATTCCTTCCCACCTTTTTTTCCTCCCTCCGCACGGTAACCGGTTTCGAGACCTCCCCGTCGTTTCCCCGGTGCTCGACCAGTTGCTGGCGCCGATTGAAGTTTTGTTCCACCGGCACGGGAGCTTCCTTCTGAATGCGGATTTTAAACAGATATTCCGTCACCTCTTCCTTGATCCGGTCCATCATATAGCGGAACATCTCGAACCCCTCCTTTTTGTATTCCGTCAAGGGGTTCTTCTGCGCATATCCCCGCAACCCAATTCCCTCTTTCATGTGGTCCATTCCCAGGAGATGATCTTTCCAGAGGTTGTCGGCGATTTGCAGCATGATTGATTTTTCGAGGTAGCGCATCATGGCAGCGTCCAGCCCTTCCTCTTTTTTATTGTAGGCCTGTGTCACGGCCTCCATAATGGCCTCATGCAGTTTTTCCCGGTTACAATCTTCCAGGGACAAACGTTGTCCATGAATTTCCAATTCCTGGTCCGAGATCTTCTCCACATGCAGGGAGAACTGCCGTTCCAGCTTTTCATTGAGCGCTGGGATATCCCATTCTTCCGGATACATTTTTTCGGGAGCGATTTCCTCGAGAATTCCGTCCACGACTTCATCCGCCATGTCCAGCAGAATTTCTTTCTGGTTGTTCCCGGAAATAATGTCGCGGCGCAAGGTATAAAAGACCTCCCTTTGCCGGTTCATCACATCGTCGTATTCCAAGAGGTGTTTGCGGATATCGAAGTTATGCGCTTCGACCTTTCTTTGCGCATTGGCGATGGCCTTGGTGACCATGGTATGTTCGATGGGTTGGCCGTTTTCCATACCTAGCTTGGCCATAACCCCCGAAATCTTTTCCGAGCCGAAAATCCGGAGCAAATCGTCTTCCAGCGACAGAAAGAACCGGGAGGATCCCTTATCGCCCTGTCTTCCGGACCTTCCCCGAAGCTGGTTATCGATGCGCCGGCTTTCGTGACGTTCCGTCCCCAGGATGTGCAGTCCACCCATTTGGGGAACTCCCTCGCCCAGCACGATATCCGTTCCGCGTCCGGCCATATTGGTGGCGATGGTCACCGCACCCTTTTGCCCCGCGTTGGAGATGATCTCGGCCTCTTTTTCATGATGTTTTGCGTTGAGAACGTTGTGTTTGATACCGTATTTCTTGAGAAGGTGGCTCAATTTCTCTGATTTCTCAATGGAAATAGTCCCCACCAGAACTGGGCGCCCTATCGTGTTGAGCTCCCGGATCTCTTCGATGACCGCCTCGAATTTTTCCTTTTCCGTCCGGTAAATGACATCCGGATGATCTTCGCGAATCATGGGCTGGTTGGTGGGCACCACGACCACCTCCAGGTTGTAAATGGCCCTGAATTCCTCCGCCTCGGTATCCGCGGTCCCGGTCATTCCAGCGAGTTTTTTATACATGCGAAAATAATTCTGAAAGGTGATACTCGCCAGAGTCTGGTTTTCGTTTTCGATCGTCACGCCTTCCTTGGCTTCCAGGGCCTGGTGCAATCCGTCGCTGTACCTCCGGCCCGTCATCATTCTTCCGGTAAACTCATCGATGATGACGACCTTCCCGTCCTTGACCACGTAATCCACTTCGTTTCTGAAAACGGCATGCGCCTTCAGGGCCTGGTTCGCGCAATGGAGGATCTCGATATTCTGAGGATCGTAAAGGTTATCGACATTTAACAGGTTTTCCAGGAAGGCGATTCCTTCCTCGGTCAGGGTGGCGCTGCGGCTTTTTTCATCCACCTGGTAGTGCTTTTCCTTTTTTAATCGCGGGATGACCCGGTTGACCTCATAGTATTTATCCGTGGACTCTTCCGCAGGGCCGGAAATGATCAAAGGCGTCCGGGCTTCGTCGATTAAAATGCTGTCCACCTCATCCACGATCGCGAAATTCAGCGGCCGTTGGACGAATTGTTCCTCGGAAAACTTCATGTTGTCGCGCAGGTAATCGAACCCGAATTCGTTGTTCGTGCCGTAGGTGACATCTGCCTGGTAGGCCGCCTTCCGTTCGTCCTCGGGCATGTCATGATAGATCATGCCCACGGACAACCCCAGAAACTTATAGATTTCTCCCATCCATTCACTGTCGCGCTTGGCCAGGTAATCGTTGACGGTCACGACATGGACGCCTTCTCCGGTCAACGCATTCAAATAAACCGCCAGGGTGGCCACGAGGGTTTTGCCTTCCCCGGTTTTCATTTCAGCGATCTTGCCTTCGTGCAAAACAACGCCGCCGATCATCTGGACGTCGAAATGCCTCATTCCCAGCGTTCGCACGCTGGCTTCGCGGACCACGGCAAATGCTTCGGGAAGTAATTCATCAACGGTGGCCCCCCGATCCAGTTTTTCCCGGAACTCCTCTTTCTTGGCTTTCAACCCGGCATCATTCAGTTTCTTGATTCGCGGCTCAAACTCGTTGATCTGGTCCACGTAGGCCTGAATTCTCTTGATTTCCCTGTCGTTTCTGGTTCCAACGATTTTCTGGAGTAGACTCAAAACCATGGTTTAATCCTGATTAAAAAAATTAACCGCCGCGGGAAAGGATGCAAAACCCTTCACGCACATTAGATGCAAGAGTTTCCGGGGGTGAAATCCCCTAGCCGGGAAACTAACCGGGAGGCGTCCTCCACATTCGTGCTTTTCTTCACAATTGCCGTGGATCTCAAAATTTACCTAATCCAAGCGGGTTTGGTCCCAGACCTTTCCTTAAGGGTTTCAATTATCTGGAAGTGGCGACTCAAGGAGATGTTAAATCATTCCCGGACGGGGAGAGGGACCTATTTTCCTTTACAGGATAACATGAAATGGACGGCCCCTCAAAGAATATGAGAGGGGGGGGTTTTGGGCCGGGAAAGACCCTCCCGGACGGCGGGCCGCGTGCTTCCCGGTCATTCCTCCAGGATATAATTTTTAGGATTCACCGGAACCCCGTTAAACAGAACTTCGTAATGGAGATGAGGTCCCGTACTGCGGCCGGTATTCCCAACAAGGGCGATCACTTGGCCCCGACGGACCTTATCACCCACCAGGACCAGATTCTTGGAGTTGTGCCCATACCGGGTGACGAGACCGTATCCATGATTAATTTCGACCATATTTCCGTACCCCGTCTCCCGGCCAACCACGGCGGCGACACCGTCCGCAGTAGCCCGGATAGGCGACCCATTCCGTGCCCCGATATCCCAGCCCTCGTGTTTCTCCCGAAGGCCAGTGAAGGGGGATTTCCTGAACCCAAACCCGGAAGTCACCCATCCCCGCGTGGGCCAGATGGAGGGCGTCGAAGACAACAAGGATTTCTGGTTCTTGAAAAACTCATCCAATTGCTGGAAACCGATCGATTGAATTCTGGCCTGCTGGTTCAAATTATTCAGGTCGCTGGATAACCGCTCCACCATGGAGATGGCTTCTCTTTCCAGGGAGGTGGAAAAACTGTGGGTCGTCAGGCCGTAGGGTCCGCCAACGCCCCAATTTTTATCCGCGGAGACGGGGGAGTTCCCCAAGGCGGTAATCACCCGAAGTTTGCTTTCAAACCGCTCCAAACGCGCCATCTCATTGGCAAAATTCTTGATTTGCTGGGCAAATTTTTCAACCTGAATTTTTTGAATCTTGGATTCCCGCCTAAGATCGGTGATTTCCGACTGATCATCGAGTAACCGAAGATAATTTTTCGTGAAATAAATGGAAGAACCGGTTAGCCCAATCACTAAAACTAAAAACAGACTCAGCCCGATGTGGACCCAGCGTTTGGGAACATTTAAATTTTTGGGTGCTCCGGCGGAACCGGGGAAAATAACAATTGTGTAATCGTCTTTTCTCAACCCAACCTCCTCTGATGTGTCAAATGGCTGGAATATGCCGTAAATCCTAGCTTTGAAGCCTTATGATGTCAACAATTAATTGAATTGTTTACCCCTCTTAAACTTCAATTGAAATTGCCAATCCTTAAAATTTTTCAGCGAATTTTATAATAATTTTGCAAAATTTTAAAAAATATAACCCTTCAAAAGAGGGATAAAAAATCTTTTATTTCAATTATTTTTTACTTTTTCCCGGGCTTGAATATGGTTGGGATTGATGGACAACACTTTTCGAAAATAATCCTGGGCTTTTTCCTGGTCCCCTTTTTCCTCAAATAAAATTCCCAGCCCAAAATAACCGGGAACCAGACCCTGGGTGTATTCAATCTCCCGATAAATCTTTACCATTTCCGAAAATTTGGCGATCGATGCATCGAGTTTTCCCTTGGCATACAACCCGAAGGCCTCCTGGCGCAGGGTCACGGCAAGGGTTTTGCCGTAACCCTGCGCCAAAAGTCGGGAGCCGCCCTTGACGTATTCCCTAAATTCTGCAAAAAACAAGCCAGGTTCCCCCATTTTCTGGTAAATTGCCAGCAAATTCTTATAATACATTGGGTTAGAGGGTTCTAGACGGATCGCCTCCTTGACGCTTTTCACGGCGAAAGTGTATGATTTTGTGCGCGCTAATGACGCTCCACGGTTGTTCCACGCCAGCGCGTTTTTGGGGTCCAATCGGAGCGCTTCATCGAATTGCTCCATTGCGGCCGAATCATTTTCCATCAGGTAAAAGGAGTACCCCAACCCATAGTGCGCCGGGGAGGAGGCTGGATGAACCCTCAAATACTCCTTCAGAAACTTTTCGGCTTCTTGCAAGCGGCCGGACCCGCGATAAGCCCGAACTAGTCCCCGAAACACGGGGCTCTCTCCGCCTCCTTTTTCCAAAAGAGTTTGGAAGGCCTCGACCGCCTTCTCATATTCCTTGCGGTAAAGAAATGTTTCGGCGCGTTGCCGGGGAGTCAGGTTGAAATTCCCCGGATGAGGGGACTCCTGGGCAAACGGGGAGGCCGGAACCAGAGCCCACAGCAGGAGACCGATGGGGGCCATCCATCGAAACTTGAAGAGAAATTCCATGATCCCTGGAAAAATTCCGGCAGAACGCAATTTTCCCGGCTGTGAAGGGCGAAACGAATAAAAGGGGTTCATCACAAGGGGAATCAAGGTGAAGATTTTTTCCGACAGGGCATGAATCCCGTTTTTGGGAAAAAATGTTCTTGATTCAGATCATTCATCCTCTTCGGAAAAGGTATCGGGGGGTAACCCGGCATCCACCTCATCTTCGGAAAAGGCTTCGGGGGGTAATCCGGCATCCACCTCATCTTTGGAGGACAGGTTGTAAAACCGGGTGCATTCGTTTTCAAAACGCAAACGGACATCGCCGATCGGGCCATTTCTCTGTTTGCGGATGAGGATTTCGGCGGTGCCCACATGCTCTCCTTCGGGATGATACACCTCATCGCGGTAAATAAAGGCGACGACATCCGCGTCTTGTTCGATGGAGCCGGATTCCCTGAGATCGGAGAGCAGGGGTCTTTTGTCGGTCCGGTTTTCCACGGCGCGGCTCAACTGGGAAAGAGCGACGACCGGCACATTGAGTTCCTTGGCGAGGGCCTTGAGTCCGCGTGAGATTTCCGAGACTTCCAGTTGACGGCTCTCGGACTGCGAACGGCTGTGCATCAACTGCAGATAATCGACGATGAGGAGTCCGAGGGGTTGTTCGGCGGCGAGCCGCCGGGCCCGAGCCCGGATATCGAGCGTGGACAACGCTGGGCTGTCATCGATAAACATATTGGCCTCGGAAAGCCGTCCGGCCGCCGCGGTCAATTTCGGCCAGTCCTGCCGGGCAATATAACCCGTCCGTAACTTGGAGGAGTTGATACGCGCCTCAGCGCACAGCAGCCGGAGGCCCAACTGTTCCCGCGACATCTCCAGGCTGAAAAGGGCGGTGGTGATATCCCCATGCAAGGCGGCATGCCGGGCGATGTCCAAGGCAAAACTCGTCTTCCCCATGCTCGGCCTGCCGGCAATTATAATGAGATCGGAGGGTTGGAGTCCGGAGGTGATGTGATCCAGGTCGGTGAACCCCGTAGGGACCCCCGTTACCATTCCCGGGGATTCGAAGAGTTTTTCTATGGAAACGAAGTTTTCCTTGACGACCTCTTTCAGGCTGAAAAAACTGCGCCGGGTGCGCTTCTCGGAAATCTGGAAAATGGACTGCTCCGCCCGGTCCAGGATGAGGTCCACCTCCTCGGAATCCCCGTAGCTGGTGGTGGCGATTTCGGTAGCGGTTTCGATGAGGTCGCGCAGGATTTTTTTCTCGCGGACAATTTTGGCGTGGTGCACCACTGCCGTAGCGGTGGGCACGAAATCTTCGAGGATATCGAGGTATTCGAGTCCGCCGGCCGCCTCCAAATCATTTTTTTTCCTCAATACTTCCGCCAGGGCGAGGATATCGATTGGATCGTTCGCCTCGAACAATTCCTGCATCGCCTTGAAAATCTTTCTATGGCTCGACTTGTAAAATTCCTCCTCACCCAGAACTTCCAGCGATTTGGCGAACGCCTCGGCGGATTTCAGGCAAGCCCCCAGGACACTCTGCTCAGCTTCCAGGTTGTAAGGGGGAAGCTTGTTCAAGGATATTTCGGTGATGGCTTCCGGCATGTCAGGTTATCCACTCCCGGGAATACCCCCGGGACGTCAGGATTCTTCTTTTTCCGCCTTTTCTTCAGCCGGTTTCTTTTCCGGCGCGGAGGCGGTTTCCGCTTCTTCCGGAACGGCGTCCTGGATTACGGCAACATGGATTTGGGCCACCACCTGGGGGTGCAGTTTGATGGGGACCTTGAATTCGCCCAGGGAACGGATGGGTTCGGCGGGTTGGATCTTGCGTTTATCCACCTCGACGCCGTTTTTCCTGAGCAGGTCGGCGATTTCCTGGGTGGTGACAGACCCATAAAGTTTCCCCTGTTCCCCCACCTTTTTCCGGACCGTGCAGGTGATTTTCTCGATCTGCTGCCGCAGGGCATCGGCGGACCCGACAATTTTCTTCAGTTTTCCCTGGACGATCATTTTCTGATGATTGAACTGCTTGATATTCTTCGGAGTCGCCAGGATAGCCTTGCCCTTCGGGACAAGATAATTACGGCCGTATCCGTCCTTGACGGTCACCTCGTCTCCGCATATTCCCAAACCTTCCACATCTTCCTTCAATAGCAACTTCATATCAAAATTCACTCCCTGATAAGTTATGAACGAAAACGTTTTTTAATCGGAGCCTCCGATATTTTGTGTCCTCACTTTCCTGAAATCGATCCAAATATCGAAGACCCCCAGTCCAACCACGATACCCATCAAAACAGGTTGAATCAAAATCAGGAAAAGAATCAGCACCCGGAAAAATATTGGGATTTTCCGCGTTTCAACAATGTGAAGGGTGATCGCCAGTCCCTGAAAAAAATAGATCACCACCATGACGATGAAAATGTTCATCCCCAAGGTTCCCAGGAAACCGCCGCCCAAAAACAACGAGGCCGCCGAGGGAATCAGTAGCCAGACCCAATAATCGGCCAGGACCCATTGGGTAAACGTTCCTGGAACAAAAAGGGTTTGCCCATACAACCTTGTCCATACCCCCCTCACGAGAAAAAAATTAACGGCGGCGGTGATGAGGGACCCGACCAGGATGAAGGCCGGGTACGCGGCGGCGAAAGTGCGCGAGCTTTTATCGACAAATTGCCGGAGCGTATCCAGTTCTGCCTGGTTTTCTCCCACCGATTCGAGCGTTTCCAAGGACTGTTGGAAATGTTTTTGAATCTGCTGCTGAAAATAATCCGTGAGCGAAGTTTCACGGTCCGTAAAGAGCACAAACAGTAAAAGTATCGAAAGGACGGCGGACCCCAGGGAACTGAAAAAAATACATTTATCCAGGGACAATTGGTGGCGGATGGATTCTCCCATAATGACCGCCATAACCCCATATTCGGCAAAAAAGAGCAGGCTCTGCGCGGCCCCCATCAGGATCAATATAACGAGGAAAACCAGGGCTATCAATACCAAACCCACGATTTTGCCCCGCTGGAGAAACACGAAAATGAGGAGGGCCGGGGAAAAGATTCCCGCCAAGGTCCCCACCGCGGGAATAAGCCAAACCACAAATAAAACCGCCAGAACAAGGAGAAAGGGCAACAGAAGATCTTTGGGCTGAGATGGACCGGACAAGATCAATGTTCTACGGCAAAAGGCAATAAAGCAATATTCCTCGCCCGCTTGACCGCCCGGGTCAGCTGCCGTTGGTGCTTGGCACAATTCCCGGAAATCCGCGAGGGAACAATTTTCCCTCTCTCGGAAATGAGAGGTTTCAAAACTTTTATGTCATGGAAATCGATAAAATCAATTTTTTCCGCACAAAACCGGCAGATTTTTTGAGCAAAAAAAGCTCGTTTTCTTGAACTGGCCATTCTTCCCTCTGGTTTGAATTAGAAATTTTTTTATTTCAGGTTCGCGTTAAAACGGAATATCGTCTTTTTCGTTCTGCGCCGGAGGTTCGTCGGAGACGGAGGAAGGGGAATCCTTGGGGGAACCGGGCCGGCTGAGAAACTGGACGTTATTGGCGACCACCTCTAGTTTGCTTCGTTTCTGCCCTGTATCGGTCTCCCAGGACTGAAAATTGAGGCGTCCCTCGACAAACACTGCGCTGCCCTTGTGCAGGTATTCGGCACAGTTTTCCGCCTGTTTGGCCCAAACGGTGATGTCGACATAACACACCTCATCCTTCCATTCCTCTCCCTGCTTGTAGCGGCGGTTGACCGCCAGCCCGAAACTCGCGACCGCCGCCCCGCTGGCGGTATACCGCAGTTCGGGGTCCCGGGTCAGGTTTCCCATGAGTAACACTTTATTAAAAGACGCCATCGTTCCGTTCGCTCCTGGATTAGCCCCTGGAACGGGCTCTAGGATTCTTTTTCAACTTCGCTGGGTTTCGTGGATTCAATTTCCTCCCCGGCGCTTTCGGTTTCCGGCTCGGTGGTATCATTCGTGTCCTCTCCAATGACCCGCTCCAATTCTTTATCTTCCACCCGGACCACGAGGTATTTTATGATAGGATCGAACAAACGGTACTTTTCTTCCAGGACGGACACTTTATCATTTTCGCAGGTGTGATAAATATTGAGATAATACCCGAACCGGTTTTTCCTGACCTTGTAAGCGAGGCGTTTTTTGCCCCATTTATCTATTTTCAGGCTGACTCCGCCCTGATTTTTGATAAAACTGCAAATGGTTTCAAGCGCTTCGTCAACCTGCGCTTCGTCAAAATCGGGTTTGAGAATGATGACACTCTGGTAGGAACGCAATGGATGACCTCCTCACGGATTAGAATTAGCCCTAACCCTTTTGGGTTAGAGCGAGGGGGTTGCTAATATGCAGAATTTTTCAAGATTTTTACATAGGTCCCGGACAAAATCAAGGGAATTCAAGCTTTCGGTCCGTCCGCGGTCTCCTTTTAAAAATCCCCCCATGCCCTTCCCCAAGATGTTTCTTCCTTGGGAAACCCGGGCCAGACGCATTCTCGGTTTCTTATTCCTGATTCCCGGACTGGCCTTGTCCGCCTGCGACTTCAAACTGCCCTCCCCTCCTCCCAACCTCTTATACAAATACAATGTCCTGCAAGTGGGCCAGGGACCGGCGGATCTCCTGACGCTGGACCTGAACCTGGATGGGGAAGCGGACATCGTCTCCGCCAACGCGAAGAACAGCACCCTCACCGTGCTTTACGGAAAGGGGGACGGAACGTTTAAAGCGCCCCTGACCCTTCGTGTTTCCGCGGAACCCACTTCCCTCGCCGCGGGCGACCTGAACCAGGACGGCCTCCCCGACCTCGTGGTCAATGGCCGGGGGGCCAATGTATTCACCACCCTGTTGGGAAAGGAAGGGGACGCTTTTCAAAAACCCCGGCGGCACCGGACGGGCCGGGTTCCCCTAGAGGTCATTGTGGAAGATTTCAACAATGACGGCCACATGGATTTGGGGGTCACCCTGACCTTCGATAAAATAGAAATTTATCTGGGACGGGGAAACGGATCCTTTAAAAAAAGAAACACCTATTTTACCGGTTCCCGGTCCTTTTCCGGGGTTTCGGGGGATTTTAACGGAGACGGGAACAAGGACATCGCCCTGGCGGCAAGCAGTTCCCAATCCAGCGCCATCCGAATCTTCTGGGGCAAGGGGAATGGATCTTTCACCAAACCCACCCGGCTTGCCGAGGGGCTCGTCCCTCTGTGCCTGATCGGAAAAGACATGAACGGGGATGGGATCGTCGACCTGGTCTTCGCTTCGGGCAAGGGGGACAACCTCTATATGCTGTATTCCAATGGGGATGGAACCTTCCAGAAGAAAATCACCTTTTCGGGGGGCGGCGGACCGATCTCCCTGGTGGCGGAACATTTCAACGATGACGATTGGATGGACGTGGCGGTCGCCAATTCGCGCAGCAGCAATTTTTCCCTGGTGATGCGCCGGTCCAACGGACTCTTTAGGTTTCCCACGCGGGACTACGCGGTGGCTGGGGGAACGCCACTGGCCATCACCAGCGGCGACTATAACAGCGACGGTATGATGGATATCGCCGTCGCCAGCAACGCCCAAAACACGGTAGAAATCTATTTGCGCAGGAGAATCTTCCAATGAGTCCCGGGTTTCACCCCGCCGGACTGAACCGGGGAACGAAGGAAAGCTTTCTCCACTTGTTGAAGTAATAGCGGATTCTCCCGTCCTTCGTCGGATATATTTTCTCGTACTTCTCCGACCCGTCGGGCTGTTTTTCGACGATGATTATTTTTTTATCCAACACCTGGGTGGACTTGGCCACGTAAAGAAAGGTGTAGGGCTGGTCCCGGGCGATGAGCCGGTGGATTTGGCGGGCCATTTTAACCTGTTTCTCTTTATCGTATTCCCTGCGAATGCGGACAATCAGCCGATCCACTTCCGGATTTTTATACCCCACGAAGTTGAGTTGCCTGGGATGGGTTTGACTGGAATGCCAAATCTGATACAGATCGGGATCGACCCCCATGCTCCAGCCCAGGATCAAGGCATCAAATTTTAACGCGTTGACGAAATCCTTGAGAAACACCGCCCATTCAAATATCTGGGTGTTGCATTTGATGCCGAGTTTCCGCCAACTGTTCTGGGCGATGGTGAGAATATTTTTGCGGATGGGGTTGCCCGCGTTGGTGATCAGATTGAACTCGAAAACCTTGCCGTCTTTTTCCAGAAACCCCTCCGCGTTTTTCCGCCAACCGAGATCGTTTAATATCTTTAACGCCCCCTCCGGATCATAGGGAAGGGGCTTCACGCCCGGATCGTACCAATCGGTGATTTTGGGATACGGGCCAGTCACCCTCTCCCCTTCCCCGTACAAAATATACTTGATGATTTTATCCGCGTCGATGGCCATTCCCAGCGCGGTACGCACCTTAACGGATCGAAATAGAGGGTTTCTCAGGTTGTATCCGATATACGAATAGAAATAGCCGACGCTGGAAAACCGCTGGTATTTCTTATCCCGTTTGAAACGGGCTACCTGATGCGGCTGGACGGCATAGTTGTCCACGGCCCCGGCATAAAATTCCATCTCCTGGGTCAAGGCATCGGGAACAATACGCATGATGTATTCGTGATATTCTGGCGCCCCTTCCCAGTAATTCTCATTACGAACCAGGAGGATCAATTCATCGGACTTCCATTCCTTGAAAATAAAAGGCCCGGTGCCGATGGGGTGCCGGTTGAAATCGCTGTCGCGCATGGTAAAGGAAGCTTTCTCCAACCCTCTTTTCCCGGCCTCCCGCCCCAAAGCCGCGTCATTGAGCAAATGCTCCGGCAAGATGCCCATGAACCAGGAATTGATGGCCGGCGAAAACAGGCGTTTGTAAACAATCTTGACACCATGGGGTCCCTGGGGCTCCACCGATTTGATCGGCTCATAATCGGAAGTCCTGGGAGAGGCATTCCTGGGATTCATGATCGCCCTATAGGTGAAAAGCACGTCGCCCGAATCGAACTCGTGTCCATCGTGAAACCGCACCCCTTTCCTTAGATGAAACAAAAGAATGGGATTGTGCTCGGTGACCTGCAACAATTTTCCAAAACTGGGTTTTAGATCCTTCAGTTGGGAAGGATTTTCCGCCCGGATGAACCGCCGGTAAGGAAAGCTGTCGAAATAATCCTCCCCAACCAATTGGCGGATGGGTTGGAAAAAGTCCTGGTCGATCCGGTTCAGGACAAATTTTATCCGCTCCGGCTGGCGCAGTTTGTAGAACAACTTTTTCGTCTGCGGCAGCCCGTTCTTCGTGACGGGCTGCCCCTTATCATCGAATACGGGGACCCGGATGAATCCTGCCGTTTCCCGTCCGGGAACCACCTCAACGGACCGGAGGTTGGCAATCCACTCGCGGTTGGTCTTCAGGGATTCGTTAATGAACCGAATCCAGCCGGAAGCGTTCTTAAGAGGTTTTCCTTCCTTGTCCCTGATCTTCGAATAAGCGGGGTCGATGACCAGGTACGCTTCTTCATACTGGGTCCAGGAAGCGGCCAGACGGGGACGGTATTCCAGATTTTCATCCAGATCGATCAACCCCTCGAAGACAAGATCGTTGATGGAACTGCTGGTGGTATCGGCGCTCAGAATGGGATTGAGAATTTGGGCGTCCGCAGCGGACCCATGAATGTATTTTAGGAGGCGGTCCGGATTCCCAACGGCCTGTTTATCATAGGTCGGGACCCAGAAAAAGGACTGGACGAGGAAAAAAATAAGGAGCAGCGGCAAATAAATAAGAACTCGTTTGACAATCATTTTCGCTTCCTGTCAAATAGGAGTGGGGGCAGTGAAGGTTTTCTCCAAGGCATGGTTGCCGCCGTCACCGGTCTTTCCCCAAAGAATTTCCTGAAATTTTAATAGAAAATCCGGGTAATAAAAAAATTTTCTTGACTTGAATATTATTTGCTTATATAGGTTTTATACCTTCGTACGGAGATGTATTCTGGAGATGCGAAGAATTTTTTAAACGGGTGGTTCATTCCGTCATTTTTCGGATACATCGTCCCACCATCCCAACCTTGAAAAAAATTATTAACAAAGTTCCGCACCCTTTTTTTAATATATAAATTTTAGAGAAAAGGAACAATTAAAATGGCGACAATTATCACTGAAGAATGTATTAACTGTGGTGTTTGTGAACCGGAATGTCCAAATCAAGCCATTACTGAAGGTGAGGATTTTTACGAAATCGATCCGGACCTGTGTACGGAATGCGTGGGCTTTCATGGTGAAGAGGCCTGTCAGGAAGTGTGCCCGGTCGACTGCTGTATCCCCGATCCGGATCACCGGGAGACCGAGGAGGAATTGCTGGAAAAAGCCAAGAAAATACATCCGGATGATTCTTTTCCCGGTTTGGATGAGCTGTCGAACGAAACTTCCCTGTTTAGAAATCCCGAACGCAAAAACGCGAATCTTTAATCATCACTGGATTTCAAAACGGCTTTATGCGCATTCCCATGCGGTAGGAGCCGCTTGATTTTTTCCGGACCCGGAATTGATTTGTTGACCAAGCTCCATGGCCGGATAGGAGTAATTCTTTCTCAAGTGGAAGGCGCAAGACATTCCACCGATGATCCCCGCGGACGGCTTCCCCGAAGTTTCGGGGATATGAGCCCTTGACAAGAACCGGGGAACCAGTATACCTTTATAATCTATCCTTTCCAACTCATTGATTTTTTAAAAAGTTGAATTGCGGGGTGGAGCAGTCCGGTAGCTCGTTGGGCTCATAACCCAAAGGTCGTAGGTTCAAATCCTGCCCCCGCTACCAAATAAAAAAGGCACTTAAAGGAGTTTCTCCTATAAGTGCCTTTTTTTCCTGGGATTCTTACAGCTTTTTTACATCTAAACTACTCACAATCCAATGGCTCTTACTTTTAATGCTCCTGATCTTTCTAAATTAAAAAACTTTTCGCCTTCTCTGAAAAGAATAATAAGAAAAAGGGGTCACCCATGATCCGATGGAAAAACAAAACCCGTTTTTTACCGCGGAGACGCAAAGATCGCAAAGAAACCAAAACCCCACTATTTTTTAAGTTTTTCTCTGCGTCCTTTGCGCCTTTGCGGTGAAAAGAATTTCTCTGTTTCGCCAAAAGAAAAGGGGCCACCCATTAGGAGGAAAGCGCGGAATCCAGGGGATACCGATTGATGTGAGGGTGGTTTGACAGGATCGACAGGAAAACCAGGATGGCGAATATATGGAGTCCATCACCAGATCCATGGCAGTTGCAGCTAAGAAAAATTTTGACCCGTTCCTCCCTCCCTCAACTTGAACTCGGAAAACGAAAATTGTCCGCTTTTGGCCTGCCTACCATACATAACTCTTAAGCTATACCCTTCGCTCTAATTTACTTTTGGCGCTTTTTTCCTTTCCAGGAATTTTTCCATTGACCCTGTATTATGGTACAGGGATTATGTTGAAACTCCAAGTTGATGGCAACTAATTTTTGAGGATCTGATTAATGACATCCAAACCAGTTTTTCCTAAAAGAACCCTTCCGGTCGCTATTGTCTTGATTCTGTTTTCCTTTTTCAATGACCCCGGGATCGTATTCGGAGAGATCGAGAATTTAATCGAGGAGGGAGAAAAATCTTTTGCCAGCGATGATGTCAATGGAGCGGAAAAGATTTTTTCCAAAGCGGTTGAAATCAATCCGGAAGGCTACAGGGCTTTAAAAGCACTCGCTGAAATAAAGGTTCTTTTGGAAAAATATGATGAAGCCAATGTGCTGATCGACCAGCTCCTAGCCTTGGAGGTGACCGGCGGCAGAAAAGTCCTGGTCTATTTTGAGGGGGAGCCACAACCTCTTGAAGCGGAGCTTATTGACGAGACTGTGGTGAAAGACGGTGTCGCAAAAAGCAGTATGGGCAAATTCATTAAACCCATTGCTTCCGGTCCCGTGGAGCATTACAGACTGTTCTTTAAAAAATCCGGGAGGGTGGAACTCCTGCCGAAAAACCAGGTTCAGATCAAATATGTCGGAATTCCCCGGATTCTTCGTGAACGCGTTGTTGAACTCCAGGAAAAGGTCAAAAAAAAGCTGATCGCCACCGCCGGAGGAGGGAAAAGAGAGAAAATGGCTGACCTGGAAGGAGGCTGCTTCATGATGGGAAGTACCAAGGGAGATGCGGATGAATCACCCATTCATGAGGTTTGCGTTTCACCATTTAAAATGGATAAGTATGAAGTGACTCAGAGAAAATTCCAGTTCGTTCTGAACAGAAATCCCTCACACTTTCAGGGGGCCGAGCTTCCTGTAGACAGCGTCACATGGATGGACGCGAACGAATATTGCAAAAAACTGGGGAAACGGCTTCCGACGGAGGCCGAGTGGGAATTCGCCGCCCGGGCTGGGACGGCAACCGAATATTACTGGGGAGAAGACTTTGATCCGAAAATGGGCAACCTTTGCGACAGCACCTGTAAATTGAACGTCCGATCGACAGAAGGTTCGGACGGGTTCAAACAGACCGCTCCGGTGGGTTCCTTTCCTCCCAATCCCTTTGGTCTTTACGATATGGCGGGGAATGTGAGCGAATGGGTCTGGGATTCATATCACGAAGGTTATTATTTTATCAGCCCGAAAAAAGACCCCAAAGGCTACCTTCCTCCGCAAACGGAAAAAACAGAAATCGGGCCGGAAGAGATTTTTCTGGCCGAGCGGTCCGCCAGCCGCAAGGTCGTGCGCGGTGGCGCGTGGGAAAACGATTTTTTATCCGGACGGTCCGCCAGCCGCAAGGTTTTCTATCCGGGTTATCGAATAGAAGGGGTTGGATTCCGCTGTGCCGCCGGTTCTTCATGATAATAAGGATATTAAAAGAAAAAATTGTGGGTGGGAACGGGTTGTCCGGCAAACGCCTTCCGGTGTCGTCGAATTCACTGATTCTTCAGGCACCTCAATTATCCGGGGTTAAGTTAAGAATTCGGAAACCAATGTTTCAACTTGGAGAATTCAAATGAATCAGATGCTAATTCGCCCAACCCGATCGCGAAAAGCCATTACACTGCCCGTATATATTTTTTCCACCCTGACCATTATTTTTCTTTCCTCCCATCCCGCCTTTCCAGAAGATCATGCGGGGATGGACCACAGTGGCCATGATTCTCAACCTGGTCAGGAATACAAGATGGAAGAGGCTCCCGGAAGTCATGAGGACTTCTCAGGCCATGGTAGTCATGGAGAGAAACCGGAAAATTTATTTCGGACACGCGGAGCTCATGACGCCATGGGAGTGGCTAAACCGGGGATGGAGGAAGGAGCGCTTCTTGCCAGAGGCCGCAATATCTATCTCCATATGTGCGTATTCTGTCATGGGGAAGATGGCAATGGCGGCGGCCGGGCTGTGGAGTACCTTTACCCGTGGCCGAGGGATTTCCGCAAGGGCATTTTCAAATTCCGCTCCACCCCAACGGGAACGCTTCCACGAGATGAGGATATTTACCGGACCATAATCAAAGGAGTTCCTGGAACCTCCATGCCCGCCTGGGAAGCGGCGGTATCCCCGGAAGACACGTGGGCGCTTATCAACCTGATCAAGAATTTTTCGCCCCGTTTTCAAAAGGAAACTCCCGGAGAAAAAATCCAGATCGGCACGCCTCCTCCATCCACCCCAGCGATGATCGCCCGTGGCAAGGACCTGTTCATCAAGAAAAAATGTGTCGATTGCCACGGCGCTTTGGGGCGAGGAGATGGGAAGTTGGCCGATTCGCTGATGGACGCATGGAAACATGCGGTGTTTGTCCACGATATTACCGATCCGAATGTATTGAAATCAGGCCATTCAGCCAAGGACCTTTTTCGAACGATCACTACGGGATTGGATGGAACGCCCATGCGGTCCTATACAGATCTGCCGGAGAGGGATCGCTGGGCCTTGGTCTATTTGATTCAGTCGCGGTTTACCAAAATTTTTAATCCCGCGGAATTTGAAACCGACCTTTACTCCCATAAAGTCGATGCCGAACTCAATACCGAGGTGGACAATCCGGTGTGGAATGGGATTGAAACCACTAACCTTGTTCTTCGTCCATTGTCCGCCCGGCGGGGGGCGATAGAAACCATCAATTTTGCCTCCGTACATAACGGGGAACAGTTAGCCATCCGCTTGCAATGGGAGGACCCCACGCATGATGCCTTTTCCGAGTTAAATTCGGATGTTTTCCGTGACGGCGTGGCGGTTCAATTTGCCTTGGGGGCCGTAACCCTTCATACTCATGGTCATAACGAACCGTTTTTTGGTATGGGTAATCGAAATAAACCCGTCAATATCTGGCACTGGAAAGCAGGACTGGAAGAAACCCTGGCGGCGGAAAATGAGCAGGAATATTCCACGGGCGGGGTAGACATGGATGCTTTGATCTATGGCGGGATCATGTCCAATCCCGTCGCCAAATTGAACGCCACTAAAGAGAATGCCGTGGAAGAGCTCAACGCGGAAGGATTTGGCACCCTCACCCCCCAACCTCCTGACAACCAGAATGTCGAAGGCTATGGGGAGTGGAAGGACGGCGTATGGACGGTCGTTTTCCTGCGTGATATGGCAAAAACCGGAAAATGGGATATCGAACTCAACCGGAAGGAGCCAGGTCTCATCGCTTTTGCCGTGTGGGATGGTTTAAAGGAAGATCGAAATGGCCGCAAGGTGATCAGTGTCTGGCAGAGACTGAATATTCTTCAAAAGAAACGGCAATTGTCAAATAATGGCAGAATGGCCGAACACGTGTCGAAAAAATGAATATCTTTTTTATATAAAACTTACTAACAGGTTACATGAAAACCGGATAATTTTTTAAAAACTTCACTCCACGGGTTCAAGGGATTGAAATCCCGTGGAAGGAAATTCTGTCCCGTCACCTTGAACTGAGAACACGCAAATGGTCCGTGTTTTGTCCCCGGACCCTCCCCGGACCCTCCCCACCCATCCCATATCATCCGGCCCCGTCCCGGCGGTTTGCCGATTTTAAATTGGGCCGGTAATCCCCGCTAAAACGTTTCCTCACCATGTGAGTCAAATCACATTAAATTGTGATTTCCCT
Source organism: Nitrospinaceae bacterium (assembly GCA_046754465.1). Classification (GTDB taxonomy): domain Bacteria; phylum Nitrospinota; class Nitrospinia; order Nitrospinales; family VA-1; genus JBHHVU01. The sequence goes on along the minus strand of JBHHVU010000007.1, from coordinate 5,008 downwards.
CCTTCCAAAATGGGCTAATTATGAAATCCTTATAGCTCTTTAATTCTCCTGATTTTTCAATGGACAACATGGGTCCATGAATAGGAGCGCCAAGAGCCTTTTTCCCTTTCCCAAAGGCTGGGGACTCAACCTGATCCTCACCCCCATCCGGCTTTTGGCATAACTCAGAAGGGTCAAATGAGAGTCCACTTCCCCATCGCAGAGAAAATCCAATCCGGGCTGGTTTGTAACGGCAACGGCTCCCGGGCAAATGGATCCCCTGTCAAAAAAAGTGTTCCCGGGAAAAAAATAGGGATTTTATTGAAGACCTTCCCCAAGATTTCGGAAACTTTTATCCTCAATGAAATATTGGGTTTGGAAGCGGGTGGGCTGGATCTTCAAATTTTTTCTTTACGCCGGCCGGTGGAGCAGGTTTTTCATTCGTCCAATCAACGGGTGAAGGCTCCGGTGACATATGTCCCCTGGCATGGTAATTCTCAAGTATTTCAAATGATCAAATCGCATTTCATTTTAATGATGCGGAACCCGCTCCGCTATTGGGGGGCGCTCTGGTTTTTATTTCACCGGTCCGAACCCAACCGCTTTCAGGAATTTGCCCAGGCCGGAAGTCTGGCGGCCGTGGTCCAATTTTCCGGCATCACCCACCTTCACACTCATTATGCCAATGAACCCGCGGGAGTGGCTGAATTGGTGTATCACCTTACCGGTATTCCTTTCAGCATTTCCACGCATGCGAAGGATATCTATCTCTCCTCCAAGGAATCCTTGAGGCGGAAAATGAGCCGGTCACGTTTCATTGTTACCTGCACCGAATTCAACAAGCGTTATTTGCGCTCCATTGCCACGTGTAAAACCCCCATTGTAAAAGTTTATCACGGCCTATTTACCGACAAGTTCAAACCGGAAAGGAATGACGGAAACGGGGGACCGCCGCACGAGGTCCCCTTGATCCTCAGCGTAGGCCGGTTCAGGAAAAAAAAAGGCTTCCCTACCCTCCTTCAAGCCTGCCGGTGGTTGAAGGATGAAGGGATCGATTTCCGCTGCAAAATCGTCGGGTTCGGTCCGGAGAAGGATTCCCTGGATCGATGGATCGAAACATTATCCATCGGCGACAAAGTTCAACTGGAGGGAAAAATGGTCCACGAGGAATTAATCGGCTTATATCGAAAAGCGGACCTCTTCGTTCTCCCTTGCCAAGTGGATGAAGAGGGTGACAGGGACGGAATCCCGAATGTCATCATGGAAGCGATGGCGATGGAAATCCCGGTTATTTCCACGACCGTCTCGGGCATTCCCGAACTGATCGATCATGAAAAAACCGGGATCCTGGTCCCTCCAAAAGACCCGGGAGCCTTGAAATCGGCCATGAAACATTTACTGGGTCAACCCACGCTACGGCAAAACCTGGGTTTTGCCGGCCGGAGAAGAATCGTTCACTATTTCGACGCGAAACATCACATTGAACAATTAAAGGCCCTGATAAACCACACCCTCGACCCGGCTTCAGCCGAATCTATCACACAGGAAAAAAGAGTGAAGGATTATGTCCACTGAACAAGATTTTGAAATCGCCTACATCCTGAAAGGTTTTCCACGTCTGTCGGAAACTTTCATCACTAATGAAATCTATCTGCTCGAACGGATGGGGTTAAACTTACGAGTATATTCGGTCAAGGATCCGCGGGAAAAAAAGGTTCACACCAAGGTGCGGCAACTCGTGACCCCAGTGCAATATCTTCCGGAAACCACTTCTTTGTCCAATCGAAATTTATTCATGTGGCTTTTCGAGAATTTGCCGGCCTTTGCCGCATCTCACTTCCAATTGATCCGGCTTACGCCCGGGACGTACATCACCACCTTTCTCCAAATGTTCGTGATGTGTTGGAAATACCGGACGGGTTTCTTCGCAAAACCCAGAAAGATTTTCATTAAGGAATTTTTGCAGGCAGGCCACATTGCTGTGGAAATATTGCGATCCGGAAGAACCCGGCACCTGCATGGGCATTTCTCCCATGGATCGACAACCATCACCGCGTTTGTAAGCAAAATTACAGGTTTGCCGTTCAGTTTTACGGCGCATGCCAAGGACATCTATCAAACAAAATTGAATCCGGGGGACCTGCTGAGAAGAAAACTTAATGCCGCGGCTTTCGTGGTGACGTGCACCGAGGCCAACAAACAATACCTTCAGGATTTGTGCCCCAATGGGAAAAAAGTCAACACCATTTACCATGGCTTGGACACCAGCTATTTCGCGCCCCGGGAAAAGGAAACCCCGGCACAGCCGGCGACGATTCTTTCCGTTGGCCGGTTCGTGGAAAAAAAAGGCTTCACTTACCTCATTGAAGCCTGCAGGAAATTGAAGGATCGGGGCATGGATTTCAAATGCCTGATCGTAGGTGAAAAGGGAGAACAATATGAGTTGGCGCTACAAATGATTCAATCCCTGAACCTGGAAGACACCATCACCCTGAAGAGCGAAGTGACTCAAAATGAACTTCGGGGAATTTATCAAAGGTCAACATTGTTTGCCCTGCCCTGCCAGATTACAGACGATGGGGACCGGGATGGAATTCCAAATGTATTGGTGGAAGCAATGGCGATGGGGATTCCCGCCGTCTCCACGAATATTTCAGGGATCCCGGAATTGATCCAGGATGGGGTGAACGGCGTGTTAGTCCCGCAACGGGATGCGGACGCCCTGGCCGGAGCCCTGGGACGACTGCTCCAGGACAAGAACTTGCGCGACAAGCTGGGCCAGGCTTCCCGGGATACGGTCTGCCGGACGTTCGATTCAAAAAGAACCATTGGAACCTTAAACCACCTTTTTAAAACCATCCTTCAACAGGCCTTGCCCGCATGATCCAGGAAACCCAGGAAATTCTGAAAACTTATACCGATCCATCAGAAACCGATGGTTTGATCTTCCGGCCTCCCTACAATCGGTTTTCACCGGCGGAACTCCTGCGATACTTCGGCGCAAGGGAGGGCATCTCTTGCTTTTCGGTCCCCGATCCGGAAGAAACGGGCCCGGAAAAAATCGAAGCGATCCTCGAAAATCGATTTGAGTTCAATAACGAATGTTATTCCCTGGCCCGGCCCATGGATTGGAGGCACAACCCCAGCGAGGATATTGAATGGCACATTCTCCTCCATAAATTCTATTATGCGGTGGGATTGGGAATGGCTTTCAACGAAACCGGCCACCCAAAATACCTGAAGAAATGGGTGGAATTGACCGCCTCTTGGATCGACCAGGAAATTTCCCCGGGATTTATCGCCAGTGATGTTACGGGAAGGCGCATCCAAAGCTGGGTTTACGCGTATTACCATTTTGTCATGATGGGCAAGGGCGATGGACTCTCCCCGGAATTTCATATCAAATTCCTCACCTCCCTGCACCGGCAAACCCTTTACTTGATCGGCCACCTCGCGCCCGGCCGAAATCACAGGACGTTGGAGTTATATTCCATTTTTCTCGTGGCCGTAGTGTTTCCGGAATTCGAGCGATCGAGGGAATGGTTGCGATTTTCTCTCGATGCCATTGTTCACAATATGCAAACCGACTTGTTGGAGGATGGGGTCCAATCTGAATTATCCACCGATTACCATCATATCGTCCTGAAAAATTACTTGTGTGCCCGCCGGCTGGCCGCCATGAATGGGATCGTCCTCCCCCCAGTCATGGATGGCTTGCTGGTAAAGGCGCTCGAATTTGCCCTACACGCCCATAAACCGGACGGTACCATTCCATCACTAAGCGATGGTGACACGGGTTGCTTTCTCACCCTCCTTGAACAGGGCGCCGAACTTTATGACCGCGATGACTTCCGATACGTGGCCACCCGGGGGAAGCAGGGTCATCCGCCGAGGGACCGATCCCGGGCGTTTCCTCAAAGCGGCTATTACATCTTGAGGAGCGGATGGGCACAAGGGAAGGATCGTTATGAAGATGAACGGTATTTGATATTTGACTGCGGACCCCTGGGGGCCGGCAACCACGGTCATCTCGACTTGCTGAGTTTCGAATTGGCCGCCTATGGCCGATCCCTGGTAGTGGACCCGGGCAGATACACCTACAGCGAGGCGGGAGAAGTCAATTGGCGGGTGCTTTTTCGGGGAACGGGATATCACAACACCGTCCAAGTGGACCAAATGAACCAGACTCGCTACATCAAACTCCCCAAAAAATACAAGATCAAGGGGCCCTCTCCAGATTATGAGTTGAAAACTTTTGTGACGGAAACGGGTTTTGACCTGTTGCATGGGGTGGCCAAAAGCCATGAATACGAGGCCACGCACGAGCGAAAAATCTATTTTGTGCGCGGTGAATATTGGATCCTTTTCGACCATCTGCTAGGCGGCGAAACGCATGTTTACGATCAATTGTTTCACCTGTCGCCAGAAGCTTTCCGAAAGGTTGAGATGCATGAACGAGAGGGTGCACTCTTGATCTGTTCCCCAAATTTAATAATAACCAAGCCGTTCGATCCAGCCATCACCACTCATGTGGAAAACGGATACGTGTCTTATAAATATGGGGAAAAGCACCCTGCTCCGGTGTTACGTTTTTCCCAACGGGCAAAAAGCGCCGCTTTTGCCAACGTGCTCTATCCTTTCAAGAAGCAGGCTCCAACGATCGATGTCAAAAGGATTCCAGTATTTGCCGAGGACGGGTCGGAAGCGGGACCCATCGCCCAGGCCCTTTCAGTCACTATCGACCATAGCGGGGAAAAGATGACAGATATCCTTTTTTCCGGTCCCGCGGAATCCTCCTGTTTTTGGCGGTTGGGTGAATGCCATATCAAGGGAAGTTACTTGTTGAGCCGTATGGATTCCACGGGGGGAATCCTTGATATGCATTCGAGCCCGGGGGCCAAAATAGAGGGTACTCTTAATTTTCAGACCGTGGGGGTGGAACCATGAGCGCGTTGAAAGAGCTCCCAGTCGATCCCGTTTTGGGAAATCTCCCCTCCGCCTTGGATGTCCAACGGATGAGGAAGGTTTT
>JBHHVU010000006.1:0-97115 GCA_046754465.1 Nitrospinaceae bacterium | reverse complement strand
GGGTTTTGATGGGGTTGGGAACCTTGAGCTTGCTATTGTGCGGTGACCTGGAACCGGCCCGGGCCGCTCCCCACCTTCATAAAGAAAAATTCTACCAGGCAAAATGGTGCGGACGGGCAGGCGGGCGCACCGAAGTGGTACAGCGGGATCGGACCCGTGTGGATTGCCTTACGGATACCCATGCGATCGAGTTCGATTTCGGCCCCAAATGGGCGGAATCGATCGGTCAGTCTCTGTATTACGCAGTGCAGACGGGGAAAAAACCCGGAGTTGTCCTCATACTTGAGAAAAACAGGGACATAATATACTGGATCCGGTTAAACACCGTCATCGATGAGTTCGGCTTGAATATTAAAACCTGGAAATTGATGCCAGAAGGAAGAGGAAAGGAATAAAACCGCCAATTTCCTTCATCCCCCCCCCAATAAAAAATAGTTCCCTCAAACAAAGACCGAGTTCGAGGACGAGTGGAATCGCAGTTCCATTGAAAACCTCCTGGACACCAACCAGTACAAGATAGCCCGGGAGGAGTTTCAATGGTATGAAGAGTATCTTCCAAAAACAGAGTGGATTCTGGCGGCGGGCTGTGGCCTGGGTGTTAAAAAGACTCCTGCCCTGGGAATCGGCCAATCATCTGATGTTCGTCGCCAGAAAATAATTTTTGTCAATCCATATCATCGAACACGCCGGTGGCGAGGCTTTTTCTGGCGGTCCGCGCCTCTTGCGTGGCCCGCGTGACACTTTGGTCGTAGTCGTTGTAATCGACGAATTTCAGGATCGGTTCAAATTCCGGGTAGCGCTTCAAGTACAGCCGCGCCATCGTCTGAACGGTGCGCCGGTATTTGGGGTGGCCCGCCTTCTGCGACCGCAGTTCCGTCATATGCCCCAACTCTCTCAGGTTCATCCCTACATTCCAGCGGATAAAGTGATTGAACAGGGTGGCGTATTGGGCTTCCTCCTCCATTCCCGCGCGTTTGAGGTCGGCGTGCAGGTCCTCGCAGCGGTCAAAACATTCCTGGACCACCTCATCCTTACCGATTTCTCCAATCTCTTCGGGCACGGAATAGCCGATGAGAACGCCCAGGTTCTGCCTTTGCTGGGTCAGCATGCGGTGGCGCTGGAGGTCGCGGTATTCGGCGAACCCGGCGATGATATCGAAATGGATGGGGTAGCCGTATTCCAGCGCCCGGCCCGGCCGGTCGCGTTTGTTTTCCCGGTTGCCGATGCACGTATGGAAGATTTCCCGGCGTTTTTCTTCCGGGAGGCCGCGCACCACCCGGCGAATCTGTGCGGTGGGATGCTGGACATAAGGAAAGATCATGCTGGCGATGAGGTTCAGAGGATAATCCGCCTCCCGATCCTCCAGAAGAACGACCTCGGCGGCCTTATCGATGGGGATGCCCTGAAACAAGCCCGAACAAAGCGTTTTCATATTGCGGTGAATCTCTTCGCGGTAACGGTTTTTCCCCGCCCGTTTGATGAACGTGGGGATTTGCGTGTTGAGGGCGTCGCGGATCTCGGCTGCCAAGCCGTGTCCTTCCCGCAATTCCTGGGTCATGAGTTTGGAGATCAGGCCGGTATAAAAACGGCCGTTTCCCACCAGGCCGAGGTTGGCCATGGTGCATGCGGGAAGGATGCAGCGGATCACGTCGCAGGCGGCGCTGCGGATGGTGAAGTTGTAGGCGATGCGGTGGACCTTGCGTTCATTCTCGTTTTCCAGGTCCGCGAGGCAGGCATTGAGGATTTTCCCGTTGCGCTCCACCTCAATGGCGAACCGGTCCCCGGGCAGCCGTTTCCGGAAGAGGTCCTGCATGGGTTCCACCAGGCCCGCGTAGGTCTCGAACAAAAAGTCCATGGTATTGATGAATTTTTTCCCGAGACCGGACTCCACGACGGAGCGGGGCCGCACGTAACGCCACCGGCCATTCTTTTTTTCGTCGTAAAGCACATAGCGGGTGGACTCTTCGATGGGGGACCCGCCGATCCGGCAGTCCTCGATGACCTTGGTCATGAGGTTGGACACTTCTTCAATGCAAAGGGAGGCGACGGCCAGTTCGGCGACCGATTCGTCACCGAACTTGTTGACCACCCGGTCAATCAGTTCGGTGCCCTTGACCTCGTTGGGGGTGCCGTCGGGATTGAGGAATTCGCGCGCAACGGTCTCCTTGAACCCCGTTGGAGCGCGGCTGTAACGGGCCAGGGCGGCGCCGATCACCTCCGGATTGAGGTTCCTGAGAGCGAATACACTGGCGCGCACGTCGGAAACGTATGGCGAAAGGATTTCCCGTTCCCGGCTGGTCAATTCGTCAGTTCTTTTGGGTTTCATCCTTCGCATCCTTGGCGCAGCGGAATCCGGTATCGTTGAAGCGGACCTCGGGCCGGCTCCACCGCCGGAACGCGCTGCGCAGGGAGTCGGGGAAATTGACCCACGATCCGCCGCGCACGACCTTGAACTCACCCCGGGCCGGTCCACGCGGGTTCTTCCGGGTTCCCCGGCGGTAATAGTTGATGTGGTACCAGTCGTCCACCCATTCCCAAACGTTTCCCGCCATGTCATATGCCCCGTAAAGGGAAGCCCCATTGGGATAACTTCCGACATCGGTCATCGTAAACACGCCCCGCCATTTTCTCAGATAGGTGGCGCGTCCCTTGGGGGACCCGCTTCCCCAGGGATAAATGCTTCCACTGGAGCCCCGCGCCGCCTTCTCCCATTCCGCCTCCGAAGGCAGCCGTTTGCCCCGCCACCGGCAATAGGAATCCGCATCAAACCAGTTCACCTGGGTGACCGGCTGATTCCTGATGGCCGGAGGAAACGATGTCCCTTGCCATAAATTGCCCTCCCGGCACTTCACCGTTTCGCACGAATCGTCGAGGGCGGGGCGGTGGCCGGTGGCCCGCACGAATTCCAGGTACTTCTCGTTACTCACCTCATACAGATCGATCCAGTAGGTTTTCAGGGTGACCAGGTGGTCCGGGTATTCGTCTTTAAACCACCAGAGTTCGCAGGCTTTATCGAATTTGCGGCATTTTTCCAGGAAACCTTTTGTTTCCTCGAAGGTGGACCCCATTTTGAATTTTCCCGCCGGAATTTTGGCCATGCGGGAATATTCATTTTGGGCGGCCACCGGCGTTCCCCGGTTTTCCCCGTACACAGGTAAGACCGTGGTGACGGCAAGAATCAAACCACATAACGCAATCAGGGAAAAGTCCGGAAGACGCTTAAACATCAAATCGGCTGAACTTATAACCGGGACGCATGGAGGAAAGAGAACTACGGCCAGTCCTGCTGGTCTTCTCTAAAACGGACCATTTCCTTGCCATGGATGTAGAACAAGGACAATCCGAGGATCATGTTTACCGCAAAGATCATTTCAAATTTGGAATGAAACCGGTTGAACTGAATCTGGAGTTTCTGATCGGCCGGATTCGCCTTTTTCAACTGGTCCATCTTGTGCATTTCGGGCCGCAGAAAACTCCCCATATAAACCGCCAGAACGATCATGACCGCCAGAATGGCTTCCCGGGTATAGGGGCGCTTGGTGACGGTCTTTTGATGGAACCCGACGGAGCTGTAATTTTTTATCAGAACCTTGATCACCTCGGCTGCCACCATCAGGACGATACATGTGAACACAATGTTGATATTGAAGGCGTCCATGATTTTACTCATGATGGTGCTGGCCACCAGGGGCTGGTCTTTTAGATTGACCCGGACAACGATTTCGACGAGGATGCCCAGAAGAAACATCCCTGCCACCCAGAGCGAGAGCGAAAATAAATAGAACAAATTCAAAGTGTAGACAAGTTTTCTCATATAACGGACCTTGAAACTTCTCCCCCGCGAAAGGATCCCCCCTCGTTCGCGGCCCCCCGGCAATGGGCCTGGGGAATTTCTCCCCCATTTCAGGGGTCAGCGGCCTCCGGAAACGCGTTTCCGCAACCCCTCGAAACTCTCCTGGATTTCCCTTTTTTCCCTGTTCAGCGCCCGGATGACTTCAGGCCGGTCGCCACCCCACCAGGTTTTTACCCGGGGTCCCGTCTGATACCGGTTCACCGTATTGAGTATTGATAAATAAATGACTCCATAAATGACCGCGATGAAATAAAGAATCAGCGGAATAAATGACTTGATTCTTTTCTTTTCTTTCTCGGACTTATGGCCCCACAATCGGTACCACAACGATTTTTTTTCGTCGTTCATGAACGATCGGCAAAAACCCTTTTAACTCATGAGAATAGCTTGGCAAAAGACGGGATTTTTTAGACGGCTCATCATATCAAAATCCTCATGGAGAAACAAGCAAGGAGAGAAACCGCCCTCTTTCCCGAAATTGAATTCCCGGATTCAAGGTGCTATAAATGAAATTCAGGAATCGATTGGCCGCCGTTTTTTCTAGTGATTTTCTTCCCTTTGAATAAATCAAAAAATGGATCTAATGTTCAAATCCCATTTAGCCGCCCATTTTAAAAGCTCTTCCCAAAAAGCTCGTGTTTTATCTGAAAATTGGGTCCATAACCAAGTGTTTTGTCCTAATTGCGGACTGAAAAAACTGAATAAATACGAAAACAACAAACCGGTGGCTGACTTCTTTTGTATCCATTGTGGAGAGGATTTCGAACTCAAAAGCTCCAAGCAGACTTTTGGCAATAAAATAGTTGATGGAGCGTACAAAACCATGGTGACAAGATTAACGGATATGCGCAATCCCAATTTTTTTTTGTTAAATTACGAATCGACGAGATTACAGGTTATTAATTTTTTTGTAATCCCGAAACATTTCTTTACCCCCGGGATCATTCAAAAGCGCAAACCACTTTCAAAACTTGCTCATCGTTCCGGTTGGGTTGGCTGCAACATTTTATTAAATTCGATTCCCCAAACAGGGAAAATATATTTTGTGCGAAACAAGGTTATCGAACCGCAAGAAACCGTTTTTAGAAATTGGGGAAAAACTTTATTTTTAAGGGAAAGGAATATCTCCAAGGAAAAAGGTTGGCTTTTAGATCTTATTCATTGCATTGAAAAATTAAATGCCACGGAATTTTCCCTGAATGAAATCTACGAGTTCAGGGGACTCCTGAAGGCAAAGCACCCAAGGAACAAAAATATAAAGGAAAAGATCCGGCAACAATTACAAATCTTAAGAGATAAAAAATATCTAATTTTTCTAGGCCGTGGAAAATATAAAATAATTTGAAATTAAAGAATTCCAATATAGTTCCAGATAGTTGGACTATTTGCGATCAATGTACCCAAATAGTTTAATTTCCTGGTCCGAATCCTTTACCCCCGATTGTGCTATATTAAATATCTTCGATTTGCCTGAACATTCAACCAAGTGCATGGGAACCGCCACTTGATCGAAATCCAGCCAGTTTCAAAATTTTCGGCCACGGTGGACGTTCCGCCTTCCAAAAGCTACACCAACCGCGCCCTTCTGATCGCGGCGCTGGCGGATGGGGAAAGCCGCATCGATCACCCCCTGTTCAGTGACGATACGACATACATGAGCCAGGCGTTGAACCGGTTCGGCATCCCGGTGCGCAAGGAAGCGGAGGCTTTCGCCGTTTCTGGAAAGGGCGGCCGGCTGGAAGCGCCGGACGGGGAGATCCGGGTAGGCAACGCGGGCACCGCCATGCGCTTCCTCACGACATTCGCCTGCCTGGCCCCGGGGGTCACCCGGCTAACCGGGGATGCCCGCATGCAGCAAAGACCGGTGGAGGATCTGCTCCGCTGCCTTCGGGAAATGAACGTCCGGGCGGTCTCGGAAAAAAACAACGGCTGCCCCCCCCTGGAAATTCACGGCGGCCCGGTTCCCGGCGGCGAGGTCCACCTGGCGGGCGACAAGAGCAGTCAATACCTGACCTCGCTTCTCCTTTCGGCCCCCTATTTTCAAAACGATACCACCATTCACATCCTCGGTGAACTGACATCAAAATCCTATGCCGATATCACGCTGGACATCATGCGGTCTTTCGGGGTTCATGCAAAAAATGAGAGATACGGAAAGTTTCATGTCGCGGCGGGGCAGCGGTACCGCGCCCGGACGTACCGGGTGGAGGGCGACTGGTCGAGCGCGTCCTATTTTCTCGCCGCCGCCGCGGTCACCGGCGGCGAAGTGACCCTCACCGGCCTCAACCCGGAAAGTGTCCAGGGAGACGCCGGATTTCTAGGGGTTCTCGAACAAATGGGCTGCAGCGTTACCCGATCCGGCGAAAAAATCCGCCTCAAGGGAAACCTTTTGAAGGGAATCACCATCAATATGAATACAATGCCCGACGCGGTTCAGACCCTGGCGGTGACCGCCCTGTTCGCACGGGGCGAGACGGTGATCCACGGGATCGGCAATCTCCGGATCAAGGAAACCGACCGCATCCACGCGCTGGCCACGGAACTTTCCCGGCTCGGCGCTCGGGTGGACCCGGGCGACGACTTTTTGAAAATTCAGCCCGGAGACTATTCCGGCCAGGAGGTGGAAACGTATAACGATCACCGCATGGCCATGAGCTTCGCCGTGGCCGGACTAAAAATCCCGGGGATCAAAATCAAAAATCCCCAATGTGTGGAAAAATCGTTTCCCGATTTTTTTGAACGGTTGCGGGGGCTTTACCAATAGCCAGGTCCCCCGGTTGCCCGGACCGCCGCGGAATCCATTCATTCACGCTCCATCCGAAGGATGTCATGAATAAACACGCATATACCAACAAGCTGATCGGCGAAAAAAGTCCGTACCTGCTGCAACACGCCCACAATCCGGTGAACTGGTATCCCTGGGGTGAAGAGCCGTTCCGGATCGCCCGGGAGAAAAACATCCCCCTCCTGGTCAGTATCGGGTACGCCACTTGCCACTGGTGTCACGTGATGGAACGGGAATCCTTTGAAAGCCCAGACCTGGCGGCGGTTCTCAACCAGCACTTCGTCAGCATTAAGGTGGACCGGGAAGAGCGGCCGGATGTGGACGGTATCTATATGCAGGCGGTGCAAAACCTGGGACAACAGGGCGGCTGGCCTCTCAACGTGTTCGTCACCCCGGAGGGCATTCCGTTTTACGGGGGAACTTATTTTCCGCCGGAACGAAGGTTCAATTTGCCGTCTTTTAGTGATGTTCTGCAATTTCTGGCCAACACCTGGCACAACGAACATGAAAAAGTGGAAAAACAAAGCCAGGCGTTGGTTCAGGCGCTGCGCAAAGGAGCAACCCGGGAACCGAGAACCGGGTCGCTGGACTCGCTGAGTTTTGACGGCGAAGACCGGGCGGCAGAACTCTTCTCCGGCCATTACGATTCCCTCAACCACGGGTTCGCGTTTCAACAGCAGAACAAGTTTCCCCCGTCCATGGGCCTGTCGCTGCTGCTGCGGCACTACCACCGCACCGGTCACGAACGTAGTCTGGCCATGACGGAAAACACACTCCATGCCATGAAAAACGGGGGCATCTACGACCAGGTCGGCGGCGGGCTCTCCCGCTACAGCACGGATTACAAATGGCTCGTCCCGCATTTCGAGAAAATGCTCTACGACAACGCTCTGTTCACCACCGCCCTGATCGAAGCGTTCCAGGTCACCGGCAAAGCGGAATACGCTGATTACGCCCGGGATGTTCTGCGATACATCGACCGCGACATGACCTCGGCGGAAGGGGCTTTCTACAGCGCGGAAGACGCGGACAGCGAAGGGGTGGAGGGAAAATTTTATGTCTGGACCCAGCAGGAAATCGAGAAAATTCTGGGGCGGAAAACCGCCAGCGTCGCCATCCCCTATTTCAACGTGACCCCCCACGGGAATTTCGAGGGTAAAAATATTTTGAACGTCACCCGGCCCACTTCGGAGCTGGCGCGGGAACTGGGCATGCAGGAGGCTACGCTGAAAGAGGAATTGAGCCGGGCCCGGTCTCTTCTCTTGGAAGCGCGGGAGAAACGCGTCCGCCCGCTTTTGGACGATAAGATCCTCACCTCGTGGAACGGATTGATGATCAGCGCCATGGCCAAGACCGGACGGGTGCTGGAAGACCCCGGCCGCATCCGGAAAGCGGAGAAAGCCCTGGACTTCATCCTGACCCAACTGCGCGGTCCGGAAGGCAAATTGCTGCGAAGATACCGGGAAGGAGAAGCGCGGTATGAGGGTTACCTGTTCGACTACACCTCGATCGCCGTGGCCTGCCTCGACCTTTATGAGGCCACCTATGATCCGAAGTACATTGGCGCGGCCCGCGAGTTGATGAATAAGGTGGAGGAAAAATTCTCCTCGGAGGGGGCCTATCATGAAACCGCCGAGGACGCGGAAGACCTGATCGTCCGGCAGATTTCGGGTTATGACGGCGTGGAACCTTCCGGCAACAGCAACGCCGCTCTCGCCTTCCTCCGGCTCGCCGCTTACCTGGCCGAACCCACTCTGACGAAGAGCGGGGAAAAAATCTTCATGGCCTTCCACGAGGAGTTGATGGATTACGGCTTGAATTCTTCATTCATGATGCAGGCCCTTCATCTCTATCTCGGTGGGATAAAGGAAGTCGCCGTTACCGGACCCAGGAACCACCCTTCCACTGGAGAAATGCTGGAAGCGATTCGCCGCGGTTTCTTTCCCAACGCGGTCATCGCCTTTGCCTATACCGACGAGATCGAACGGGCGGCAAGGGAGATCCCTCTCCTGGCGGGCCGCACCGCCGTGCAGGGCAAGGCCACGGCTTATGTGTGCCGTCAGGGCACCTGCCTCGCTCCCGTCACTTCCGCCGGGGAGCTGGTGGACCTGTTGAAATATAACTGAATCGGAAACATATTCCATTCCCCTCAAGGTTCCGGCAATCCCTTGAGGGAGAAGGCCGCGGGAATCTTTTGCATTCCTCTCATCACTTTGCCTTTTAATTTTCGAGTGTGTTAATATTTCATTCTATACTTGGAAACCCGTTTGCTTTTAAGAACCCCCGACGGCGCGCTCCGCGGATGGAAAATTATGAGAAAAGATCTGATTGACGGCATGATCGATGACGCCCTGAGGGGAGATGGCATATCCCGGGAACAGGCCCTGACCCTCGAAATCTTCACCCGCGAGGAATTGGATTATCTTTTTCAGGGAACCCTCCGGGTCCGGGAAAAATTCAAGGGCCGCGACGTCAAGATCTGCTCCATCGTCAACGCCAAATCAGGAAGGTGTGCCGAGGATTGTTCTTTTTGCGCGCAATCGAGCCGTTTCCAGACAGACTCGCCCGAATATGGGTTGATGGATGTAGATGCCATCGTCGCCGCCGCTAAGGAAGCCGAGGCGTTCGGGTCCAACGAGTTCTCCATCGTCGCCTCCGGGACGGCCCTGGACAACCGGGAAGAACTGGACCGGGTCATCGCGGCCATCAAACGCATCAAGGCGGAAACCCATCTGGAAGTGTGTTGCTCGCTGGGCTTGATGAGCCTGGAACATCTGCGGGAACTTAGAGCCGCCGGGTTGGACCGCTGCCACCATAATCTGGAAACCGCGGCCAGCCATTTCGAGCAAATCGTCACCACCCACAGCTACGATGATGAAGTCCGTGCCGTCCAAAATGCCAAGGAAGCCGGACTCAAAGTGTGCGTGGGCGGGATATTCGGGATGGGCGAGTCTCACGCGCAACGGGTGGAACTGGCATTCGATATCCGGGGGCTGGGAACACAATCTCTCCCCATCAACTTTCTGAAACCGATAGAAGGCACCGGACTGGACCACATGGAAATTATGGATCCCTACGAGGCGTTGCGGACCATCGCCCTCCTGCGCCTGGTCCTTCCCGAGATGGATCTGTTCGTGTGCGGGGGCCGGGAAGAGGTCCTCAATGACCACCAGGAACTGCTGTTCGCCGCCGGGGCCAATGGAATCCTGGGGGGCAATTATCTCACCACCAAGGGTCAGGACCCGAAAAACGATATCGAAATGATCGAGGGTCTGGGTCTGCGCCCCGTCTACCAATCGATTTAACCGGGACTCCGACCGTTCATTTAATCGTGGGAGGAATATAGGGCAGAAACCGGGGCAGGAGCCCGCGGCGAGAACCCCGGTACCCGCCCCCGGAGGGCGGGAAGGTCCTGAGCCGCAACCGCGGCGTCAGGCCCGGGAAATCAAAACCAACATGGGAGAGAGGCTTATTCGGGAAGAAACTGAATTCACGCGGGTTGGGAGGAAGCCAACAGGTTGTCTTCTATGACCTTTTTGATCTCGGCCTTGGATTTCACACCCACCAGCTGCTGGACCACCTTCCCATCCTTGAAAAACAAAAGGGTGGGAATACCCCGGATGCCGAACTTCGTGGCAGTCGAGGGATTATCGTCCACATTCAGCTTACCTACCAGAATTTTATCCTCATATTCTCCGGCAATTTCTTCCACGGTTGGGGCGAGCATTTTGCACGGTTGACACCATTCCGCCCAAAAATCAACCATGACCGGTTTGCCGTTCTTCAGGACAGATGATTCAAATTCAGCATCGGAAACGGTAACCACTTTACCGGCTGCCATAAAAACACTCCTCTGTTAAAATATTAAAATATGAAAGCTAATCCGGTTGTCGGGATTCCATGCAACTTAAAGCTGAGGTTAACCTCTGGCGATTGCGGAAAGGGAGGTTTTCACCACCCCATATCTTGATTTATAATTCTTGCGATCCAGATATCAATAGAAGATAAAGGAAGTGGAAATTTCGATTATCCTAGCATAATCCCGGAATGCCATCAACTTATTACCGCAACCCCGATTAATTTAAAATGAACCTGCTTTCGGCCCGGCCGAAAGACAAGTTCCAGTCCCAGGAGAAGTAGATGTCCGAATTAATACACTTTTTTGCCTACGACACCTTAATGAATGAAGGCTATTTCAAGGAAATGGGTTTGGATTGCAAAGCCAGTTTTTCCGTTACCCTTTCGGCCTACCGGGTGGTCTTCAACAAAATTCCTCACGAGGAAGGAACTCCGGAAGGACTGGGCCTGGCAAACATCGAACCCACCCCCAGCGAATCGGGAATGCTTTTCGGGGTGATGTACGAAATGGATGACCGTTTTCTGCCACGATTGGACGAAATCCATCGCTCGCCAGAGGAAACCGTCCGCAAGGTCCTGCGATTGACCAAACATGATTTCACCCGGGTCAACGGGTTCACGTACCTGGCCCGTCCGGAATATACCCTGCCCCGTCTCAAACCCGACAAGGCCACGATGAAAATTATCAAAGGGGCGAGAAAAAAACTGCCCCTGCTTTATTTTTCACGCATCATGACGACACCCACCGTGGATTGAATTGAAAATGCACTTGAATGCGTCACCCCAAAAGTAACCGCAAGATCACCGGTCCGGTCTCCACGGGGACGTCCCCCCGGGGGATCTTGAAATCCACCTCTCCGTTTGGATGATGCCAACCAAAACCGCACTTGTGAGAGAACCCGGCCGATCTTTCGTCCGCGCCCTATCCACGCATCCACAAAAAGACTCCATCCATGCCGGACGGGCCCGGGACCAGCATCGGCTTTATGCCAACGCGCTGCAAGCGGAAGGGGTCCGGGTTCTGTTTCTTGATCCCCTGGAATCCTGCCCCGACGCGACTTTTGTCGAGGACACGGCGGTGATTTTTACCCATTGCGCGGTGATCTGCCGCATGAAAGAGGAAAGCCGAAGAGGGGAAACACCCTCGGTAGCTGAAGAAATCTCCGGGTTAAGAACGGTCAAAACCCTGCGTCCGCCGGTCACCTGCGACGGGGGCGATATTCTGGATACGGGAGAAGCTCTTTTCGCCGGCCTGTCCCGGCGGACCAACCGGGAAGCGCTGGAGGCGCTTTCAACTCTATCGGGAAGACCGGTCATTCCCGTTCGGGTGCTACGCGGTCTTCATCTCAAAAGCGGTGTGAGTTTTCTGGGAGGAAACCTCCTGGTCATCGACCCTTCCAGCGTGGAAACGGACCCCTTCAAAAATTTTGAATGGATTGAGGTGAGACCGGAAGAAAGCTACGCGGCCAATTGCCTGACCTTGGGAGGGACCGTCCTGATGCCGTCGGGATATCCCCGGCTCGAGGATAAAATCCGGGAGCACGGATTCAAGGTGGTTGCCCTGGAAATGAGTGAATTCCAGAAAGCCGACGGCGGGGTCACCTGCCTGAGCCTGATTATTCCGGAAGCTCCCGATTGATGGATTTCCCATACCCCACCAGTTCCACATAACCCTTTCCCCGCACCGGCCGTCCCCCGAAGGTTCCTTTTATAGAGACACTCCCCTCCCAATAGGACCCCGAAATCGATCGCAGCCGGGAAAGTTCCTGATCCGCCAGATCGGGCCGGAGAGTCAATCTGGCCTTGGAGCCGGGCAACGTCACCACCCATCCGGCGGGATATTCAATGCCCGTGACTTCACTGGTCCATTTCCCGGTAGCCTCGAGGGAAAAATCCCGCCGTTTGAGGTACCGGGAAGACCCGTCGGCCAAAACCAGGGTCCCGCTTGAAAAAGGGTCCACGCCGCCGTCTTTCCGGCGCAACTGGTACAGCATGATTTCCATATCGTTGTCCAGTTTCAGCGAAAACCAGTCCCATCCCGCGAGATCGGAACTCAACTGGTTGCTCGAAAACTCGTGGTCCATCCAGCTCGTACCCCGGACCTCAAAGGGCCTGCCATCGATGAAGACCTTTCCCCGGGTTTTCATCCGCGTGTAGGAGAAATAATGGGAAGCGTTTCCCGCCCCCTTTCCCTTCCTGCTGATCCCCTGTTGGCCATGAATCACGGGATTCTTGACCGGGATCAACTGGAGATCGATCCCCGTTCCTTCCTCCCGGGCCTTGAGCCGGTGCGCCCGGCCCCTCCGGGCGAGCACCCAGTTCTCATTCCACACTAGCAAACGGTCCGATTGGGCTCCTGCATTGATCAATCCCTTGCGGTTGATCCGCTCAAAAAAATGAAATTTTTTCCCGGAAATGTCGGAAAGGGTCATGTGCGCGAAATAAACCCGGTCCACTTTCCACCGTGACGGATTGATGATTTTTTTCTTCCCCTCCAAACCCACGCGGAAAAATGTGAGCTGGTATCCAAACCCCCTTCCGTTCTCTCCTTCCAGGTTGCCGGTGTAATACCACCATTCGATCCGGAAATCATCGTGCGAGAAATGGTCACGGGGAAAGTGGAATGTATACCCGGGCAACGCCTGGCGAAACCGGGAAGGTTCCGGGGTCCCGGCGGGGGAAACCCCCGAAAGGATCGGCAACGCCAGGAAAAACACATAAATTTTCAATGTTTTTGAGGGCATATTCGTAAGAACGCTCAAGGTCAAGCCGGGGTTTGCCGTCAATAATTAAGACAGGAAATCGAAAAAAGCCGAAACCGCCAAAAAATTTAACCGGGTGCAACGACCATGAGAGTATTGATCACAGGCGCCGCCGGATTGTATGGAATCCACCTGGTGGATGAACTCGTTAAACGGCCCGATATTTCCCAAATCATCGGGGTGGACGATTTTTCGCGGCAGTATTTTCTCAAGGATCCCTTTATCAAGTCCAACGGATTCGATAGAAAATTCACTCTGATCCAGAAAAAATTCTTCGACCTGACCATCGAGGAACTGGACCGGATGAATCTGGACGCCATCGTTCACCTGGCCGCCCACATTTCCATTCCCGAGTCCATGGAACAAGCCAACGAATACTTCAAGAACAACGAATGGGGAACCTTCCTGCTCATGCAGACCCTGGTGCGCACCAAAAACTGGCCGTTGATCGTGTACGCCTCTTCCCCGGAGGTGTATGGCAACCCCATCTACACGCCGATGGACATCAACCACCCCATGCTGCCGCGAAGTATCTATGCGGTCACCAAACTGGCCGCCGAAAAACATTGCAAGGCGATGCACGAGTGGTACAAATATCCTGTGGTGATCATACGCAATTTTAACACCTTTGGAGAGAATCAGGACATTTCCAACCACGCCGGGGTCATTTCCAAATTCATCCTCAACGCCTTGACCCAACGGCCCCTCACCATCCACGACAGCGGGGAGCAGACCCGGGATTTCCAATATGTCAAGGATGCCGTGCGGGCCTATTCGCTCGTCATCACGCCGGACAAACGGTTTTCCGGCGAGGTGTTCAACATCGGCACCAACAGCCAAACCTCCATCAAACAATTGGCCGAACTCATCAAGGAACTGACGGGGTCCCCATCCCCCATCAGCAATCAACCCGGACGCTCGGCGGATTTGATGTCGCTGGAAGCGGATTATTCACTGATCCATCAAAAAACCGGCTGGGAACCCAGATTCTCCCTGGAAGACGGTTTGAAACGGACCATTCACTGGTACAAGAAATTACTATGAGAGCAATCGTCACGGGCGGGGCCGGGTTTATCGGACGCTGGCTGGTCAAAAAACTTCTCGAAGAGAACATCGAGGTCTGGGTCATCGACAACCTTGAAAATGGACAGGAAAGCAATCTCGAGGAATTCCGCAACCACCCGCTGCTGAAAGCGGTGGTTTACGCGGATATTCTCAATGAGAGTGCGCTCCATTCCCTCTTCGAGTGCAAACCCGACATCGTGTATCATCTTGCGGCTCAGATCAACGTCCACGAAAGCCTGGAGAATCCTGCCAAGGCGTACGCCACCAACGTCCGCGGCACCTACAACGTTCTGGAAGAATGCCGCGCCCTGGGAACCCGGCTAATGCTTATGGGCACCTGCATGGTCTACGATATGGCCGAAAGCCACAAACCCATCGGCGAGGACCATCCCTTGAAACCCACCTCTCCCTACGCGGCGTCGAAACTCTCCGCCGAAGTCCTGGCGCAATCCTATTATTACAGTTACGGACTGCCGGTGGTCATCTGCCGTCCCTTCAACACCTATGGACCTTACCAGAAATACAACCTGGAGGGCGGGGTGGTGTCGATTTTCGTTCGCCAGGCCATGAAGGGCGAATGTTTGACCCTTTACGGAGACGGCACCCAGACCCGCGACCTCCTCTATGTGGAGGACTGCGTCGATTTCCTGTACAAAGCTTCACGATGCGGCCAGGCCGCGGGCCAGGTGATCAACGCCGGCTCGGGAACCGACATCTCCATCCTCGATCTGGCGCGGATGATCTGCCCGGATGAAAGCCAATTGCGCTGGGTGGAACACCACCATCCCCAGTCGGAAATCAAAAAACTTCTTTGCGATTATTCCAAGGCGCGCTCGCTGCTCGGGTGGGAACCCCGGGTCGGCCTCCCCACCGGAATCCTAAAACTCAGGGAGCAATTGCAGGACGTATGCGTATCGGCGTGACCGGAGCCTCGGGGTTCATTGGCAAGCATCTGATGAACGCTCTCAAAAGGCTCCCCCATACCACCGTTATTTCCCAGCCTCGAAAAAACAAACGGTCCATTCCCCATCCCGGGGAGCTGGAATCCTTTGTGAGGGACAGGGACCTGATCTATCATCTTGCCGGGGTCAACCGGGGAACCGATGAGGAGATCCTGTGCGGGAATATCCTGGGGACCCTCAATCTCCTGGTGGCGATCAAAATGTTCGGTTCGCCCGCGACCCGGGTGGTGTTCGCATCTTCATCCCAGGTTTATAAACCGGGAGGCGCCAACGTGGCGTTCAAGGAATCGCGTGCAACGGAACCGCAAACCCTGTATGGTATCAGTAAAATGGCGGCGGAGGATTTGATCCGGGTCTCGGGACTCCCCCACACGATTCTGCGCCTGGCCAATGTGTACGGTCCGGGGTGCCGGCCGAATTACAATTCGGTCATCGCCACCTTTTGCCACCGGGCGGCCCGTCACCGGCCGGTCACCATTCACGGGGACGGCCGCCAGGGTAGGGATTTTGTTTATATCGACGACGTGGTGCGGGCGTTTCTGCTGGCCGGATTCGACGGGCGGAAACCCTCCCGGGCGGTATATAATATCGGTTCCGGCCGGGTCTTCTCCCTCAAGCGGGTGGTGGAAAACGTGCGCCGGGCCGGTACCCGGGTGGATACCCGGTTTGAGCCCAGGACGGACCCGGACAGTCCCTCCTACTGTTGCGATTCCTCGCGCTTCCGCGGCCGGACCGGATGGAAGCCGGAAATCTCGCTCGCCAAGGGAATAAAAACCACGCTCCAGTGGTTTCAGGAAGGGACCCGCGCATGAAAGGAATCCAGATTCGGGACCTGAACAAAAAATCCGACGAACGAGGATGGCTGATCGAAGTGCTGGGGGAGGAACTTCTTGGCGAGTGCAGGCAATTCGGTCAAATCCACGTCTCCGTCGCCCATCCCGGCAAGGTTCGGGGCAACCATTACCACAAGCGGAAAACCGAGTGGTTCTCGGTGCCCAGTGGAACAGGGCTGCTGCGGCTCAGGGACATTGCCACCGGGGAGGAAACGGAAATCATTATGGGCGAAAACGCGCTGAAAACCGTGAAGATCACCCCCGGCATCGTGCACGCGATCAAAAACAACGGTCCCAATGAAATGGTGCTGATCGTCTATACCAGTGAATCGTTCGACCCCGCCGATCCCGATACCTATTACCAGAATATTTTGAATTGACCGGCCCGAGCCCCATCCGCCTCCCGGCGCGAACCACGGTTCCCCAAATGGAGCGGAGAACTGCCCGAAACCGGTCCTGCCATGAAAAATGGATATCACCTTCCTGTTACCCCATATAAAAATCAGCGGTGGCGTCAAGGCTCTCCTGGAATATGCCAACCGGCTTCAATCCATGGGACACCGCGTTCGCATCTTCATTCCCGCGGAAAAACTCAAGTGGTACCATTGGGGAAAAAGGGTCCGGGTTTGGAGGAAAGGCCCGCCGCCTCTGTATGCCGCGGGGGTGGACTGGTTCGACTGCCACGTTCCCATCCAGGTGCTGCCGCGAAACCATTCCCAGTTCATCCCGCGCGCGGATATTCTGGTTGCCTCCGCCTGGCAAACCGCCCAATCCGCCGCAAAGCTTCCCGATGACCGCGGTAAAAGGTTTTATTTCATCCAACACGACGAAAGCCTGTGGACTCGTGAAAAGACCGGCGCCGAAAAAACCTACCGGCTGCCGTTTCAAAAAATCGTCATCTCGACCTGGCTCAAGGAAATTTTATCCAAGAAACATCAACAAGAGGCCGTGGTCCTGGTGACCCCCGTCGATAAAACACTGTTTTACTGCAAGGACAAAAGTTGGAACTCCCCCCGCAGGGTCTGCCTGCTCCATCACGATTACGACTGGAAAGGGTATAAAGATGGAATTGCTGCGATCCGGGAAGTGCGATCGCAAAACCAAGCTGTCGACTTGGTGGTATTTGGGGAAAAATTAAAGGATCCGCGTTCATTGTATGAAGATGCAGGTTTTGATTTCGAATACCATTACCGTCCCACCGGGGACCGGTTGCGAAAGATTTACGCCTCGTGCGACATCTACCTTTGCCCCAGTTGGTACGAAGGACTGGGGATGCCTCCCATGGAGGCCATGGCCTGCCGGTGCGCCCTGGTGACCACCGATACCGGGGGGTGCCGGGATTACGCCATCCACGGGGAGACGGCGCTAGTCTCTCCACCCCGGGAGGCTGGCAAACTCGCGGAAAATCTGGCCGCCGTCCTCCGCGATGAACGCCTGATGCGAACCTTGGCGGAAAACGGCCATCGAAAAATCCTTGAGTTCGACTGGGATGAAAATTGCCGGCGGCTGGTCCATCTTTTCGAGAAAAGTTTGCACGATTAGCAACCCGGATCGAGGCCATAAAACGCGGGCTCACCTTACAGGAACCTCGGGAGACTCGAAATCGTACCGGGCCCATTATTAAACCCGTCCATTGAAAAAGGGGTATGAAAAAAGTCTCCGCCGTCATCGTGAACTGGAATGGAAAAAAGGAGGTGGCCGATTGCATTCGCTCTCTCCTGGAACAGGATGATCCCGGTCTCGAAATCATCGTGAGCGACAATGGGTCTGGGGACGGCTCCATCGAAATGATCAGGGAACAGTTTCCCTCGGTTGTGCTTCTGGAAAACGGGAAGAACCTGGGTTTCGGGACCGCGGTCAACCGGGGTTTTGCCGCGGCGGCAGGGGATTTTTTGATCTTTCTCAATAACGATCTCATCCTGGAACCCGATGGCATCCGGAAACTGAAGGAACTCCTGGAATCGGACGATACCATCGGCGCGGCAGTGCCCAAGATCCTTTACTTTGACAAACGCGGCACCATCAATTCCTACGGCGTCCTGGTCCATTACACGGGAATTGCCTGCCCCAACCGCATCGATCAAAAAGATTCCCCCGATCTCGATCCGCTGGAAACGGCCTGTGGGGGGATCTTCATGTTCAGGCGCGGTGTTTACGAATCGGTGGGCGGATTCGACGAGAACCTTTTTCTCTACCACGAGGATCATGACCTCTCCTGGCGAATCCGGCTGGCGGGATGGAAAATCGTGGTGACCCCCAAAGCGGTTTTCTATCACCATTACCATTTCAATAAAGGCGTCCGTAAATTTTATTTCTCGGAAAAAAACCGGCTGCACTTGCTCCTTAAAAATCTGGAAGGGAGAACCCTTCTGTGGTTTCTGCCGGGACTGGCGGCGGTGGAAGCCGCCCAATGGGTTCACTCGATTTTCAACGGCTGGTTTTTCCTGAAGGTCAAAAGTTACGCGGAACTTCTGGCCCTTCTACCTCGCATTCTGGTTAAACGTCGGGAAATCCGACGGGGGCGCAAAGTCGGGGACGCGGAGATCACCCGGCTTTACCAGGACGACCTCGCTGTCGCCGGGATGAAAAATCCGTTGCTGGACCGGGTCCTGAACCCCGCCTTGAAAGCGTGGTGGAATCTGATCCGTCACAGGATTTAGTTTTCCTCCCGGAATTATCCGCCTTTTTGACCGAACATTTCTTCGATTTTCCGCCTCCGGAAATAGAAAATAGATTCCAGGTCCCTCCGGATAAAGTCATGCAGCAACACATCGCCGGGGATCCCCAGGGGAATTTTATAGACGGCTTTATCCCGGAGGATGGTTCCTCCATCCTTTTCGACAAACTCGTGAATGTGATGCCAGAAGTTGTACGGCCCGCGGGTCTGCAGGTCGGAAAACCGCTGCTCCGGATGCCAACCGGTAATGGTGGATTGCCAATAAAAAGGGATCCCATGCAGTTTCAACCGGTAATCCAGTTGGGTCCCTTCCCCCATGGTTTCCGGTGATAACCGGATCACTTTGAAGTTCAGACGGGGCGGGGTCAGCTCCTCAAGGTTTCTTGGGTCGGAGAAAAAGGCAAAAGCCTCGTCGATTGGGCGGGGGATCCATTGTTCCAGGATCAGTTCGTGACCGATGTGATCGCAAATCACCCGCAATGCGGTTTCGAGTTTGGGATAGACGAATTTGTATCCCGAGGCCCTCGCCTTTTCCGCCGAGACCTTCTGGCCGGCAAGCAATAGTCCGGACATCTCGCCCAATAGCAGTTTCAAGACGATGGCGGGCGCGGGCAGCACCACCGGGCGGCAAAGAACCTGGCCCAGGGTCCGAGCGAACTCCCGGTTGGTCACGGGATGAGGAGCGACGGTGTTCACGGGTCCATTGAGCGTGGAATGCTCCAACGCGTGGAGGATGAGTCCGGCCGCATCGCGCACATGAATCCAGCTCATCCATTGGCGGCCCGTTCCCAAGGGACCACCTAGCCCCATGCGGAACAAGGGGAGCATCTTTTCCATGGCCCCACCGTCTTGTCCGAGTACCACGCCGAAGCGCATCGCCACCGAACGAATCCCCATGGATTCCATCCGGAAGATCTCCGCCTCCCATTGCCGGCACACCTCAGCCAGAAATCCCTCGCCGGAAGGAGCGGACTCATCCATCGTACCCTCTGCCCGGTCTCCGTAAAATCCGGCCGCCGAGGCCGAAATAAAAACCCCGGGCTTGCGGTTCAACTGGCCCAGCGAATCGGCCAGAAGGCGGGTTGAGAGAATTCGCGACTGGGAAATCCTGTGTTTGCGATCCCGGGTCCAGCGTCCCTCGCCCACGTTTTCGCCGGCGAGATGAACCACCGCATCGATCCCATCAAAATTCTTGGGATCCAATGGCCCCTTCAGGGGGTCCCACGGCGCCACCCGGCACACCACCGGAAGGCGCACGCCCGCCAGGTTCGGGTTCCGCGTCAAAACCACGATTTCGTGACCCCGGTCCCGCAAAAGCGGGAGCAAATGTTTTCCGATAAAGCCGGTGCCGCCGGTGACCAGAACTTTCATGAACCACAACCTGAGAAAGGGAATTCACCCCCATTTTAATCCCGCGGGAGGACCCTTTCATGGAAATGTTTTCAATTGACAACACAAACAAATTTTGCCAATTTGTAAAACCTTAATGATAAACCTTCAACCACGAGGATACCAAATGGCGTACCAGAACTCCCCGAACACCGTCGAGGAAACCCCGGGAATTAAATATTACTGCACCTGCGGCGAATCCGCGAAGAAACCCTATTGCGACGGTTCTCATGAAACCAAAAACACCGGCAAATCGCCCAAGGAATACATGGTGGAAGAAGCAAAACGGATGACGATTTGTGATTGCGGCCATACGGGGAATTCCCCGTTTTGCGATGGTTCTCATTCCAAATTATAATTTTTGCATCTTCGGAAAGAAAATCAGTCCCTCCTCACCCTCCCCACCACACCCCGGCCGGGAATTCGTTTTCCCCCCGGATGCGGGTCATTCGCAACCGTGGGACCGGAATTGAACTTAGCTCCATCAGCGGATTTCCCGGGCACCATGAGGGGGGCCCGATCTCTCGATTGCGAACGAAATTATGGATATTAAAAAGAAGATGAAACGCCTTGCGATCAAACTGATCCATAATTTGAAAAGCGTTTTTTTTCTCTTGGCTTACTATACCGTCGAATTGCCGTGGATTTCTTACAATAAATACATCAAAAAAAGATCCATTAAAAATTGTGCGATAAATTATCCCATCATCGATTTGATCGATTTTAATGGGATAGAATTTTTGATCTATTTTGAAAACAAGGGGATTATTGAAGAACTGATTCTCAAGGAGGGGTTTTACGAAGGGGAAATCCTGAAAATCGCGGATGGCTTTATCCAGGAAAAAACCGTCATCATCGATGTGGGAGCTAACATTGGATTCGAGAGTTTATATTTTGCCCGAAAGTACCCGGGTTGCCTGGTTTACAGCTATGAACCGGCTTCGCTTGCGTATCGCTGCCTGCACAAATCAAGGGAAATCAATTCCCTGTCCAACCTGAAACTTTTTAAATTTGGGGTGGGCGATTCCTGTGGGCAAATGGAAATCCATGCCCCTACCGCAAGTACCTATAACAAAGGATTGGCCTCCATCCCGAACAATTGCGACCTGGATGACACTTTTGTTAAAGAAAAAATTGAAATCGTCACTTTGGATGACCACGTCCAGGAACCCCTGAGAGTTTCATTCATCAAAATAGATGTTCAGGGGTTTGAATCGAAGGTTCTCAAGGGAGCTCTTGGCCTCATAGAAAAAAACCGGCCCGTCATTATTTTTGAACATTCCGATCAATATTACGAGCACCCTCTGGAAGAAAGAAAAAAAATTCAGGCTCTTTTTTCTTCCCTGGATTATGAGTTTTATTTGATTCGATCCGGCCTCCGCAAACGTCCCTATACATTTTTGGAAAAGATAGACCTGGTTTCCGAAAAGGAAAATAACGGCAACCTGGCCGCTTTACCGGGAGGATTTTCCACGGAAAGATTCAAAAAATGAAAAAAAGCGGGAGTATGGATTATGATACACAACGCCGTTTAAAGGGTGCATTTAAATGGTTTGGGACATCTGCCGATAGATTTTCAACATTTCTCCGGCGTTTCTTTCCGGCGTGAATTTTTCCGCCAGCACCCTGGCCTTTTCTCCCATGGCCTCCCGGACCGCGGAATCAAAAAGTAAATTGATGTTTTCGGCGATTTCCTTGGGATCGGACGGGTCCCGGACGACCAGTCCGTTTTCCCCGTGGCCGATGATCTCCGCCGCCCCGGACCGGCCGCTGGCAATCACCGGCAGGCCCGAAGCCATGGCTTCGAGATGGACGTTGCCGAACGGTTCGTAGAGCGACGGCAAGACGAACAGGTCCGCCGCCGCGTAATACTCCTCGACCGTGTTCACCGGGTCCACGCAGGTGATACGGGAACGCAGGGTCACTGGCGCGAAAGACAGGTACCGGTCCCAGTCGCCCTTGCCCACCAACAGCAGGCGCCAGTTTTCCGATTTCAAATATTTCAGGGACTGCATCAGGTACCGCAAACCTTTTCTCTCGAATCCCGATCCCACGAATAAAATCAAAACCGCCATTCCGGGAATCCCGTGCCGTTCCCGGACCGGCTCCCGGAAAGGGCCCCGGTTGCGCGGATGAAACCGTTCCAGCGAGACGCCATTGTACACCACGGCGATTTCCTGTTCGGGAATCCGGTAATGCCGGAGGATATCTTTTTTAACCATCTCGGAGATGGCGATGATTTTCCGGCATCGGCCTTTTTCAAACAGTCCCTTTTCCAGGGACAGGATCAGCCGGTGAAAAGGGCTCCAATCCAACAGCCACCTCTTGAAAGGCGAGAGGTGTTTTTTCCGCTGCTCCAGCCATTCCCGATGGCAGCCGTCTCCCGCCCGGTAGATGTCCTGATAAAAAGTGCGTTCATGACTTTGAATGATATCGAACGGATGTTTCCTCACCTCCCGGGCCGCCAGCCAGGCGAAGGAAAGGGACCGGATGAAGGAATTGATCTTGACCGCCCCCACCCGGTGCACCCGAATATTGGAATGGTCTGGAGGAGTCCATTGATTGGCGAAGATATGAACCTCGTGGCCCATAAGGGCAAGTTGGCTGGTATATTGCGCCAGGAAACTTTCCGCCCCGCCGTAGTTCACATATTTTTGCCGGATCACCGCTATTTTCATGCTGTCCCCCGTTCTCGGGCGGGAATCGGGTTTATCCCCCATGGGAATTCAACACCTCGTGATAAACGGCGAGGGTCTGGTCGATCATTTTACCGATGGTCAATTCCTTCCGGCAATAGGCATATGCGTTCTCCGCCATCCGCCGGGCTCTCGCGGGATCCACCAACAGTTTCAGGATGCCCTCCGCGAGACTCCGCCCACTGCGGATATCCGCCAGGATTCCCCGGTCGCCATTCCGGAAGAGTTCCGGGATGGATCCTCCGCGCGTGGCGACGACGGGCGTTTTCATCGCAAAAGCCTGGGGAATCACCTGGGAGGTGCCTTCGCCTGCGAATGAAGCCAGCACCAAAACATCGAGCGCCGCAATGATTTCGGGAACGTCTTCCCGATACCCCGTGAGCGTGACCGCATCCTGCAAACCCTGGTCCCGGACTTTTCGCTTGATTTCCTCGTATCCCGGTCCCGTCCCCACGATCACAAAACGGGCATCCGGCCTTTCCCGAAGAACCAGCGGGACCGCTTCGACGAAATATTGAAACCCCTTCCAGCCGCGGATGACGCCGATTTTTCCGATGAGCGGCTTTCCCACCTCCACCCCCAATTCCTTGCGTATCCTTTGACCGGAAATCTGGAGATCGAACCGGCGCAAGTCCACCCCCGCGGGAATGGAAACCACCCGTTCCGGGTCCATCCCCGAAAGCCGGAGAAGTAAATCGCGGATCGCTTCCCCACTGGTGATGATCCGCGAGGGAAAATAGGAATACAGCCGGTTGTTCGGGAAAAAGTTCTTGACCGGTATGCAAACGTGCCGGCTGCGCACCAGGGGGATCCCCAACAGTTTTCCGATCGGGGAAACCTGCCAGCTGTCGATGGAACTGTGGGTGTGCAGCAGGTCGGGCCGGATTTTTTTAAGCAGCCGGTACAAAGTCGTGAACGAGGCGGGATGGAGCGGACCCGGCATCCGGATCGTGTGAAAATCGAACCGGGAATCGGAAAGCGACGCACACCGTTCCGCCAAGGGGCTCCGGGGCTGGCAAATCACCGTGACCCGGTGTCCCCGCTCAAGGAGCAAGCGGCTCTCCTGAAAAATCCTAATCTCCTGACCTCCCCAACCCATCGCGGCTTCGGAGTGTAATATATGGAGAGATTTCAAGGCAGGAACCGAATTAAGGTTGATTGATAGGTTGCGCGTGGATAGGGAATAATCTAACATAACCGGAAAAACGTGTCGACAACAACATATTCATTGTAAAGGCTTTGTGTGCAGCCGGGCCGGAAAAGCCCCCGTGAAGCGCCGCGGGCTCCCCGCTAATTTCTCTGGACTTCAACGCCCGGGAAGTATCTTCGCGGGCTCTCTCCAAAAAGGTTTTTCATGAATGATCCGGATTCCAACCCATTTCTATGGATCCCGTGTGAAACATGCGGGTCGGACCGGTTTATCCCTGTTTGTGAATGGAATGGTGTTTCCCAGGTGGTCCGGTGCGATGTCTGCGGCCTGCAATTCGTGAATCCCATGCCGGACCAGGAGTACTTGAACGAGATGTACCAACGGGATTCGCAACCGGGGGAATCCGGGATCCCTTATTTTCTGAATTATACCCAGGAACGGAGGGACCGCGCTCATTCCTACAACAAACTGTATGTCTCCCGTTTGAAACGAATGGAAAAATATTGCCCGGAAAAAGGGAATCTTTTGGAAATTGGATGTGCGGGTGGATTCTTTTTAAAAGCGGCCGAGAAACGGGGATGGAATCCCCATGGGATCGAAATCGTGCCGGAGTTCGTCCGGTTTGCCCGGGAGGAGCTTCTTCTCCCAAACGTCCGCGAAATTCCCCTGGAAGACAAGTCTTATGACGGTCACTTCTTCGATGCGGTGGTGCTCTGGGACCTGATCGAGCATCTCAGGCACCCCCTTCATTATTTAAGGGAGATTAACCGGATTTTGCGCCCGGGTGGGCTCCTGGTTCTCTGGACCCCGAATGTCAGGAATGCGGCTTTATTGAAAGAGAAATGGTACGGGTATAAACCGCATCACCATTTATATTTTTTTTCGCTGGATTCCCTCAGCCAAATGTTTGGATTGTCCGGTTACCGCATTCTGTACAAAAACACGAACAAGGCCAAAAAGGGGTTCTTTGGGGGACCGAAAGGGGTTCCTTATCGAAAACCCAGCGTTCCGCCGGCGAAGTTCGCAAAACTGCTGCGAGGAGCCAAAAGGGATTTCAAAAATTTTATCAACCCCGTCAATTACATCAGCCCGGTTCTCGATTGGGCCGGCTACGGATTCAATTTGTACGTTATTGTCCAAAAAAGTTGCGAGGGGGTCCCCACCGGCGGGGAAAGCAAAGCGGACGGCCCGGACGCCCCTCCTTCCCTTCAAGACGGCCGCGGCTTTTCCATAAAAAACCATCCCTCCCATGAATAGAATTTTGGTGTTGAGCACGACGGGGATGGGAGACTGTTTGTGGGGCACTCCGGCATTGAGGGCCTTGAAAAAATCCTTCCCGGGACTGGTGCTCCATCTGGTGGTCAATGCGCGATGGAGGAGTCTGTTCCATGGAAATCCTCACGTGGACCGAATCATCCCCTACCATCCCCAATGGTACCGTCAACCCGCGCCGGGATTCAATCTGCTGCCATACCGTTACGACGCGGTCCTGATTTTTCATGCCAACCGGGACATCACACGCCTTTTGCCCTGGCTCAGGTACAAGTCCCTTTGGGCGCACCAGAACTCTTCCTGGATTCCGGAAGAAAATAAGGTTCCCATCGAGGGAGTGGTTCACGGCATTCAAAGACGATTGACCCTGATCGAGAAACTCGGGGCCCGGCCCGACGGCGGAGCTATGGAAATATATTTCGACGACGGGGAACGCGGGGCGGGAGAGGCGTTCCTGCGGAAAAACCGGCTGGCGTCGCGGGAATTCATCTATATCAACGTCGGCGCGTCGGCGCCCCACCGCAAATGGCCCGAATCCCGTTTCCTCGAACTCGCCCAAATCCTTTTACGGAAAACCGATCACCGAATCGTCCTGGGCGGGGGGGCCGCCGAAAAAAAAGTCATCCTGGAAATGCTGAAAGACCTGGACCCGAATCGGTGCGCCCATTCCCTGGATCTCCCGCTCAAAACCGACACCCACGTCATCGGGCAGGCCAGGCTTCTCATCACCTGCGATACGGGCCCCATGCACATCGGGTTCGCGTTGAAAGTGCCCACCGCCGCCCTTTTCGGTCCCTACGATCCCAGGGGCACCGGCCCGTTTCAACTGGAGGAAAATCGCTGCATCATGATTCACCCCTCGTCCGGCGGAATATTTTCCCCGCGGGCGGATTACCATCAAGCGGATTTGGAACAAATCAGCGTTTCCCAGGTATGGGAAAAAGTCCGGGAGGTTCTGGCGGTTTGAACCGCCGCCGGGCCTCCGGATCAATCCTCCGGCTTCAACTTTGCCGCCAGGATACGGTCCACACCCTCCAGCACATCCTCCACGGCGATCAACCGCTTGCACTCTGCGTCCCCGGAATAACATTCTTTTTTCCGGGTCTTGTGATTGCAGGGACTGCATTCCACTTTCTTGTAAAGAATCACGTCCCTCTCCCCAAGTGGTTTCCACACCCGGGGGTGAACCGCCCCGAAGAGGGCAATCACCGGGGTCCCCAAAACGGATGCCAGGTGCATGTATCCCCCGTTGTGACACAGGGCAAACCGCGCCCCCTGGGTGATCACGCCCAGCTCCTGGAGATCCGCGGTGAGAAAAACGAAGGGGATGTTTTTTATCAACCGGGTCACGGAATGAACCTGATCCTCCTCCCCCGGCCCGCAGGTGAGAATGACCTTTAATCCATAATCGGCATGAAAAATTTCCGCAAGCCGCGCGAATTTTTCATGTTGCCATTGATTAAAGATTTTGGCCGTGCCCGGATGGATGATGCAATATTCATCCTCCCGGTGTATGCCGTTTTTCTCCAGGAGGCGGAGAGCGTTTTTCCGGCGGGCCGGATCCAGGTGAATGGCCGGGGCCACCCGATCGAAATGGGCTCCCATTTTTTTTATCAGGGCCGTTTGATAATCGATCGGGTATTTCGGCTGGAGGTCCTTGAATTCCAGCTTGACGTTATAAAGAAAGGAACGCCGCGCATACTTGTGTCCCACCCGGAACCGCGCCCCGGTCAGAAAGCACATCACCGCACCGCGGGTTCCTTCGTGCATGTCGATCACCACGTCATAGCGGGCGCGGAACAACCGGAAATAAAACCCGGCCTGACGCAGCGGCGAGTCCTTTTGGAAACAGAGCACCTCGTCCACATCGGGATGATACCGGACCAGGTCATAAGACGGCTTCTCCACCAGAACCGTCAAATGGCAATCGGGAAAACACCGCTTCAGGGGAGTATAGACCGAGGTGTTGTACACCACGTCGCCAATGGACCGCAATTTGATCAAGAGGATTTTCGGCCGCGGTGAAATTTTATTCCTGTCAAAATATTCCACGGTATCCTTCGTTCCAGGCCCTAATGACGGAACAATCCCAAGGGCCGGAATATCGATTAATAACCCATGATGAATGTCATCGCCGGTCACTGCCGGTTGTTCCCGGAGGCCTTTCGGCCGGGTTCAAAGGGATTCAACATCTCCAGAAGCCGGGCCGCCAGGGCCCGGGTATCGTAAAATTCGACACATCTTTGCCGGGCTCTTTGCCCTTTCAACCGGGCTTCTTCCGGGTGCCCGGACACGTAATCGATGGCGCTGGCAAGTTGCTTCACGTTCCCCGGTTCGACCAGGTACCCGCAATCGTCCAAAACCTCCGGGATGTCGGACACGCGGGTGGAGATGATGGGTTTGGCCATTGCCATCGCGTCAAACAGTTTCGCGGGCATTTGCCCCACCGTATCGCTGGTGCGGCGCTGGGGAATCACCACGATATCCGCGGCCGCCAGCCGTTGGGGAAGCATTGGGAACGGAATTTTGGGCAGAACCAGGACCCGGCCGGCGACGGCCCCCAGCCGCTCCCTTGGGAAATCCTTCCCTTCGTCCGCGCCGATGATGACCAGCCGGGTCTCCCGGTCCTTCACCCCGGCCAACGCGGCGATCAAATCATCCACTCCTTTGTGCGCCCGGGGTGTCCCCAAAAACATAAGGACCTTTTTTCCTCCCAACCCGAGTTCCTCCTTGGCCCGCTCGGAATCGAATCGGGCCGGGTCCAGCGCCTTCGTATCACGGCAATGGTATAAAACCGTCCCGGGAAACCGTTCCTCGAGAAACCGGTTGCTCACGGTCACGGCGTCCGCGAACCTCGCCAGCTTTTCCATGAGCCAGGTGTAGGGCAGTCCGTTGGGATTTGACAGATTCAGGAACCTCCCGATTCTACCCCAAAAATTCGAATGGTAAAAAAAACCCAGCTCCCAGTCGTCGATATCCACCACCAGAGGTTTGCCGGATGCCGCCTTTTTCAGCAAACCGATGCCAAAACTCGTGGGCCGCAATTTGCAGGCATATAGAACATCGCCGTCGATCTCCCGCACCATGCGCCAGATTGTGGACGCGAACGCGGGATAGCGTTTCCAGGGAAAAAGCTTGATGGGAAGATCCAGTTCGCGCAGGGGGAACCAGATTTCCCCCCCTCGGGCGGGGCCGATCAGTTCCACCTCGTGATGTTGAGACAGTGCCTTGGCGAGAAGCGCCGCCCGGCCCAGGGAGTTGTCCGAAAGATCAAAACACAAAAAGGAAATTTTCACTGCAACTCAGTCCAGGGATGGGTTGATCGCCAGTTTTCGCGGATAAATTTTTATGGAGCGGATATCCGTCACCATGGGCCAGCCCGGGGTAGGGTGGAGATTTATTTCCTGGTCGGCGATCCGGCGGTAAAACGCTTCCGGAACCGCCACCGGACCGAGTTCAAGCGTTTCGATCACCGGACGAATCCTCTTTCCGGGATCAAACAGCAGTTTCACCGCCGCCTTTCCTTGCAGGGTCATCCCGCGAAATTCATACTGGACTTCCAGGCGCAGGCGGTTCCCTTCACCGTGGAGACGGATTTTCCCTTTGCCTTTCATTTCCTTTTCCGCCAGCCTCTCCAGGGGATCGAAAAAAATCGTCCCCCGGGGGAACAGGCGGCCGATTTCGAAAAAGATCAATTTTCCGTTCAGGAAAAGTTCATACAGGTTGATCTGCACATCCTCAAAGGTCAACTCAAAATTTTCCAGCCGTACCTTGTTGGAGACTGCCGAATCGGCCGTAAACCTGATCATTTTGTACCGGCCGAGCAACCGGTCTTCCGGATTTTGTGTGGGGATCACGGTGACCTGGGGGTTAACCGCGTCTTTCACGCCGTAAATCGGATACCGGGCCAGAGCGGAAACAAAACGTTTTTCCACCTGCCGCGGATCGTCCGCCCCCTGGATATCGGCCGCGGGGGTCACACGCTTCTCAAAAACCAGTCCCCTGGCCCCGTTGGGAAGGGGATAGGTTCGAAAGAGCGAAAAGGTTTGTTTCAAGGCCGGGTCATTGAACAAACGCGATTTCTTGGGTTTGATGTTTCGGACCCCCGACTCTCCGGTCTTGCTGCTGTCCTTGGTGATGAAAAAATCCGTCAACTCCCCTAAATTGCGTTTCACGCTTTTGATGATGATGGGCAGTCCACGGATTTCCGCCGCATCCCGAAACGCTCCCCGGTGAAACCAGGGGTGGTTGGTCAATGTCCGCACCGTAACGGGATTCCCCGGGGAAGCAGCGGCCTCCTCGACAATATCGTCCAGAATCCGATCGATGGGCCAATGCTCCCGGACGGGAGGCGCCTGAAACCCGAAGAGAGGTCCGCCCAACCAGGGAACCTTGGGGTTGCCGTGGAAAAAACCCGCATAAACATAAGTGATTATTCCCAGGCCCACCACCC
This sequence comes from Nitrospinaceae bacterium, assembly GCA_046754465.1. Classification (GTDB taxonomy): domain Bacteria; phylum Nitrospinota; class Nitrospinia; order Nitrospinales; family VA-1; genus JBHHVU01. The sequence goes on along the minus strand of JBHHVU010000006.1, from coordinate 67,360 downwards.
CCTTCAACACGATCCCCCGGGCGTTGGCTTTGATTCGGAGGATCCACACCGCCGACACGATCGCCATCGCCGCCAGACAGGGCAGGGTATAACGAACGCCTTTATTGTTGATAAACGTGAATACGATGATGGGAAATACGACCCAGCCGAAGAGCAGGAGGTTGAATTGTTCCCTTCGAATCATCCAATAGAAAAACGCGATGACAAACACCGCAAACAAAAATATTCCCATCTGGCGGGCCGTGGCTTCCAGGTAAAATCCCCAAATCGGCAGCTCCCATTCCATGAATCCCTTGAGAACCGCGGTGGGAAACCCGAACTTGGAAATGCCCTTGAGCATTTTCACCAGGTTGTGGGCATACCAGGGGAAACAGACCATGACGGAAACGCAAGTCAGGGTAATGAGGTTCAGGATTTTTCCCGGGGAGATGCCGGTGCGGGGAGCCGCGCGAACCAGGACAGCGATCAAGGCCGACTCCGCCAACAGGGCGGCCCATCTCCCTTCAGCCAGGATATAAACTAGAAAGGGGAGAACGGTCGTGGCCAAAATCAGTCCCAGATAAAAGGCCGCCTGCTTGATCCGTTTTCCGTGGGGAGCGGCGCCGGGCCCCAATAGTCCAAGAACGATCGCGGGAATCATGTAAAAGAAGAACGTCCATTTCACCATCAGTCCGGCGGCGAACGCGGCGCTGAACCAAAAGGAATACCGTCGATCCTCGAAGTTTTTGCAACGCAAAAATAAATAGTAGGCCAGGGTCACGGCGGCGCCAAGCATGGTGCCGATCAGGCACTGCCGCGAAACGTAAGCCAGGAAAGGATAACAGGAGACCAGAAACGCCGCCAGAAGGCCTGTCCCGCGGCCGTAAAGCCGTTGACCGATCCCGTAAGTGGAAAGGATGATCACCGCCAGATATAACGAGTTGGTCAGAACGGCGTTGTCGGCGGAAAACCCAAACGCAGCGAATACCGGTAACAGGGAAAGATGATAAAAAGGTGGATAAAACGGTTCCACGCTGAGAAGGTCGGACCACAACCGATCGGACCCGGAAGAGAGGACGGACCCGTATTTGAAGGCGAGATGCAGGTGAGACCCCTGGTCCCAGGAGGGCGGACGCGTGTCCAGAAGGACCCAGACCAGATTGCAGCCGAAGGTCCAAAAAACGATCCCTAGAAGAAGTAATCGATGTGGCGAAAAGGCGGACTTCGGGTAATCCGCGGCGGGGGGGGGGTCCCCGGGCCGGGAGGGGACCTGCCGCTTGCCCGTTTCCGGTATGAGTGAATCATTATCCATCGCCGTTTCCCTGTTCTGGAGGGTTCATCGACCGTGTTACGGGAAAGGGAACCCGGCCATTGATGGGGAAACCCAAATCGTTCTTAATCGTCCGGTCCACCTTGGGGATCATGAATCGCCTCGGCAAATTTTGCGTCTCCCATCCACCATAAAGTGTATAATGCCTTGGGATCCGCCCCCGTTTCCACTGAATCTTCCGGCGCCGGGCTTTTCTTCACCTTCTTCTCGAATCCATGCAAAACCAGGCTCGTTCCGAATCGAACCCAATCAAAGCATCTGTTTCTCTGGTTCTGCTGGCCGCGGTCTGTTTTTTCGCCTTCTCCTACCGGTTGGGAGAAATCCCCCCCTACCACACCGATGAGAATTTTTATATTCTCTCGGCAAAAAACATGGTGGAATCCGGCGATTACATTACGCCCATGTACCACGATCGGAAGCGCTTTGCCAAGCCCATTTTTTTTTATTGGCTGGTGGCCCTTTCCTACAAAACCCTGGGCGTGGGCCTCGCAGCCGCCCGCCTGGTTTCGGTGATCCTCGGAACCCTTTCGGTGTGTCTCACCTACCTGCTGGGCCGCAGGCTGTTTGACCGGCAAGCTGCCCTTGCGGGCGCCTTCCTGCTTCCATCCTTTTTCATGCATTTCGAGATTTCACGCTGGGCCACGACGGACATGACCCTGAACTTTTTCATCCTCACCGCGTTCTACTTTTTTGTTAGGGGGTACCAGGACGAATCAGAAGGCGCGGGAAATTATTACCTGTTTTACCTGGCCATGGCGTTGGGATTCCTGACCAAGGGTCCCCCGGCCGTGCTGATTCCCGGCCTGACCCTCGTCCTCTTCCTGTGGACGCGGCGCGAAGGGGCGCGGGTGAAACAAATGCGCCTGGGGACGGGTATCCTTATCATGCTCGCGGTGATTCTCCCCTGGTTCGCGGCCATGTTCGTCCTGCATGGGAATGAGTTCAAGAACCATTTGCTCGGGCCGGAAATCAGGGACCGGATCATCCACGGCACGCCCTTCAGTTTTTATTACCCCGGCGTGCTTTTCCGATATTATCTTCCCTGGTCCCTGTTCTTGATCTTCGCGTTCGGCGCCTTCCTCGGCTTGGCTTCCCTTTCTCCGCGGCCGGGGAGGGGAGTCCGTTCCTATTTCTCCAACCTGGGGGAAACTTTCAAGGGCCGCACGCGGGGGATGTTTGACCGGGAGCGGGGCGGCGTCCTGCTTTGCCTGTTGTGGATATTGATTCCCCTGATCCTGTTCAGCCTGTTTCGCATCGAACACAGCCGGTACCTGTTGCCGGGTTCGTCGGCGATGGCCCTGCTCCTGGGCCATTTTTTCGTGCAACTGGCCCGTTCCCCCCGGGGTTTCCGAAGACCGCTCTTTAAAATTCCCTTCTACCTGACGATCCTGCTGTACTTCGTTCTCACGGTGGGCACCGCCGCGGCGGTCCTGGTTTACCATGCTTCCGGCCCGGTCCCTTTCCGCATCATGTTTCTGCCCCTTTTCCTGGCGTCCGGAACAGCGGTTTGCATTCTGATTTTCATGATGCGGCGTTGGGTCCCGCTGATCCTCGCCCTGTGCCTGTTCCAGATCGTCAGCCTGGCTTTTATCAGCGGTGACGCGATTCCATTTTTCAGCCGTTACCCCATGAAAAAGTTTGCTGAAAAAATACGGCTGTCCGGAACGGGAGAGGAACGGATCGGCGTGTACCGCCTGGGCAGCCATCAGGCCCGCCTGGGAGTTTTGACGGGGCAAATGTCAAAGTATATATTCACGCCTCAGGGATTGAAAAAATTTCTCGACACCGATCAAAAAGTTTTTGTGGTCCTCAGCGAATCCGACTGGCGCAACAATTTCCGCGGCCTCCCCCTGATCCCGCTGGTCACGGATAAAATTTGGAGAAACAGGCGGGTCGACCGGGCAACCTTGAAGCGGTTCTGGGAGGAGGGAGTGGATTTGAAATCGCCCGCCTGGACGCAAACCTTGATCCTGTTCACCAACCGCTGATCCCCGCGTTTACCGGACGAGGGGCAGGGACATCCCGGAAAAATCGTAGCGAATATTTTCCCGGTTCCCGGCGGAAGTAAAATATGCGTATCTTCCGTTGGCCTGGATCAGGTAAAACTTTCCGGAGTAGGCTTGCTTCAGCCTGTTGAATTCGCTAACGGGCGTCAACCAGGTGGAGCCGGGACGCTTCTTCATCTGTTCGAGCAGGACCGAGGGATCGCCGACCGGGTCATCGAGGTACCTTTCGGAATAAAACAGGAGAGCCTGCCGCGGGTTATACATGGACAGCCGGTAATTGCCCACCCTCTGGTCCCGGGGCGTATTCAAATGGATCACCGCCGCCAGTTGCCTGACCTCCACGCTGTTCGGGGACAGCATCACCTTCACCTGGAAAGGGGTGACATTGACGAACAAAACCGCCACCAGAATGAGACCCAGCGCGTAGGGGGTCCATCGCTCCCGGGTCTTTTCCTGGAGCCCATCGGCGATGGTCTTGGCGGTGACAATGGCCAGCGCGGGAAAAATCATGAAGAGGTAACGGAGGGTCTGGTTCTTGCTGGTGCTCATCACCAGGAAGACCACTGCGATCCAGGTCAGCACCAGCAGGGAACTGAAATCCTTTTCAACGAAGGCGCGTTTTCCGAACTTGACGAGTCCCACCACCGCGAAGGGAAGCCAGGGCCAGTAATTTTTTGCGAAGTCGCGGGCATACCCGAGAAAATAGAAGGAGCCGCCGGTCCCGGAAAATCCCCGGTTGAAAAGAAGAACTCCGAAATGCGTTTTGAGAAAATCGTCCCCGAGCACGAACCAGTTCACCCCATGCCAACTGAACCCGAAAATCAGGGCAATGCTCACCCCGGCCCAAAGCGTGGTATTGAACAGTTCCTTCCAGTTCCGGGTCCATAGCAGGACCGCGAAACCGATCATAAGCGGAAACAATCCAAGGATGCTTTTGGTAAGAATTCCCAGGGCGGTCATGATCCCGTACAGGAGGTAAAACCTTCTGTTCTCCTGCGCCTTGACGAAAAAAAACATCGCCGCGGTCACGCAGAACGCCAGAGTGATATCGACCATGGCCCGCCGGGCCGAATCGGCGAACATGCCGGGGAAAAGCAAAACGAATGCGGAGAAAAAAGCGGTCCACGGGTCCTTGAAGAGGTGAAGGCACAGGAGGTAGGTCAGGTAAACGGTACCCACCCCAAACAGCGCGGAAAAGAATACCGCCGCATATCCCGATACCCCGAAGAGCCAGAACGCCAGGGCCGTCATCCAGAAGGGGAATGGGGGATTGGCGAAGTCGGGAACGCCGTGGTGGGTCACCACCCATAGGTTCCCGGAGGCGAGCATCTCCTTGGCTTTCTGGGCGTAATAAGCGTCGTCGAAATTGGGAAGCCCGACATCCAGTTGCCGGCCCAGGAAAATCAACACCGACGAAAAGAGGAGAAACGAAATAAGGAACGTTCTGTTATTCAGCAACCCGGCCAAGGATCTCGCATGCTCCAAACAGATACCATTTTCTCCACTGCCCATGGACGCCAAACAGCCGCATTCCGGGAAAGGGAAATCCCGGCACCTTCGGGAAGGAAAAAAGAAGGGTGCCGGAGTTTGTAAAAAGTACGCGGGCCGAGGGCAAACCTGGCCGGCAGTGAACCCCGGAGGAATTACAGGTACCGGTTCATTCGCCGCTTATCTTCCTCGCTGAGATCCGGACCGTAAAGGAATCCGAACGTTTCCAGCCGCCACACCAGCACATCCAACCCTTTTAACATAAAAAACCAATAGGCGATGGCCCGGAAAAAGGATTTCCGATTCATGCCGCTCCGGCATAGAATGAAATCCCAAAGCTGCTTTCGGGAATGCCGGATCAGTTTCCAGTTACCCCGCTCCCTGAATATTTTAATCAACGTGAACAGATTGATCAGGCGGCAAACCATATGGAATCGAGGCGGGAGATTTAGAAGAAAGAAAACGCCAAAGAAGCATCATCCACAACACCCAAGCCCGTGCTTGCGCGTATAATATATCATTTGGCGGCGAGAAGTAAAGCGGACGGCCCCGGCATCGATAACGGCGGGGAACCCGAGAAACCCGGAGAATCCAGAAATGAGCATGAGTGAATGGGACCGCATCGCCCTCGGCAAAATCCAGCCGGGATCCGATTTGGTCGAATGGCATCTGGAAGTGCTGAAAGAAATGGTCCGCATCGACAGCAGGAGTTTCAACGTCGGAGAATTCGAAGGGGACCGGCAATCGCCGAGCGATATGCGGGAGATACTGCAATGCGCCCGGGAGTATCTTGAAACCATCGGTTTCGACGGAATCAAAATCAACCGGCCCCTGGACGAGCCCACCGGGGCCACCCCCATTCTGATGGCGGAGATCGGGGTGTCCCCGCGGAAACCCACCCTGTTGTTTTACGCCCATCTGGACAAGCAACCTTACATGGACAACGAAAAATTCGAAAAATGGAGCGGCGTTCCCCCCACCGAACTGAGGTGGAACGCGGACCGGACCCGCGCCTACGGACGGGGCGCCGCCGACGACCTGAGTGGGGTGATCGCCATTGGCATGACCGTCGACGCCATCTTGAAATCCATCGGCTACGATCCCAAACAGCCTTCCCGGGATAGATTGTCTCTTCTCCCCTGCAACCTGAAAGTCATTTACGAAACCGAGGAGGAATGCGGGTCGCACTCCCTGATCGATCAGATCCGGCAAAATCAGGCCTTTTTCGCCGACACCGACTGCGTGGTGATCACGGACGTGGTGAATCCGGTCACGGGGATCCCGGGCCTGACCACCTCCCTTCGGGGAATCATCCAATTGGAAGTGACCCTGACCTCGTCCGTAAATTCCTCCCATGAAGTGGATGCACAGACAGCCCTTTACAAGCTGCTCGCCACCCTCATATACGAAGACCATTCCCTGGCTGTGGAGCCGATCGCCCGGGCGGACCGGCCGGTGACGGCGGAAGAGGAAAAAGGGTACGCCCGCGTTCCGACGGGCGTGGACCTGCTGAGGGAAACCGCGGGACTTCTGCCCGGGACCCGGCTGACGGTGCCTCCCAAAGTGGAGGCCTTGCTTGCGGCCCAGCTTCGGAAATCGTTCATCAACGTTCGTCCGGGCCATCGTGTCGCGGGCAGCATCATTTTCGGAGTTGCCGGCGCCCGCCTGACCTTGCGATCCACACGGGATCCCCAAACCGTCACCCAGGCCCTGGAAAAAATCCTGGAAGAATTCAATCCTTTCAATCTGAAACTGACGCTCCATCCCGTTCCCACTGAACCCGGGACCGTCGCGTTGGATCTCGTTTTACAGTCCGCCACCAAGGATCCTCATTCCGGAATCAATGGCGGTCCCTTCCCGGTCCCGGAACTTCAGTTGGCCCGAATGATCGATCGTCTCGTGGAGGACGACGGGTCCCTCCATCCCGATCTGGCGCCGTGGGCCGAAGCCGTTTCCGGGCAAGCGGCGATGAGGGTTCAATCGCTTTTCGTGGAAGCCGATGGAAAAGCCCGGCCTTTTGAAGACCCGACTGCCAAGGCGACCGTGGAGGTCCGCCTCGCTCCCGGCAACGAGGAACACCAGGCCGCCGCGGATTTACAGGCCCACCTCGAGGCTAACGCACCGGCAGGCTTCAACATGAGGCTCCACCTGGACAAAGGCGCGTCCCCGTGGATGACGCGGATCGTTCATCCCGTTTTTACGGTGGTGATGGATTCGCTGGAGACCGGGTTCGGGCAAAAACCCTGCCTGTACGGGTGCGGCGGGTCCATTCCTTTCGTGGCCAAACTGCTGGACGCCCTGGGCGACATTCCACCCCTCTGCCTGGGGGCGTACGATCCGGATGCGCGCATGCACGAACCGGGCGAAAGCCTGTCCCTGGCCGACCTGCTCGGCTGCGCCCGGTCCATGGTGCATTTGATCGCTCATTCGGGCGAAGCCTTTCCGCAACCCTGATCCCGCGGACCACCGGTTCTGTTCCCATCATCCCGGTGGAACCAACGATCCTAGCTCATGGAAGAATCCATAATAAATATTACATAAAATATTAATGTAAATTGCAATTCCTTTCGCGCCCCGGATTTGATAAAATAAATTATTGAATTTTAATTGGTTTATAGATTTTAGTCTCCTTCGAACTATAACCCAGCCCATAAATTCTCTGGTTAATCCGGAAGTTCCCTATGAAAACTGCGCTGGAAACCCAGGACGCTCAATTTCGTCCCATCAACCTCGAGTTCCTTTCGGGAAGCGGGAAGGAAACGTTTGATATTTACTACAAAACGGAATCCTTCGGGACGGCGCGGTTCGTCAAGTTTGCTAGTTCCGATCCGGCGCATCAGGACAAGTTCCGCGAATTGCTGGCCTCGGGTGAATCCCAGGAGGAATTTTTTATCCGCGAAGAGGATGTGGTGAAATATTACGGGCGGGCCACGCGGTCTCTCCGCAAAATGGTGGCCGATCCCCAGATCCCCCTAAAGAAGAAAACCGAAAAAATTTACGAGGTCTCCAAGGAGATCATGAAGGAGTTCTTCCAGCGCAACGCTTCCACGAAAATTCTTCGTTCTTCCGAGGAAGTCATAAGCCTCATGGAAAATTGCCTTTCCCAAACCGAGGCGAATTTTTATGGAATCGCCCAAATCACCAACAAGGATTATTACACCTATACTCATAGTGTGAACGTCGGGCTCTATTGCATGACCTTTGGGGTCAAAACCAAAATGGGCCAGGAAGACGTGCAACAACTGGGGATGGGAGGCATGCTCCATGATGTGGGGAAATCCAAAATCCCTCTCAAAATCCTAAATAAAAACGGCAGGCTGACGGACGGCGAGTTCAAAGTGATTCAGGAGCACACCTCCCTGGGCGTCGAAATCCTGAATGGCATGGGATGTTATGGCTTCAAGGTGATTCAGATGGCCAAGGAGCATCATGAAAAATTCAAGGGAGGTGGCTACCCGGACGGTTTGGCAGAAGAAGAGATTTCCCTGTTCGGCAGAGTCTGCAAACTCATGGACGTCTATGATGCCCTGACCACGCGGCGTCCATACAAAAAGGCGCTGGGGCCTTTTGATGCGCTCAAAATCATGAATGACAATATGCAGAGCGAGTTCGATCCCCGGCTCATGAAGGATTTCATACGCCTGATGGGACCGGATCTGTAAATTATCTTTTCGCTCCTTACGCATTTTCTTCCTTTTGTCCCGTCCTCAAAGGACCAACGACCATCACCGACTTTAGCTTGATCCATCCCCCCCTTGCGGCCATAATGAAATTGCGGTCAAAACAAAAAAACCACCCATCCGGTCACCCTCAATGAAAATGGATGATGGAAGAAAAATTCCTTCTCCGAAAAGCGGTGACGCGCTGATTCTCGTCGACGTGCAAAACGACTTTTTGCCCGGCGGGACTCTTGCGGTCCCGTGCGGGGATGAGGTCCTTCCCGTTCTCAATGGTTACATCGACTTTTTCCATGAACGGGGATTGCCCATCCTCGCCACCCGGGACTGGCATCCGGGCAACCATTGCTCTTTTCGGGAACAGGGAGGGCTCTGGCCCGCCCATTGTGTGGCGGATTCGGCAGGGGCGCAATTTTCCCCGAAGCTCCGCCTTCCCGCCACCGCGGAAATTGTGTCCAAGGGAACCCAACCCGACCAGGAGGCCTATTCCGGATTTCAGGGGACCCCTCTGCACGAACGTTTGGAAAGCAGGGGCATTCACCGGCTGTTCATCGGAGGACTCGCCACCGACTATTGTGTACTGAATACCGTGAAAGACGCCCGCCAACTCGGGTATACCGTCTACCTTCTCGAAGATGCCGTCCGCGCCGTCAACGTTCACCCGGACGACGGCTGCAAAGCCATCGGGGAAATGGTCTCCCTGGGTAGCCGTCCTTGCACCCTGGAGCAGCTTCAACCGTCCTGGGGAACCGCCGGCCCCCTGTTGACCGACCTGTACCAGCTCACCATGATGCAGGGCTATTTCGACCAGAACATGAACGACATCGCGGTATTTGAATTCTTTGTCCGCGAACTCCCCCCGGACCGGGGATTCCTGGTTGCGGCGGGCCTGGAACAGGTCCTGCAATATCTGGAAACATTAAGGTTCCCAGCGCAAGACCTGGATTGGTTGGAAAGTTGCGGATATTTACGAACGGACTTCGTGAAGTCCCTGGAGGGTTTCCGGTTTACCGGCGATGTCGACGCCCTGCCCGAAGGGGCAGTTTTTTTTGCCAACGAACCGATCCTTCGGGTCACCGCGCCCCTGCCCCAGGCCCAGTTGGTGGAAAGCCGGATCATCAACCTGTTACAGCACCAGATTCTGGTGGCCAGCAAGGCCGCGCGCTGTGTTCTCGCGGCCCCGGGAAAGGTCCTCATCGATTTTGGGTTTCGCCGGGCTCATGGGGCGGAAGCGGGATTGCTCGCCGCCCGGGCGAGCTACATCGCCGGGTTCACGGGCACGGCAACCGTGCAGGCGGGCGTTCTGTGGAATATTCCCGTTTTCGGCACCATGGCGCATTCCTTCATCCAGGCGCACGACGGGGAAACCCGGGCCTTCGAAAATTTCGCCCGGTCCCACCCCGGCAATGTGATCCTCCTTTTGGACACTTATGACACCGAAAAGGCGGTGCGCAAGTTGGTGGACCTCGCACCCGGGCTGCGTGAAGACGGAATAACGATTCGCGGGGTGCGACTCGACAGCGGCGATCTGGCCGGGCACGCTTGCCGGGTGCGCGGCCTCCTGGATGCCGGGGGACTGCCGGGGGTAAAAATCTTCGCCAGCGGCGATCTGGATGAAAGGAAATTGCTGGAATTTCGCGCCCACCAGGCGCCCATCGATGGGTTCGGCATCGGGACGCGTCTGACCACCTCCGCCGACGCTCCCATGCTCAACTGCGCCTACAAGTTGCAGGAGTACGCAGGTTCCCCGCGGCGGAAACTTTCGGAAAACAAGGCCAGTTTGCCGGGCCGCAAGCAGGTTTATCGTCAATTCAACGCCGGGGGGGAAATGACCGGAGACCTCGTGACGCTGGAGGAGGAGGTTTGCGAGGGGCAGCCGCTTTTGGAACCTTGTTTGCGCCAGGGCCAAAAAATTCGGCCCGCGCCCCCGCTTGCGGAAGCGCGTGACCGCGCGGCGAGGGACTTGGGCCGATTGCCGGAACACCTGCGCGCCCTCAAGAATAGTCCTCCCTACTCCGTGGAGATCTCATCGGCCCTGAAAAACCTGGCGGACACCATGGCTCCACCCCAAGATACCTTATTCCCCAGGCACACTCCCTGAAGTCACCGAGGCGTTGCGTCACCCTTCTTGCTCGCTGGCCGCGTGGGAAGCGTATTCCCGCAACTCAGGGGTCCAGGCCTCCAGGTCCTTGCCGGTGATATTCAATAACGGGAAAAATCCCTCGGCGGAATCCGGAGGAGCCGCCTCCATTCCATCGCCAAACCCCCATTGATCCGCCAGGAACCGGGCTAGGCCAATCACCCCGGCGAGCCGGTCCCCAGGCACCTGCCGGGGAGTGGGGAAACAACACCCAAGCGCATGGACCAACGATTGAGGGAATCCCCAGGCCCGGGTCATCTCGGCGGCAACGTCGGCATGGGAGTATCCCAGGGTTTCCTGTTCCACTTGCGTGAGAGGAACCTTTTTGCGGGCCGCCTGTTGAATCATTTTCGCAAGCGTCCGGGGATGGTAGACCGCCAGGGCGATTTTCCCCGCCGCGTGAATCAGTCCGGCGGTGAAGCAGACGTCCGTTTCCATGCCCTCGACGTGGTTTCCCAGGCATCCGGCCAGCGCCCCGGTCACCGTCGAATGCTGCCAGAGCCTGGAAAAGTCGATGACCAGATCGGCGGCGCCGTTATTCTGAAACCGTTCCAGGACGGGTGTGGTCATCACGATATTCCGGATAGCGCCCGGCCCGAGCAGTCCCGCCGCCTGTTGTAGCGAAGCGATCCGCGCGGGGAACCCGTAGAGCGGCGTATTCGCGGCCTTGAGCACCCGCAAGGCGATGCCCGGGTCGTACTGAATCATCTGAACGATATTGTAATCCAGGGCCGAATTGCGTCCGATCGCTTCCAGGACCATGAGGATTTGTCCGGGGGGAGAGGGCAGCCCCTCCAGTTGCCGGAATGCTTCAATCTTGGGGGAAATCATCCGGCCTCCCTTCCACGGTCCGGTTCCTGCCGCCTTCCTTAGCTCGGTACAGGGCCTGGTCCGCGACGCGTATCAAGTCGGACTGATCCCGGGTAAGATTGCCGTCGAATTCCGCGATGCCGCAACTGAGGGTGACCTGAAACGTTCCGCCCGCGTGTTCAAAGGTCTGGCCCGCCACCTGTTGGCGAATCCGTTCCGCCATCACCCGCGCCCCGGCCAGATGGGTCTCCGGCAGAACCAGCACAAACTCTTCTCCCCCGTACCGGGCGGCCACATCGTGGGACCGGCAGAACTTTTTAACGATCGAAGCAACTTTCACCAACACCTCGTCCCCTTCCTGATGGCCGTGGGTATCGTTAATTTCCTTGAAATGATCCACATCGATCATAACCAGAGACAGGGAAGAGCCATATCGTTTGCATCTCAGAACCTCGTTTTCGAGAAGAGCCTGCATCTGCTGGCGATTGGTCAAACCCGTGAGCCCGTCGGTCACCGACAACCGTTCGGCTTTTTCGAAGGATTGGGCGTTGCTGATGGAAAGGGAAATAAATTCGGAGACGTTGAGGATGAAATCCAAGTCGATGACATTGATGAAGCCCTTGTCATTATCATTCAAGTTCAGGACCCCTATGATTTCATTTTCGATCATCAAAGGAATGCTGACAAAGAAATCGAATTGGTATAAAGGATTCCTGTTGCCCTTGAAATATTTGGAATCGGTGAACTTCTGTTCCAGAATGTATTTGCCCAAACTGATGGCATCGTCCATGATGACCGATTCAACCCGCCGGAATGTGAGACCCTCCTTAAGGTCGGGATGATTGTGGGCGGCCAGCCGCAGGGTTCTTTTGCTTTTGTCATAAAGGAACAAAGAAAAATACCGGATGGAGAGGGTGTAGGGCAATTTTTCGGTCAAGACCTTATGAATTTCCCGGGAACTCATCAAACTGATGCTTTTTTGCATGTAGATGAGGCGGTCCAGGTTCAGGAGCGACTGGCCCAGGATTTCATTTTGCTTTTTCAGCAAACTCCGGACCACAAGCAGTTCCTGAGTTCTTAATTTTTCAAACCGGGTTTTATCCATCATGGGAGCATCATCCCAGGGAAAGGTGTTTTTGGTCTTTCAGAGGAGAATCCAAAAAGCGAGCCGCCGCTGAAATTTTGTCAAAATTATGACACCGCGGGATCGATTCCCAGGCTCCGCACGGCCCCATCGGGGCGGAGTTTTCCGGGGTCGTCTATATATTATCAAATAAATCAATGATCTTGGCAAGTCGGGATATCCGCCGGGCCCCTCCGTCCCCTGGGTTTGAAGAACAAAAGACCTGTAGCATCCTGGTATGGAATTTGCTTTAATTAATAAATACTGTTGGATCCGAGGTCCTGCCGAACCATGCCCCGAAAGAAACATTTTTTTTTCATCCTGGCGAATTTACTGCTCTTCCTGGCAATGGATTGGGGGAGCACTTTTGCGATTTCGCAGGGTCTTCCCGGGGGTGGGGGGGAACCCCCCGCCCGCGTCGAAAAAGTACGGATCGGACCCCACCCAGAATTTACCCGCATCCTCATTGACCTCGATCGCCCTACGGGTTACCGGGTCGAGGCCAATTTCCTGCTGAAAAAAATTACCCTGACGCTGGAAGGGGCCCGGTTAGGTCCGCAGGTTCGATCCCGGACGATGCGGGACCGGAATCTGAAAAAAATCAGCATTCGGCCCCTCCGGCGGTCCCTGGAAATCACGTTTCATTTGCGCCAAAGCAACACCCGGTTTTTCCATTTTCTCGACCCCGGCGGATCGCGAATCGTGGTCGATTTCAAGGGCGAAACCAAACCGATCCTCCGCACCCGGGTCGGAAAAAAACCGGGTGAGTCCCCCCAGAACGGTCTTTTTTCGCAACAGAAGGAAAAGGGCAAACCGGGGCGGAAAGCGCGCATCACCGGGATGACCCCCCAGAAGATCCGGCAAGTGAATCGGAAGAACTACGAAGAGAAACTCAATAACGGTTGGGAGGCGTATCAAAAAGCGCTCCAGACCTATCAGGAAAAGGATTATCCCGAAGCGGTGCAGTTATTCGATCAATTCCTGGCCGACTATCCCAAGAGCAAATACCGCGCCCACATCCTTTATCTGGAAGCGGAGGCAAAATTCCAGATAGCTTACCGGGAACCCAATCCCATTTATGAGGACGCCCTGTTGGCCTACAAATACGCCCTGAGACAATACCCGGATTCCCGGTTCTCCAGCCACGCCGTGGACAAGATCGCTTTCATTTATAACGAAATGGGTTACATTCTGGAAGCCAAGACGATCTATGAGGAAGCCTTGAAAAAGGACCCGAAGAGTCAATACACCCCTACCCGGAAGACCAGCCTGGCCGGAATGCTCCTCAAGGACGGAAAATATGCAGAAGCTTACGGCGCCTTCCAGAAACTCCTGGAAAATGCGCCGAAAAATATTGAAGCCCGGGATGCTATCTTTGAAATCGCCCGTCATTTTTATGAAGCCAAGGACTTTCAGCGGTCGATTGAAATTTACGAGGACGGAGCCCGCCGATGGCCCAGCGAACTCAACGACCATCCCGACATCCACTTCAATATGGGGGATATCTATTACCGTGAGAAAAAATATACCCTGGCCCGGAAATTTTTTTTCAATCTCCTCAACCTGGCGCCAGATTTCCCGAAAAGCCACCAGGCGCTCAATATGATCGGCGATTCCTATCTCCTGGAAGGAAATTACCTCAATGCCCTTGCCGTTTTTGACGAATCGGCCAAGAAACAATCTGGCGGCCCCGAAGCGCAATACGCCCAAATCCGGATGGCGGACATCGGCATTATCAATCCCCGGCTAAAAGTCCGGGACATCATCTACAATTCCACCCCCTACTTCCAGCCGTATAAAACCTATAACCAGATTTTCAAGGAAGCCGGGGACATGGAAATCTTGGCGGAGGTGACCCTGAGCCGCGGCATCGCCTTCATGAAGGAACAGAATTATTTGAAGGCGATCGATATGTTGAAGAAACTGCTGCCGCTGGGAAAGGAATCGCGATTTTACAATCCATCCAGAAACTATATCAAACAATCGCTCGTCTTCCTCGTCGACCAGTATGCCAAACAGGGAGGGGTTTTGCCGATTCTCTATTCGTACAATGATTTCATCAGTCTGTCCCTGGGCAATGTCAGCAATATAAAAACCCTGTTTCAGATCGGCGAGGCGTATCAGGCGATCGGCATGTTCCCGGAGGCGCTGAAATTTTACGAACAAGTAAAAAAACGTGACACCAAGGGACTTTTCAAGGACCGGATTTTTCTCAACCTGGGCAACATCCATCTGGAAGAGAAGAACTACAGGGAAGCGGAACTGGTCGCCCGCTCCTTCTTGAAGAACTATCCGCGGAGCAAGGAAGCCCTGGCTGCCCGCAAACTTTTGGCCGCGGCCTATACCGGCCAATCCCGCCACAAAAAAGCCTTGGAGGTTTACGGGAAACTCTTATCCCAAAACAGGGAACTCGCCTCGGAAATCCATTACCGGATGGGAGAGACCTATAACGGGCTCAACGATCTGCCGAGCGCCATCGGTGAATACCAAAAGGCCATCGCGGCTTACAAACGCACCACCCGAATCGTTCCCGATTACCTGGGTAAAGCCTATTACCAACTG
Source organism: Nitrospinaceae bacterium (assembly GCA_046754465.1). Lineage (GTDB taxonomy): Bacteria > Nitrospinota > Nitrospinia > Nitrospinales > VA-1 > JBHHVU01. The sequence goes on along the minus strand of JBHHVU010000006.1, from coordinate 52,245 downwards.
GGCACGGCTCTTTACCAGGACGGGGAATATACCCAGGCCGTCAAGGCCCTGGAATCTGCAGTACAACTCTTTCCAAAACATCACCTCAAGGACTGGGCGGATTTTCTGCTTGCGCAAAGTTATGAAAAATTGCACAAAAAAAATCAAGTCACCTCCAAACTCAACGCCCTGATCCAATCCAAGGAAACAGACCCCCTATTAAAAGAAGCCGCCGCATCCAAGCTCAAGATGCTGAATTGGGAAAAAGAATTTAAAGAACGCCTTTAATCCTTTATAATGGAAAAAGGAAATTCGGTCCACCCCTCACCCGTGGCATGATTTGTTCATGAACCAGCCCCACCAGGGAAAAAAAACCCAAAAGGAAATCGAACTTCTAAGCCAGGCCTTCAAGGCCTTCAATGAAGCGACCCAGCAGCTCCAGGGCTCCTACGACAAGCTTCGTCTCGAACTGGCGAAAAAGAACCTGGAACTGGAAAAAAATCTCAAGGAAAAAGAGGAAGTCAAAAATTATCTCAACAATATTCTGGAAAGCCTGACCACGGGGGTCATCGTCGTCGACCAAAAAGGCAAAATCACGACCTTCAACAAAACCGCGGGCACCATCACCGAATCCCACCCCGACTCTTGTCTGGGCAAACAGCTGGAGGAGGTGTTCCCGCACGATTTGTTCGAGAACCTGGTGGCCCGGCTGGCCAAAAACGGGGGGCAACCCATGAGCCGAGACCGGGAAATCACTTCCCGAACCGGCCGTAAAATTCATTTGCGGATCTCCGCTTCGCCCGTCCGCGACCATGACGAGAACCAGATCGGAACCGTTTTAATCGTTCAGGACATGACCCACGTCCGGCAGTTGGAAGTGGAGGCGCAACGCAACCAGCGGTTGCGGGCGATGGGAGAAATGGCAGCGGGAATCGCCCACGAAATCCGAAACCCCCTCGGCAGCATCGAACTCTTCGCCTCCCTGTTGAAAAAAGACCTGGAACAAGATGAAGAGAAAAGCCACCTGGTCGAACACATCTGTTCCGGAGTCAAAAACATGGACCGGATCATCTCCACCCTGCTGCTGTTCGCGAAATCCCCCCGCCCCTCGCGTCAGAAATGCGATACCAACGAACTCCTTTCCAGCCTGCTCGATGGGTCTCCGGATATCGTGGTTCCCGGCAACATAAAAATCGACCGCCGATTCGGGAAGGGGGAGATGCTGGTGAAAGGAGACAGCGAACTGTTGCGGCAGGTATTCATCAACCTCATCCGCAACGGCATTCAGGCCATGCCCGAGGGGGGAGTCCTGCGATTGGCCACGGAAAAAGTGACTGTCTCCACCCACCCCTCCGGGCCGGACCCGGACCGGCCGCAGTTCATCACCATCATCGTGACGGACACCGGCGGGGGCATCGCTCCCGGGCACCTCATGAAAATCTTCAATCCCTTCTTCTCCACCAAGGACAAGGGAACAGGCCTGGGCCTGTCCATTTCACACAATATCATCAAGGCACATCAGGGAACCATCGACGCGGAGAGCGAGGAAGGCAAACAGACATCCTTTATCGTTAAATTACCGTGCTGGGATGATGAACTCGATGAAGAATAATTCCGAGAAAAACATTCTGATCGTCGATGACGAAAGCGAAATGAGAGTCGCCCTCGAGACCACTCTGAAACGGGAGGGTTACCGGCCTTGGTGTGCGGCGGACGGCCGGCAGGCCCTCGACCGGTTTGAAGCCGAGAGGTTTGACCTCGTTCTGACCGATGTCAAAATGCCCCGGATGGATGGGGTCGAACTCCTGCGGGCCATAAAAACCCGGTCCCCGCAAACCATCGTCATCATGATGACGGCCTATGGGGATATTGACAACGCCGTGGAAACCATGAAAGTGGGGGCGTTCGATTATCTTCTCAAACCGTTTTCCGCGGAAATCCTGATTTCCACCGTCAACCGGGCGTTTCTGAAGGATTCGTTTTCTTCCCCCAGTCCGGCCCCCACGGAAACATCGGCCGCCCCAACGGAAGGGGTCCGGAAGTTCATCACGCAAAACGGGGAAATGCAAAAACTCCTGAAATTCGTGGAAAATATCGCGTACAGCAAATCCACGGTTCTGATCATCGGCGAAACCGGAACCGGCAAGGAACTGATCGCCCGGTATATCCATCAATGCAGTCCCCGGTCGGACAAGCCTTTCATGCCCATCAATTGCGCGGCGCTGCCCGAGGGACTCCTGGAAACCGAAATGTTCGGTCATGAAAAGGGGGCGTTCACCGGGGCCACCTTCCGCAAGGAAGGAAAATTCGAACTCGCCCATCGGGGAACCCTGCTGCTCGATGAAGTCACCGAAATGAGCTTCCCTTTACAGGCCAAACTTCTCCGTGTCCTTCAGGAACACGAAATCGACAAGGTGGGCGGCAAGGAACCCATTCCCGTCGACGTGCGCGTGATCGCCACCACCAATCGGGATATCAAAAAACGCATCAAGGAAAACCAGTTCCGGGAAGACCTGTATTATCGCTTGAACGTCATCCCCATCAAGCTGCCGCCCGTGAGAGAAAGGAAAGAGGATATCCCCCTGTTGGCCGAACATTTTCTTCGCGTCCATTGCCGGGAAAACCACAAGTCCATTCAATCGATCGACGAGGGCACCCTTGCCCTTCTGAAAAAATACCATTGGCCCGGCAATGTCCGGGAACTGGCCAACATCATCGAACGGGCGGTCCTCCTTTGCAAAAGCGAAACCTTGCAGCCGTCCCATCTCTTTATCGAAGAAGATTCGGAACAGGAAATGGGTTCCGATGCCAAACCGCTGTTAAAATTTCGCGGGACCATCCATGAAATGGAAAAAGAATTGATCATGCAGACCCTTGAAGAGGTGAACGGGAATAAAACCCGGGCCGCGGAGTCCCTCGGCATCAGCATCCGCACCCTTCGCAACAAACTCAATGAGTACCAGAAAACCGATTGATGGCACCTTCTACCCACTCAAATTTACCGGAATCGTCAAATTCATGACAGTTTTTGCCCCTGGGGTTGTGGCCTGTCCGAAAGCCGGGCAACCCCATCCGGAGGACTTTTTAGAAGATGTTGATTAATTGCAATTTAAAATTTTTAAAAAGAGCATCAATCCGCCGGAATCGCGCGGGGATTTGGTATGAATTTTGCTTAATTATTAAGCGAAATCTTTGTATAGTTTCCTTCTCCGAGTCACTCTCATCCGTTTAACTTTTTTGGAAGGCGGGATTTTATGGATTTCTTGACATCGATGAAGCTCAGTGCCATGGGATTGAATGTTCAGCGTCAACGCATGGAGACCATCTCCAGTAACCTGGCCAATGTGGAAACGACGCAAACCCCTGAAGGCGGACCTTACCGGAGGAAGGATGTGGTGGTGAGCGCCCTGCCAATGGAAAACGACTTTGCTTCCGTTCTCAAAAGCGAATTCGGCGAAAACCTGATGCAGGCGTTGGTGACCAACGTGGTCCAGGACCCAACGAAACCCAGGTCGGTCTACAACCCCAACCATCCCGACGCCGATGCGAAGGGGTATGTATCCATGCCCAACATCAACGTGGTGAGTGAAATGGTTGACATGATGACGACCACCCGGTCCTTTGAAGCCAACATCACGGCCATGAACGCGGCCAAGGCCATGGCGCTTCGGGCCATTGAATTGGGGAGATGACCGCCCTTGAATTTCCCGATGGAATGAGGAGTCACGGCACGTAAAATCATGGAACGATTCATCACGTTCATCAAACAACTTGTCGTCCGGTTCGGAGAACTTTCCCAGGCCAGGAAGGTGGGGGTTCTTGTTCTGGCCGCCGCCGCCATCGGTTCCCTTTTCGCCATGTCCCTCTGGCTGCAGGAGCCGGATTTTCAATTGCTCTACGCCAAACTGCCTCCCCAGGACGCCGCCAAAATCGTCGAACAACTGAAATCAAAAAAAATCCCTTACGAACTTTCCGAAGGTGGGCAAACCATCCGGGTTCCCGCTGGCAAACTGCATGAGATCCGCCTCCAGCTCGCCAGCGAGGGTTTGCCGGAGGGCGGGGAGGTCGGACTGGAAATCTTTGAAGACACTCCCCTGGGGATGACCGAGTTCATTCAAAAACTGAATTACCAGAGGGCGCTTCAGGGAGAACTGGCCCGCACCATTAAAACCCTCGACGCGGTGGAGCAGGCCCGGGTTCACCTGGTCATCCCCAAGGAGACCCTTTTCCTCAAGGATAAGCCGCGGGGCAAGGCCTCGATCACCGTCAAAATCAAGCCGGGAAAAACCCTGAGCAAATCCCAGGCCCAGGGAATCGTCCATCTCGTTTCCGCCAGTGTCGAGGGGATCGAGGCCCGGGACGTGGTGGTCGTTGATCTGCAGGGAAACATCCTCTCCGGCGGGAATACGGGAAACTCGGATGCCATTCTCACTGCCACCAACTTTCAACACAAAATCCGGGTCGAAAAAGAGCTGCAGGACAATATCGTCAAAATGCTGGAGGATGCCTTGGGACAAGGCAAGGTCATCGCGCGGGTCAACGCCGATCTTGATTTTGAAAAACAGGAACAGACCGAGGAGATTTTCGATCCGGACTCCCAGGTGGTCCGCAGTGAACAATTCGTGACCGAATCGACCCTGGGGGCCCTGCCTCCGGGAGGCGTCGCCGGAGTTCAAAGTCTCGTTCCCGGGGAACAGGGTAAGGCGGCGGGCGCGGGGCAGCCGGCGAAAAGGGACAAGGAAAACCAAACGTTCAATTACGAAATCAACAAGATCGTCCGGCAAGTGGTCAAGCCTGTCGGCACGCTCAAAAATCTTTCCGTGGCCGTGCTCATCGATGGAACCACCGCGGGGGATCCGCCCAAGTACCAGCCTCGGTCCGAAGAGGAAATGGCCAAATATCTGCAGATCGTGAAATCCACGGTGGGCTACAATGAAAAACGGGGCGACCAGGTCAAGGTGGAAAATATTCAGTTCGACCGGACATTCGTCAAGGATCAACAAGAGCGGATCGCCAAGGCTGAGACCATGGATCTGGCCTTTCAGATCGCCAAATATATCCTGGGCGCTCTGTTCATTCTCCTTTTCTTCACCCGCGTCATTCGCCCCATCATCAACTGGATGACCACCTCCATGGAGGTGGTGCCAGACACCCAGGCCCAGTTGACATCCTCGGAAAGGGACGAGATCCAGGAAGAGAAAAAACGTCTTCAGGAGGCGGGAGCCGAGTCGGCGGAAATTCGTAAAGCGGTTACGGAATTTGCCAACAACGATCCTAAGTTTACCGCCGGCATCATCCGGAAATGGATGCGGGAAAAAGGGGCGCCGACTTAAACTTTCCGGGACACTGCCATGGCGAAAAAATATTCCGGACCCGAAAGAGCGGCTATCCTGCTGATGTCAATGGGAGAAGAGATCGCCGCCGCTGTTCTGGCCAACATGGATGAACGGGAAATTCAGATACTCGGCAACTACATGTCCTCCCTGGGGGATGTGGATATCCCCTCTATGGACGCGATCACCCGGGAATTTTACGACAGCGTGGAAACGGGCACCGGCGGACTGGGCATCGCGGGAATGGATTTTCTGAAATCGACGCTGATGAAAGCGCTCGACCCGGGCAAGGCCACCGAAATCCTGAATAACATCACCACTCCGGGCGAGGAAATGGGAGGCGGACTGGAAACGCTCCGCATGTTGGAGCCCAAGACCATCGCCAACTTTCTCGTCAATGAACACCCGCAAACCGCAGCGATCGTCATGGCCCACCTGGAGGCCCCGGTGGCCAGCCAGACGCTGCGGGAAATGCCGGAAGACGCCCGCATGGAAATCATCCACCGCATGGCCACCCTCGAGCGGGTATCGCCCAGCATTCTCCGGGAGCTCGACGAGGCGTTGCAGAATGAGTTCAGGACGTCTGGAGCCGTATCGGGAAGCAAACTGGGAGGCGTTCAGTCCGCCGCTCATATCATGGGAGCCCTCGACCGGGCCACCGAAACGGCCATTTTGTCCGCCATGGACGAGGTCGACCCGGACATGGCCAACGAAATCCGCAACCTGAGGTTCACTTACGAAGATATCCAGAAGATCGACGATCATGGCCTCCAGTTGGTCCTGAAGGAAATCAATCAGGAGGACCTGCTCATTTCCCTCAAGACCGCCAGTGAAGAGCTCAAGGAGAAATGGTTCCATAACATGTCCGAACGGGCCGCCATGATGCTGAGAGAGGATCTGGAAGCTCTCGGCCCCACGAAGATCAGCGAAGTGGAGAAAGCCCAGCAGAAAATCGTTTCCATCTGCAAGCGCCTCGAAGAAGAGGGGAAATTGGTGATCGGGGGCGGAGGAGGGGAAGAACTTGTATAAAAATCCAAAAACTTTCATCCGCAGTTACCAGGCCGTTGAATCCCCCGAGCCCTCCCCCGGGGAACCCTCACGGGAACAGGTCCGCGATTTCGAGTTGCTCGAACTGGTGTCACAAAACAAAGGCAAGGGAGGCGGATTCGTCTACGATTCCGAGGAGGCCACAAACTTTGACGCCAAAAAAATTCAAAAAGCCAAGCAGGGTGTCAAAGAAATCCTGGCCGACGCCATTCAAAAAGCCAAACGCCAGGCGATCGAAATAAAAGAACAGGCGGAAAAGGAAGCGCGGAAAACGGGATACGAGGAAGGGTTCAAAAAAGGGGAACTCGATGCCAAGGAGGAATTTCGCCCCCTCCTGGAGACCCTCCAAAATACGATTCGGGATCTGAGCGGGTTCCGGAAAAAAATGTATTCCAAGGTGGAACGGGAAATGGTCGAAATGGTGATTTCCCTGGTCAAGAAAGTCATCGAGTTTGAACTGTCCACCCGGGAAGACAGTGTTCAGGAAATGATCAAACTGGCGGTGCAATCGGTTTTGGACAAGGAATCGATGACCATCAAGATCAATCCCGTTGACAAGGAATACGCGGAAAACTTCCGTCCGGAGCTGCAGCGCCAGTTCGGGGAGATCAAGAATATCACTTTTGAACCGCATTCAGGCATTGAACGCGGCGGGTGCATTATCGAAACCAACTTCGGGACCGTGGATGCCCGCATGGACAAGCTGAGCGGCCAGATCGATAAAATCCTGCACCTCACGCCGCCGCCTCCCGAAGAACCGCCGAAGCAGAATCCCGGCTCCTGAGCACCGGACATGGAAGATACCATTGATCTGAAAAAATACCGCTCCTTCATCGAAAACTCTTCCTTTGTACGAAAAACGGGCAAGGTGAACCGGATCATCGGCCTGATCCTCGAAGGGAACGGGCCGGCAGCCTCCGTCGGCAGTATCTGCACCATTCATCCCGGAAACCACCGTCCCCCAGTGGAAGCCCAGGTGGTGGGATTCCGCGACAATCGGACCCTACTCATGCCCCTGGGAGACATGATCGGCATCCAACCCGGAAGCATCATCGAATCGGAAGACGAGTACCCGACCGTCAATGTGAGTCCCAAGCTGATCGGCCGCGTGATCGACGGCAACGGCCGTCCACTGGACGGCAAGGGTCCCATCCCCCCCATGATGGAATATCCCCTGATGGGAACCCCGTTGAACCCCTTGGAACGGCAGCGGGTTCAAGAACCCCTCGATGTCGGCATCCGGTCCATCAACGGTCTCCTCACCTGCGCCAAGGGTCAGCGCATCGGCATCCTCGCGGGAACGGGAGTGGGCAAATCCGTGCTGATGGGAATGATCGCCCGCAATACGAAAGCGGATGTGAACGTGATCGCCCTGATCGGGGAACGCGGCAGGGAGGTCAAGGAGTTTATCGAGGAAAATCTTGGGGCCGAAGGGTTGAAAAAATCCGTCGTGGTGGCCGCTGCCTCGGACCAACCGCCCCTGGTGCGCTTGCGCGGAGCGTTCATCGCCACCACCATCGCCGAATTTTTCCGCGACCAGGGAAAGGACGTGATCCTCATGATGGACTCGGTCACCCGGTTCGCCCTGGCCCAGCGGGAGATCGGGCTTTCTGTCGGGGAACCTCCCACGACCCGGGGGTACACGCCTTCCGTATTTTCCATGCTTCCCAAACTTTTGGAAAGGGCCGGGACCCATCACGCCGAGGGCACCATTACCGGACTCTACACGGTCCTGGTGGAGGGCGACGATTTGAACGAACCCATCTCGGATGCCGTCCGGGCGATCCTCGACGGCCACCTGGTTCTCAGCCGGGAGCTCGCATCGCACAACCATTATCCCGCCGTCGACATACTCAACAGCATCAGCCGTTTGATGATCGACGTGATTTCCAGGGAGCATTACGAATCCTCCATGCTATTCAAGGATATCCTCGCGACTTACCGGGAAGCCAAGGACCTGATCAATATCGGGGCCTACACCCGCGGGAGCAATCCCAAGATCGACAACGCCATCGATAAATTGGAGCGGATGAACCAGTACCTTCGCCAGGGAATGGAAGAGAGGGTCGACCTGCAACAAAGTTTTCATGAATTGAAAGCCATTGTGGAGAAAGGGACGTGAAGTTTCGTTTTGAAACCCTGTTGAAAGTGAATAAGGAACGGGAAGACCTGATTCAAAAAGAACTGGGCCGGATCCTTTCCCATCTCCAAAACCAGAAAGAACGCCTGCGGTTTATGGAAGACATCACGGAAGACCGGAAAAAACAATTGAACCGGAAAATGGGCGAGGAGATGAGCGTCAACTCCATGATGCTATACAATAATTTTTTCATGGGGGTTCAACTGGAAAAGACGCGCCAGGAAAAGGTGATCGCCGAAGTCGCGGAGAAGTTTGAGAGCAAAAAACAGGAGCTGTTGGCCGCGATGCGAAAACGGAGGACCCTGGAAATTCTCAAGGAAAGGGACTTTTCGGCGTTTAAAAAATTACAAAATAAAACGGAAGTGGATATGTTGGACGAAACGGGATCCAACGTGTGGCGTATGAACTTGTGATCAGGCGGACTATGAAGGTCGGAATCCTTATTACTGTTATCATTCCCACCGCGGCGTTCTTATGGGCGCTGGGGGTTGCCCCGGTTAGCATTCCCCCAAATCCCGGAATGGTTTTCGCCCAGGAGGAAAAACCGTCCGCCCCGGAGGATGAATCCGCCCAGGAAAAAAAAGAACCGGCGGCGCCGGTCAAGCTTCCCGGACCCGTTTCGGGAATCAGTCCGGAAGCTTTCCGGATGATTGAAACGATCGAAAAGAAAAACCGGGACCTCAAAAAGCGGGAAGAACAAATCCGGTTGAGGGAACAACGCCTGAAAACCCTGGAGCAAAATATTCAGCAGGACCTTAAAAAAATTGAGGCGGCCATCGCCAAGAGCGAGCAGCAATTGGGGATCCAGAAAGACCTGGTCAAGAAGAACGTCCAGGCGCTGGTCAAGGCCTATTCCAGCATGAAGCCGCAGGAGGCCGCGCGATTGCTGGAAGCCATCAACGAAGACCTGGCGCTCCAGATCATTTCAGGAATGAAAAGCAAGGTCGCGGGGAAGGTGCTCAGCAAGTTGGATGTCAAGGTCGCCAAGCAACTCAGCGAGAAACTCGCGGGAAAACGAAAAACCCCCGCCGCCAGGTAGATTCAGGAACCCGCCGATATCGGCCGGGCGCCGGTATCCCGGTCCAGCCCTTTTTCGCTTTCGGGCGAAAGTTCATTCGCCCCGTTGGGCCCCACCATTCCGAAGGATATAATCATTTTCAATCCGTCCTCAACGGACATCTCGAGAAAGACCAGATCCTTGCGCGGCACCATCAAAAGAAACCCCGTGGTGGGATTGGGAGAAGTCGGTACGAAAACATTGATGGTGTCGCCCAGGGTTTTGCTCCGAATCTCCCCCTTGGTATCGCAGCAGACGATTCCCAGAGTCTTTAACGGCGGGCGGGGATAGGTCACAAGAACCATTTTCTGGAACGTGGGTCCCCGGGTCTGTGAAATTGTGTCCACCACCTTTTTGATACTGGTATAAATGACGCGGACGAACGGGATTTTGTGGAGGATGCGTTCGCCGATTTGCACCACCTTCCGCCCAAGAAAATTGGTGGCGAACAACCCCACCAAAATGATGAAAAGGATCAGAAAAACGAATCCCATTCCGGGAATATGATACTCCTCCATCCACGTCAGTACGGATTCACCGAAAACCTTGGTGATGACCGGAACCATGGCTTCGTCCACATTCCGGATGACAAAGGCCAGCACCAGGTAAGTCAAGCCAGCGGGCACGGTGACGAGCAGCCCCGCAATCAAATTTTTCTTAATCGTTTTTTTCAATTTTGTCGACCCCGGCCCCCAGCCTCCGGGGAAGGTTCCTTGAAGTTTCGGGAATGCCCCATTTTACTCGATTTCCCCGCCGAATTTCAGTTTTAATCCATTCCCCCTTTTCAGGATGAGACGGCAACCCTCCCGGCGGTGCCTGGGTTTTCCACCGGGTTTCCCTAACGGTGAGGGAGTGCCCCTCGGGGAACGGGAAACACTGCGTCACTTTCCTAGGGTGTTTTCAGGGCTTCGAGATGTTTTTGCACCTCAAACACCAGCGAGGGATAACTGATTTTTCCAAGATCCATGAACCGGCGATAATAATAAATCGAGGGGGTCATGTCGCCGTAGGCCTCGTAAAGCACCGCCAGATTGTAATTGGTCCCCGGATGGTCCGGATTCAGGGAAAGGGCCTTGTTGAGAACCGCCTTCGCTTTTTCTGGTTGTTCCTGGTTCTTATAAACGATCGCCAGGTTGTTGAAAGCCTCCAGATTGTGGGGATTGATCTCCACGGCTTTCTGATAATTCCGGATGGCCCCCTCGTAGTTTTTCTGCATGAAATAGACCACGCCGATGTTGTTGTAGGCCTTGGCATAGTCCGGGTCCAGAAAGACCGCCCTGAGAAATTCTTCGATCGCCGCTTCGTATTTTCCGAGTTCCTTGTAAATCACGCCCATATTGTTGTAGGTATCCGGATTGTCGGGGTCCAGTTTGGCCGCCTGGATATAATTGGTCAGGGCCTTGTCCCACTCCTGGGACTGCTGGAAAAAAACCGCGCGGTTGAAATAAAAATCACTGTTCTGGAACACGTCCTCCGACGGCTTGGACAGAGTGGTGCGGATTTCCGGCACATTGTCTGGCGTGGGCGGTAACGCGGCCTTCGTTTTGCCCTTCTCCGGCCGGGCTCCCGCCACAATGGACTTTCCCTTTTTTTTCGGGGGAGGGTACCGCGGCGGAGGTTTTTTGCGGGCGACCTCCCCGGAGGTCACCGGCTCCAGCGCCCGGCTCGGGGGAGGCGTCACCCTGCCCCGTTTTTGGGAAACCTGGGGAAACCCTGCCGGCGGGGGCCTCAGCCGCGGGCGTTGGGGGATCTTTTCCCGGCTGAGGGAACCAAATGTCTTTTCCTGTTGCGGGATTTTTTGAGGCCCCACCTCCACTTTATGAGTGCGAGGCTGTCTTCTGGGAAAAGGAGGCTGGTTCAGCCGCCCGGGAAGGGGTTGAGGGAAAGAGGGCCGCACAGCCTTCTGCCGGGTCTGAAATCTTGCCTCCGCCGGGGGAGACGCTTTCTGTTTTCGCAGTGATTTTTGGGCGGACGGGACCGGCGGCGGGGAACCTTTTTCCTTGCGTACATTAAAGGCGCCGACGGAGATCAAATAGATCAAAACCCCCGTGGGGAGTCCCACAAGAAGGAGCAACCTCAAGATCATGGAAATGAGGGGTGGCTTGGCGCCCTTTCCCCCTCCCAATAAACCCATCCCCGGCCCGGGGTTGCGTTTGGAGGATTTCTCCTTGATGGCCTTTTTCAGGCTGTTGGCGATCAGGCTCAAGACAACTCTCCCCTAGCCGGACTTTGAAACCGATAACAAAATAGGATTTCGGCCGGAATATTTCAGAGCGTCCAGATAAATCCGGGCCTGCTCGATATCCGGAAAGGGTCCGACGTACACGATGAACCAGTCTTTTCCCATGGACTCCGCCTTTTTCCAGAAGGCATCGAATCCTTCCTCCTCGAGCTTTTGCACTTCCGCTTTTGCGCGGGCTTCATTTTTCAGGGAATAGATCTGGATCCGGTATTTCACTGCGGCCTTCCCCCGGGAAGGTTGCACGGGTTCTTCATCGGGGGAGGCCAAGGGGCCGTTTTCTTCCTGGAGGGTTTCCGCCGGCGCACGGCCGGGGGAGGGAACGGCAGCCGGTGGAATGGGGGGAGGGGCCGCGGGAGCCCGGGTGGGCTTGAAATTTTTATCCGGATTTTTCCGGGCGGCCGGCGGAACACTTCTTTGTCGCGGACCCGGCATCACCCCCTTGTCTGGCGGGGCGACGACCCCTCCCAGAAGGGACAACACATTCCCGGAGGGACTATTGTCACGGCCCTTCAGGTAGGGGAGAGAGAAAAAAACCAGGCCGGCGATAAAAAACAGAAACGAAGCCAATACCGGCAAGCGTGCCTTGAGAAACCAGTCGCGGAAATAATCCTTGTCCTCTTCGCCTAAAAGGCTTTTGATGGCCTGCCGAACGTGCGTACGCTCGATGGTATCCACCTGGGCATTGTATCCGCCCAGAAGAGAACGATCGCACACCAGGTTGGTCAGTCTTGGATATCCTCGTGAATAACTATAAATTTCGTTCAGGGCGGACCGGGTGAACGAGACCCGGGACCCCGCCCCGGCAACGAGAATCCGGTGACTGATGTATTGAACGGTTTCCTCCTTGTGGAGGGGTGTGATTTCATAGCGGATGGAAATTCGCTGGTTCAACTGTTTCAGCGCGGGGAGTTTCAGTTTTTCATTCAATTCCAACTGCCCCACGAAAATGATCTGGAGAAGTTTCTCTTTTTCCGTTTCCAGGTTGGACAGGATGCGGAGCTGCTCCATCACATCCAATGAGAGGTTCTGTGCTTCATCGATGATCAGGACCGTGGAACCTCCCGATTCGTGCTGGGCGAGAAGGAAGGCGTTCAGGGCATCGATCAATTCCTTTTTGGAAGCCCGGTTGACCCATTCGGCGTCCGGCGGTTCCTGGGTGTCCTCCGCCGGGGCTTCTTCCTCCGGGCCGGGGTCGGAGGCCCCAGCCAGGACCGCGTCGCCTTGGTAGGCTTTCGCGGGCCGCACTCCAAGGTCGTGCACGCAGGTCCTCAAAAGATCCATGTCGGAAAGCATGGGATTCAGGATCAGCGCCACCTGGATATTTTCCGGCAATCGGTCCAGCAGGCATCGGCACAGGGTGGTCTTTCCCGTTCCGACATCCCCGACGATGACCATGAACCCCTCCCGCTGGTTGATTCCATACAACATATGGTCGAGCGCCCCCTGATGCTGTTTGCTCAGAAACATGAACCTGGGATCGGGGGTTAAACTGAAAGGCTTTTCTTTAAAATGGAAAAAGTTTTCGTACATGGCTTTTTTCAATTTTGGTTGAAGGAGAGTCCCGGATTGACAACGGACCCCGGTTCCCCGAACCTGGTGAGGCGGTCCGTCTCGATTCTCAAACGATCCTCCACGGCCCCGCCCGCCATGATCTCCGGGGTGAGAAGGATAACCAATTCGGATTTTTTGGAAGTGGTTTCATCCTGTTGAAACCATCCTCCGAAAATAGGAATATCTTCGAGCCAGGACCCCGGGTCCTCCCGGGGGCCCTTTTTCGATTTCATGAGTCCGCCGATCACGACCGTCTGCCCGTTTTCAGCGAGGACCACGCTATTGGATTCCCTCACATCCAGAATGGGCACGGTATTCCATCCGTCTGGGGAAACCCGTTCCCCGGTTTTTTCACTGATGCTGGTGTGGATGCTCATCATGACCATTCCGTTAGCATTGATTTGGGGAACGACATCGAGAACAATCCCCATAATAAATGGAGATGGAACGTAGCCCCGCGGCTTTCGGGAGGCTTTGGAGGTTCCGGATCTTTCCGGAACGAACAAGATATCCTCGGTTCCCACCTTGATCACGGCGCGCTGGTTGTTCAACGTGGCAATTTTGGGGCTCGAGAGCACCCGCACCTCCCCTTGGCGGGAAAGTGCGTCGACAATCGCGTCGAGATGGGCGTCTCCCACACCATACATGAGGCCCTTTTTGCCCGAAGGAACCTTCCCGGGGGAAGCGAGGTTCAAGGGAGCGACTTCGTCCCAATCGATTCCCGTACGATAATGCTCGGTGAGTGAAACCTCGATGATTCTGGACTGGATAAAAACCTGGCGCTGAACCGATCCTTCCACCGCTTCCAGGAATTCCGCCACCCGCAGAAGGACATCGGGGTAGTCGGTGACCACGATGATTCCCGACTGCCGGTTCACGGAAAAATCGGGCCGGGTGGGTAAATCCTCAGACGTGGCATGGCGGCCGGAGGGAAAGGAATGAGAATTGGATACCTTCCCGGACCTGACGCTCTCCCCGGTCCCGCCCGAAACAATTTGCCGCAGGCCGGACAAAATTTCCTTCCAGATATCCGTTTCTTCCGAAGAATGGACCCAACTGGATGAGGGGGTTTCCGCGAGTGAGGCCTCGAGGCTTCCCCCGAGGTTGGCCGACTCATTTTGAGTCCAGTTGGCTGCCCGAAATGAATCCAGGCTCCGCGAAGCCCGAAGGTTTCCGCCTCCCGTCCGGTGGGAAATTATGTAATTCAGGTGGAAAATCCGGGTCTCCATTTTCGCGGGCTCGACCCGGATGAAATCTTTTTCTATATCGAAAACCAGGCGCAGAGGGCTCAGCAGGCTCCGCAGGGCTTCCTTCAAAGTGACTTCCTTCAGGTTCACGGTGACTTTTCCGGAAATATCCGGATCGATGATGATGTTCTGATCAATTTTTTTCGACAACGCGAATAAAATGGTTTTGACATCCACATCCCGGGCCGCCAAGGTGAACCTGGGGCCTCTCTCCCGGGGAATTTTGGGGTTCAACTCGGGTTGGATCAGGGTCAGGTCGAAGGGAAGGGTGTCTTTCTCCCTTGTTTTCAACCCTTTGGGAAGTTCCGCGGGCTGCACTTGAACCAGGTTTTCCATGGGCCGGGGGGTCTCCCTCTTCGAGGCAGCCTCCGGAGTCACGCATGACGCCAAACACACCGCGAGCCCAAGGACCCAATAAGTCGAAATGGACAGATCGGAATGAAAAATCATCAATAAAATGGACCAGATTGTGTAGTAATTTGTGCAAACTTACCTCAAATTAATATAACCTGAAACCGGGCATAAGTCTAATGAATTCTTGATTTTACAGAAATTTGGCCATTTTTTCGGGTTGATTGAGGCAGTCTCAAAACCTCTTGAATGGTCCCGCCCACTGGCGCAAAATTTCACCGGAAAATTTTCTGGAACCCTCGGTTTCCTCTCTCAGGAAAGGCAAAGGATATTTTTTTTCCTTATTTTGGGTGAAAAGTCGGGAAAATGAAACAAAATGAACGGGAAAAAGGAGTTCTCCCGGTGGGGATAGGGGCCGGAATTAAAACCTCCTACATGGGGGACAAGGGGGTCTATAGGGAGGGGCCATAGGGAACCTTGGGGTTCAGTATTCAAACCGGGCCATTTCAGGCTTTCAAGGCAGGATCAGCAAATATTCGCCGCGTCGGGCAACGTGCAGATATTTCCGGAAGAAGCGGATTCCGGTTTCCGTGGGGCGTGGGACGCGGGGTGTTTCACGGCATTGGAATCGGCCTGTGGGTATCGATAGGTCTTCCCTTCGTAATTTTTAAGGATCACTTCATTCTGGTTGTGTTCAATGATGGTATCGGGCAGCAACCGGACCTTGCCGCCCCCTCCGGGGGTATCGATCACGAAATAGGGGACGCCCATTCCCGACGTATGGCCTTGCAGGTCCTTCAAGATGTCCAGACCCTTTTGCACCTTGGTGCGGAAGTGATTCGTTCCCAGGGTCAGGTCGGCCTGATAAATGTAATAGGGTTTGATACGGATTTTCAGCAACTTGTGCATCAACTCCCGCATGATACGGGAATCGTCATTCACCCCTTCGAGAAGAACGGTCTGGCTTCCCAGAGGAATGCCGGAATCGGCCAGCCGGTTGCAGGCTTTTTCCACTTCGGGGGTGATCTCCGCGGGATGGTTGAAGTGCATATTGAAATACAGGGGATGATGTTTTTTCAGAATCGAACAAAGCTCCTCGGTCACGCGCTGGGGCAGGGTTCCCGGCACCCGGGTTCCGATGCGGATGATTTCCAGGTGCGGGATGGCCCGCAATTCCCCAAGAATGCGGTCCAGTTCTTTATCGGGGACCAAAAGCGGGTCTCCCCCGGAAAGGATGACATCCCGAATTTCCGGATGGTTGCGAATGTACTCGATTCCGCGGCGCAGGGTCTCGCGGGTGACCACACCAGGAATTCCGATTTTGCGTTTGCGTGTACAAAACCGGCAGATGATGGGGCAATGATTGTTCACCATGAGAAGCACCCGGTCCGGATACCGGTGAACCAGTTCGGGTACGGGCATGTCACCTTCCTCGTTCAAGGGATCCGTCAACAGCAACGATTCATCGCCGATGAAATCGTCCATTTCCTCAAGCGTGGGCACCACCTGTTTCCACAAAGGGTCATTTTCCGTCTTGATCTGCTCCAGAAAATAGGAATTGATCCGAATCGGAAAAATTTCGGCCACCTGTTTTAATTTTTCCAGGTACTTCTCCGGCTTATCCGCGATGAAGGGCAAATCTTCCACTCTAACCACGCTTTGGCTTAATAATCTTTGCCACTGTTCCATATCGACCCTTTGGTTGATTTATGAATTGCCATGATAAGTATGCTTCAGGTAATTAATGATTTCATTTTCGTCGTCCAGCACCGTTTCCCCATCAATGAGGACCGGAACAGTATACTGACCAGATACCTGGTACACCTCCTGCCGCTGGGAGAAAGGCCAGGGGACATCAATTTTCTCGTAGGCCAACTGTAATTCTTCCAGAACGCGGCGGACCATCGCACAGTAACCGCATCCGTCTATGTTATAGAGGCGAATCATTTTTCTCCCGCTGAAACCGGGTTTGAGTAAATCCCGGTCCCTTTTTTAAAGGCGCATGGAATCAGGATCGCATCCTCCATTCCATGGATTTTCTTTTTATCCTGGGGACACAGCGTGGCAAGAATCCCTCCCAGACGGGCGGATCCTTTCACGACAAAATAATACGGGGTCAGGCGAACTCGGGCTTTCATTTCGATCGCCGATTCTGCTTGCGGATGAACGTAGGAAGCTCGGATCACTTTTCCCTTATGAAACACCTGCAAAACGGACGGTTGTTCCGGAAACTTCGCCAGACTTTCCTCCAGGGTCCGCCTCCATTCCGCGCTGGAAACATCGTGGCCGATCACCACGCCCCGGCTGCCCCAGGAATCGGGAGAAAACCCGGAGGGTTTCACTACCAGTTGCCGCTCTTTCTGGGTCAGAGGAAACAATTCCCTCCAATCCCGGACAGGAGTCCCTTTTAGAGTCAGTCCGGGAATGATTCCATGAGGAGGTAATTCGCGGTGATCCAGGACCCATGTTTTGGGAATTAGATGAGATAGGGTGATAAAAGTTTCAACTCCCAGCGCTTTTTCCCAAAATGGCGCCAGGGCGGGATGGTGAAACAAAGCGAAACTCAATTTCTCTTCCAGATGGGTTTTATATGGGGGGGTGGTTTTTACCCGGCCTTTTTTGTTGCTGTACATGAAAAGATCGGATTTTGGAATATTCTTCAGATCAAACAACTCGAAAAAACGGTAAATCACATCGAGTTGGATTTCCCTGTTTCCCTCCTCAATGAAAAGTCCCTCTTCCTTGAAACGGACCTCGCGCGGATGCACCGCGTAAACAGGAAACCCCTTCTTCCTCAATAAACTGGCAAGAAACCGCATCTCCTGTTTATAATCCTTGGCCTCATCGGAAATCACGATACCCAGCACACACCCCTCAAGGCCCGCCGTCGATTCGGCCATCTTGTAGAATAGTTCCGGGATACCGCCTTCCCCGACACCGACCATTTCGGTCCCTTCCCGCCGGTAAATGGACATCAACCGGGCGGTGGTGCCAAATCCCCCCGGGACCGAATCGAGTTCCGTCACTGAAAATCCATTTTCCGTTACAATCACATCGGGTCGGATGATTCCCGGCAGGTCTCGGCGGAACCGGTTCATTCTTCCATAATCGACCAAATGGGGGGGTTTGCCGGCATCCAGATATTCGGAAAACCATGGGGGCAGTTTTCCCTTGAGGCTGTCATAATAAAACTGGTTGAGAACGGTGTAAAATTTCAGCAGATGGTTTCCGAGGCGAGAAAAGAATTCGACATCCTCGGGGGAAAGAAAATACGGTTCCGGGGAGATGCGCCAGGTATTTGTTTCGTCATCGCTGTTCCCGTCCAGGGAAAACACGCCCGAACGGATGAGAGAAGAGGTGATTTTGGAATATATTTCTTCGGGTTTCGTTATCATTGCGCCGAAAATAAAAAAATAAATTTTTAAAATTCAATCCACACCGGCCAAATCCTGAACCCCTTGAAAATTAAGATGCATTTTTCACGGCAAGGATTTTAAACCGGGGTGGATGGAAATTTTTGGGGAAATATCAAAAGTTTTTTGGGAAAATAATTGATATCGGGCTAAAGTGATTGCAAAAAAGGCAACCGTATTCTAACAAAATCATCCCATGAACACCGAAAATGACTCTGCCAAACTGGGGGGGCAGGTGGCCCTGTTTCCCTTGCCGGGAACCGTATTTTATCCGAACACCCACCTGCCGCTTCATATCTTCGAACCCCGGTACCGGAAAATGGTTACCGATGCCCTGGAAGGTGACCGCCGCATTGGCATGGTTCTCCTGAAGCCGGGCTGGGAGGCCGATTATTATGGCGCTCCTCCTATTGTATCCGTTGGTTGTGTAGGAAAAATCGACCAATACTTTCAATTCGATGACGGCAAATTCGATATCGTCCTCAGAGGCGCCGGCCGGTTCCGCGTTGTCCGGGAAGAGGGCGGAAAACCCTACCGGCGGGCGGATATCGAATTCCTGCGGGAAATCAACGACCAGGACATTCAGGGTGGAACCCACCCGCTCAAAAGGGATTTGATCGATCATTACCACCAATTAACCCGCCTGCTGCCCCCCGGGAAAAAAAACAGGGAAGAGACGGGATGGGACTCCTGCAGGAATTTGAGCCACCTGGTGGACCAGATCGCCTACCGGAGCAACCTCAGCGTGGAACAGAGGCAATCCTTTCTCGAAGAACAGGATGTCCTCCGCAGGGCGGAGACCCTCCTTTCCGTGATCAAAATGAACATCGACTTGATCCACCTTTCCAAAATTCAAAAAGGATTGGGAACGGATGTCCGGATGAACTGAAAGCGATGGATGGGAAGGAAATCATCCCGGTTGACCCCCCCACCGCGCGCGGAAAATTTTCCAAAGCTGAATCCCCGCCAGATAGGCGTTTCCGGCAAAAACGATGATCATGAAGCCCCATTCCAACCGGCCGGAAAGGGAACACACCACCAGGATCATGTTGTTGGTGCAGAGGCACAAGGGGCTGGCCAGGGTCAAAAACCGTTTGTCGGTGTACCATCTCCTGCGGTTTCCAGGCGAGTCCACCCACCCCGTTGCCCCGCGGCTGACCCGGTCAAGAAACCCCATCAAACGATCCTGCCAACCGTAAACCAGGCCATGGGCACGTTGCAGGAAATAACTCAAACCCGGGAGTTCTCCCTGGGAATAAGCGTTCCTGTCTTCGGGAGTGATATCCTCCCGCACCCGGTTTTTCGTATAAGAACCCACCATGGAAGTGTAGCTGACCAGGTAAAAGACGAAATAGGAACAATGGAGGAAGGTGCTGAGCACCGCGAAAAAACCCAGAATCCATAAAGAGGCCTCCCCCGTTTCCCCGGCCAGGCGCCAGGTGATGGCCGAATAAACCAACAGGGTGACCACGAAATCGGTCAGCGAATCGAAAAACCTTCCAGCCCGTGAAACCTCGCCCCGGATTCGGGCCAGGTTCCCATCTACGTTGTCCAGGAAAATTTTTCCATAAAGAAACCCCGCGGCGTAAATCAAGGCATGACTGGACCCGGATAAATAAAACCCAGCGGCGGCCATTCCAAATACCAGGGAAAGAAAGGTGATCTGGTTGGCGCTGACGGGCAGGGGATATAAAACCCGAACGGCCCACCGGTTCAAAAAATACCAGAGATCGTTCAAATCGAAAAACCTTTCCCCGGCGGCCAGCTTATACATTTTTTCACTTTCGAATGGCATGGGACGAAAAATCACTCTCTTCCGAGGAAGGTGGATAAACGCCTGTTCCCAAGAGTCAAGAGTACACAATATAATACAAATTTTACGATTCAAGAACCGATAATTTTCCACCATCCAAAGGAGCGAGAAATGATATAATCCTGCCCGCCATCGCTGGAAATCCAGGATAGGTGGAGAGGTCTACCCCCAAGCCTCCGAGGCCGGAGCAGGTGAATAAAGCATGAATAAAACGGCGCAACCCCAAAGCTTTCCGCAAGCCCCCATCCGGGCCGGTGGATGGAAAGATGGGGTCGGGCAAGTGTGCACCCCTCTGGCCACCTTGTTTTTTCTTGCCGTCATTGGCTGGTTTGGCCATTCCACCGTGGAGAAGGCCATGAAATTACAAATGGCCGAGCAACTTCAGTCCACCTTGAACGCCAATGTGAAGGCGCTGAAAATATGGATTGAGGAAAACAGGTCCACCGCCGATTCCTGGGCCATCGAACCGATGGTGCGGCAAAATGTCCTTTCCCTCGCCCGCCAGGTTTCAGGAAAGGACTGGACTCGGAAACGCCTGCTGGCCACCCAGGAACTCAAACGCCTCCGGGATATTTTGGGTCCGGTGTGCAGGAGAAACCATTACATCGGTTTTGTCGTTTTTGACCGAACCGGATTACAAATTGGCTCCCTGTTGAACGGCCCCGTGGGACGGGGAATTTCCTTGAAACAATTTTCCTTTGTAGAACAATCCCTTTCGGGAAAAACCGTGGTGTCCCATCCTTTCCCGGGGAAAATTCCTTTACCCACGAGCGAGGGCGAATGGAAGAAGGATTGGCCGACCATGTTTGTTTCCGCGCCCGTCCGCGGTGATGCGGGGAAAATCGTTGCCGTTTTGGCCTTCCGGCTGCGTCCGGAAACCGAATTCACGCAAATCCTGGAAGTCAGCCGAACCGGACTCACCGATGAAACCTACGCTTTCGATGCCAGCGGCACCATGATTTCTGATAGCCGGTTCAACGGCCATCTCAAAAAAATCGGACTCATCGCCAACCGGCCCGGGAGCCGTGCCATCCTGAACCTTCAAATTCGCGACCCCGGGGGAAACATGGTTTTGGGATTTCAGCCGAAATTGCCCCGGGAAAAACAGCCTCTGACCCGAATGGCGGCGCAGGCGGTCCAGGGCCATTCGGGCACCGATGTGGAGGGATACAACGACTATCGCGGGGTTCCGGTGGTCGGCAGCTGGACCTGGCTACCCGAATATGGATTCGGCGTCACCACGGAAATGGATCTGGAAGAAGCTTTCGTGCCCCTCTTTCTTTTCAGGAGGAGCTTTTTCCTTTTATTCGCCCTTTGGACCTTGACCACCATCATCTCCCTGGCCTTGCGGACCAAGAAACGCCGCTTGGAAAAACAACGTCTGAAAGCCAGGGAAGACCTGCAAACAGCGTACGCGACCCTTGAAGCAAAAGTCATCCAACGCACCAAAGCCCTTGTCCTGGCTAATAGAAAACTGGAAAAAGAAATCCACGAAAGAGAACGGGCGGAGGATCAGATAAAAAAGTCCCTCCAGGAAAAGGAAATCCTGATCAAGGAAATCAATCACCGCACCAAAAACAACCTCCAGCTCATTTCCAGTCTCCTGCAACTCCAGGCAGAGGGGGTGAAGGACCATCGCTACGCGGAACTGTTCCGGGAAAGTCACAACCGCATTAAATCCATGGCCTTGATACATGAAAAGATCGTCAAATCCCAGGATTTGGCTCGAATCGATCTACACGATTATTTTTGGTCTCTCGCGAATGAATTATTAAACAGCTACGGCGCCGACAGAGGCAAAATCGCTTTGAATGTGGACGCAAAGGGTGTTATTCTCGGGCTCGACGCCGGCATATATTGTGGCCTGATCATCAACGAACTGGTATCCAATGCGTTAAAGTACGCCTTTTTGGGCAACCAGCAAGGCCTGATTCATTTGGGAATCCGGCCCGTGGAAAACAACCGGATAGAATTGCTCGTCCGTGACAACGGGGTGGGGATTCCCAAGGATCTGAATTTGAACAGTTGTCCTTCCCTGGGCTTGCAACTGGTCACCACCCTGGCCGAGGACCAGTTGGAAGGAAGCATCCAGCTGAATAGAAAACAAGGGACCGAATTTAAAATCATATTTCCAGGGGAACAGGAACAGTGAGGACCCAAAAACCAAGAATACTGATTGTCGAGGATGAAAGCATCGTTGCAAAAAATATATCCCATTGCCTCGGACGCAACGGATACGAAGTGGTTGGAAAAATTTCCTCCGGTAAATCGGCCATCCAATTCTGCGAAAAAAGCAAGCCCGATCTCGTGCTCATGGATATTGTTCTCAAGGGAGAAATCGATGGCATCGAGGCGGCGGAGCAAATCCGCTCCCGGTTCCACATCCCCATCGTCTATCTAACCACCTATACGGATCACAAAACCCTGGACCGGGCCAAAAATACCCAACCCTACGGGTACCTGGTAAAACCTTTCGATGAGAGGGATCTCCATACCTGCATCGAAACCACCCTGTTCAACCACCATCAGGGAGAGATCCTCCGCGAACGGAAAAACTGGTTCTCCAGCACCCTGGACAGTATTGGGGACGCCATCATCGCTACCGACAAGAATGAACGGGTCACGTTTTTAAACCCCACCGCCCAATCCATAACCGGCTGGAGCCTCAAGGAGGCCATCGGGAAACCCATTGGGGAAATTTTCAAAATCATTAATCATTTTACCGGTGACGGCGTGGAGTGTCCCACTTCCCAGGCGCTGCGGCAGGGGACCCAGGTAAATTTGCCCGACAATACCTTCCTCATTTCCAGGGATAACAAAAAAATCCCCATCGCGGATTGTGGGTCGCTCATAAAAGACCGGCAAGGAGAGGTTCTGGGAGCCGTCCTGATCTTTCAGGATATGTCCCACCGCCAGCAAAAAGAGGACTCCTCGAAAAAAGCCTTTTCCGAGGGGTTGGAATACAGCCACAAGACGCTGGAGGACATCCTGGCAATCGCCTCGCACGACCTGAAAGAACCTCTCCGGAAAATACAAATTTTTGGAGACCGACTCCGGGAATCCCTGGGACCCTCCATGGGCGAAAAGGGGAAAGATTACCTCGACCGCATGCAATTGGCCTCTTTACGAATGCAGCGCCTACTCGATCAAATGTTGCAGCTATCCACGGTTTCCGCCCTGCCTGGCCGGTTTGTACCCACGAACCTTGAGGGGGTGATCGACGAAATTCTCCTGGACCTGGAATTGCGGCTTCGGGAAACCCGGGGCGGCGTGCAAACGATCGCCCTTCCCATACTGGAGGCGGAACCGTTCCAAATGTACCAACTGTTTCAAAACGTGATTTCCAACTCCCTGAAGTATCATAAGAAAGGGACCCCGCCCAAGATTGTCCTGAGCAGCGATCCCCTGGGCAATGGATTCTGGGAAATCCGTGTCCAGGACAATGGAATCGGTTTCGATGAAAAAAATATGGATAAAATCTTCCAACCGTTCCAACGCCTGCACTCCAAAACGGAATTTGAAGGTTCGGGGATAGGGATGGCCATATGCAAAAAAATCGTCTGTAACCACGGCGGAACGATCACCGCGAAAAGCAAGCCAGGAGAGGGATCCACCTTTATCATCACCTTGCCGGAAAAACAAACCTCCCAAAATCAAAAGTCCATGTGACGAAGATCGATCCATGGCTAGGCCCTTTTTGAAGCGGACCTTGCGTCAACAGATGCCGCAGATCTTGCAGGTCGCCGTTTCGCAGACCGGGGTGTGTTTTTCCCTGAGACCCCTTTGATAGTCCTCCCAAAGAAAATGGTTCTTGTAACCATGATCAATGATGTCCCAGGGTAGAAAATCGTCCCGCCCGTATTGCCGGTAGGCGAAATCATCCGCCTCGCCGCGGTGGGCCTGAAGCGCTTTTTTGGCATCGTGACCATATTCCAGGTAGTGTCTGAAAAATTCCACCACCCGCCGGTCGCCGCGGGAAAGGTAGGTTTGGAGGTAGGCTTCGTTGGGGGACCCGAAACTGAGTTTCAAATATGGTAGCCGGCCCAGGGCTTTCCGCAGTTTCAGGAATTTTTTCTTCAACAGGGCCACCGGTTCCATGGGATGCCATTGAAACGGCGTCCCGGGTTTGGGAATCAGGGGACTCAGGCTGATGGTCATCTTGCCGATACGGCCCCGCTTGCGGCAGACATCCACATAGACATCCACGACATTCCTGATGAGAGATATGAACTGGTCGATATCTTCTTCCGTCTCGCCGGGGAGCCCGATGATGGAATAGATTTTGAAATGCAGAATTCCCTTTTCCGTGAGGAACCGGCACTTTTCCACGATGAATTCGTCCGTCGCGGCCTTGTTGATGACCCGGCGCATCCGTTCCGAAGGCCCATCCACTGCCACCGTGAGCGTCTTCTGTCCGCTCTGAAGAATCAGGTCCACCAACTCGTCCGTCAGGGTTTCCATTCGCAGCGAGGAGAAGGACAGCGTTTTGCCGTCCCCGATAATTTTTTTCGCCAGACCGATGAGATCCGGATGATCCGTCACCGAGGGTCCCACGAGGCCAATGGTGGAAGCGCTCTTTCCCTGCGCCTCCAGCACCCTTTCCAGGGCTCGATAGGTCCCGTTCAGGTCCGGCAGGCGCGGCGGACGGTAGATGAACCCGGCGGTGCAAAACCGGCAAGCCCAGATGCAGCCGCGAGTGACCTCCATCAGGGCCATATCCTTGAAAGTCGAAATCGGATCGTGAATCTCCGATACCGTGCATAAATCCTCCACCCGGTCCGTCCAGTGCCGGGGAATCCGTTTGGGGAGCGCGGGATCGGTCTCGTACCCCTCGAGGTTTCCCCCCCGGTACAGCGGATGATAAAATTGCGGGACGTAGATGCCTCCCAGGGCCGCCGCCCGGCGAAGCAGGTTGCGGGGATTTTCCCAGGGCGTGGTGACATACAGGTTGAAAAATTTTTCCGCCAGCCCTTCGCCCTCGCCGATAAAAAACGCATCCACGCATTCCGCGAGGGGTTCCGGATTGATAAAAACCGCGGAGCCCCCGGCCAGGATCAGCGGCGAAGCCGCGTCCCGGTCTTTCCGTTCCAGGGGAATGTTGAAATATTTCAGGATCGTCACCACATGAAGATAATCCGGCTCAAAGGAAATCGAAAAAGCGATCATGTCGAAATCTCCAGGCCGCAATCCCAAATCGTGGGAGACCCGGTCACCGGGTTCCAGCGCCTGTACATCCGGTGTCCAGCCCTGCGGCAGACTGAACCGGTCACCGGTGACCCCATCAATGCGGTTCAAAAGCCCGTGCACCCGCTGAAATCCCAGGTTGGCCAACGCCACATCCGTGGTGTTGGGGTACACCAGCAAAACTTTCACGGGCCGGACCACCCCGGCGGGGGGATCCGCGACATATTTTCGTTCAATCGTTTTCAGCATGGTAAAATCTTATAGGAATACTCAGGATAAACCCGTCAAATATAATCAATTAAAACCTTTTTGCACTTGATTGAACAAAAGGCTTACTTCCAGATATAGCTTAAAATAGCGTCTTACTTCAATTCAAAACAGGGAAACCGCATGAAATAAATTAAGTTGGGTATTCCCAAAACGGGCGTTACCAGTGCATTTCCCCGCCGATTCAAAATTTTGCAAATTTGTTTTAATAATTTTACCGCCTTTACTTTTAAAAAGAGCGCAAGTAAACTAATGGAAATTAAAAATAGCCTTAAAAAATCCAATGGGTTATACCCTAAAAACCCAAGGGATCGGTTTCGCCATATTGACCCTGGCCGCAAAAAATGAAATATAAAACCCAACGATTGGTCGTCCGTTACGAGCGTGAGTTTAATCCCCCCATTTTCTGGGAATCTCATTCAATCGCGCAAGTCTTGAAAGGGCTTTATTCTCTCATCAATCCAAAATATCCAGTACCAATGACCAATCTACAAGCCCTTGCCGGTAATTCCTTGGCGGATACCGGAGCAAAAGTTATATTGTTTAATGGTAATGGGATTATAGAAATAGGTTCAGAAAAATTCACCGCCCATTTTATGAATCTTGCTAATCAACAGGACATCGAAACGGTGAAGGATTGCGTTTCCCTGGCTGAGGAGGGGTTATGCCAGGCAATCCCGGAAATTAAATTTAAAAACGCTAAAATAAAAACTTCGTCCTGGCTGTCCATTGAAGATAGTGAAAAAGAAAAGGATGAAATTTTTCGGAAGTTTGGGAATCCAAATTTTGCAATCGAAGAGGAGGCGTTTAACGCCACCGAGATCGAATATCGCCCCAGCGGCACTTTGAAAAACAAAAATGATGGATGGGTTGTAAATTTTCAATTGGAAAAATCTCAAATTTCCGGATCGGATTTATTTTTTATATTCGACATAGAGTATTTTGATGGTGGAAAATACAACCGGCTGGAGGACCGTGCGGATCACGCCTCCTCCACATGTTTCAAAATACTGGCCGATTTTGGACTGGAGCCGGTCAATGGTTTCGGTAAGGATTAAAAAAATATATGTTGTCTACGGCCCTGAAGCAGAATTTACCTGAAAATAATGAGCGCGATTTGGATTTTATTCATCGCCAGGAAGATGATAAATCTTTGAATTTGGTCCTACAACAAAATAAAGCCGCAATTCAGCCAGGGGAAGGTACAATCAACTCCATCATATCCATAATTGAAAATGCGGGTGCAGCCTGGTCCGTTCAAGGATCATATCGATCTCATTCAACAAAAAAACCACCGGCATCTCTCGCACCGCCTATGCTGCTTTTGACCGGTTTGCTGGAAAAATGGAAACTCAGCCGGAAGGAAACGGCAATATTAATGGGATATGATGATGAAAGATCGCTAAATAATCTTTTATCTGGGATATCCAACCTCCAAACCCGGGATGAAAAAGATCGTATCCGGCACCTTTTCGACATTCACGAAACCTTGTTCAATATATTTAAAAACACGGATGACGTGGCGGAATGGCTGCGCGAACCCAGCAAGGGCCTTGATCGTAAAAAACCTCTGGAAATTCTTTTGGAGGGATCGATGGAAAACCTGCTTTTAATCAAACAGTTTGTAGACCATCTCGCGGGACGTTGAATATTGTTGAACACGATCGAATCCGTTTATGCTGAGAAAAAGGAAATTTTTAGATTTGCCAACCGCAAAAAGAAATTGGAGGCTTTGAAAAGTCTTGGAGTCGATCCCGATTCCGTCTCCGATGTTTTAAATTTTCTTGGCCCTTCGGCGGCGGAGGAAGACCCCCAAAATCTCCTTGATGCCCCGTTTGAAAGCAAACCGCAACTTGAACAAAATTTTGGAAATTCTTCCCGGTTTTCAGATGGAAGTTGGCCCGTTTTTTACGCCGCGCTAGAGGAATCCACCGCATTGGAAGAAGTCAAACACCATTTCCTGCAAGCTTTGTTGGGGGATCCATCTAGCGGCCGAAGAGCCTCTTTTGAACATTTCCAGTGCAATTACACCGGCACCACCAAGAATCTTTGTTCAAAGCAATCGGAATGGCCTGATCTCACGAGTGATGATTATGAGTTTTGCCAAAGGTTGGGAAGGCAAGCCGTTAATGAAAAACTCGATGGTTTCTTCGCTCCATCTGCCAAGAGAATCAAGGGTACCACCGTCCCTGTTTTTATAAGAAAATCCCTGTCCCAACCTAGGCCGCTTGGGATTACTGTTTTCACTTTGGACCGTAACAGGGGCGATATTGTTAAAAGCCGTGAAACCACATAAAAGTTGTTGATCTATCGGGTTTCGCATCTAATTTTGCTCAAAAATTTTATCTCCCCCTCCCATTCCCCTTTTCCCTCAGCGTCTAACCGGGTTATTTAACTTGGCCCGCCTTCTAAATCTTCAAAACAAAAGTTATCCGGTTCCCGGGAATTTGGGGCAAAATAGGAAGGTATGAAGGAACCCAATGAAAGGATGAAGGAATACCTGGGGAAAATCGCCGCCGGACCCCGAATGAGCAAGGACCTGACGGAAGAGGAGGCGGAGGATGCCCTCTCCCTGATCTTGAACGGTTCGGTTTCGCCGGTGCGCGCGGGCATCTTTCTCATCGCCGCCAGGATGAAACTCGAGACCGTCCCGGAAAATATCGGCTACTGGCGGGCTCTCGATCGAACGACGCTCAAACGGGAAGTGGCGTTCGACCGGCTCCTGCAAATCGCCGACCCCTTCGACGGTTTCAATCGCGTACCTTATTTCGGATTTTACACGATCCCGATTATCGCCGCCCTGGGCTTGCCCGCCTACGGTCATTCCACCCTGCCGCTGCCTCCCAAATGCGGCATCACCTTCGAAGATCTCCTGGTGAACCATTACGGGGTTCCCTCCCACGGAGAGGGGGAACAACGCCTCGTCTGCCTTCTGAAGCACGGGTTCGGGTACCTCAGCACGAGCCACACCCACCCCGCCCTGGAAAACCTGAGGAATTTACGCGTGGAAATCGTCAAGCGCCCCATGCTTGCCACCCTGGAAAAAATGCTGATGCCGGTCAAGGCCCGCCGGGGCGGGAATTTTCTCGCCACGGGTTATTTCCACAAAGGGTACGAAACCGCCATGCTGGCTGTCGCCCGATTGAGCGAATTCGATAAGACCATCCTGGGCAACGGCGTGGAAGGCACGACGCTGTACGGGGTCCACAAGGACGGACGGATTTTCATCGGCGGGGGGGAACCCGAGCCCGTGGAAATGAAATGGGTCCTGGACCGCAGTTTCGACCGCGGGACCGCCGACCTGATCGCCGGGACGTACCGGGACCTGAAAAAGGAGAGGGTGGAATTGAAGTCTCTGGCTGAATTCGGCGAAGCGGCCCTGAAAAACAACCGCGGGCCGGCGGCGGCGCTCATCGCCTGCCACGCGGGGACCCTGTGCTATCTTCTGGAAATGTTCCTCTCCCCCCAGGACGGTTTCGACGCCGCCAGGAAGGTTTTATCCCGGGGAACCTGCTACACGCATTTGATGCGATTCCTTGACAGCAGCCGCTAACGCGGTTACTGCATGAGTCGAATATTAACCGGGCTAACGGCGGGAACTTTTCATCAACATGGGTTCGAGGTATTTCCAAACGGACCGGGCCACGATTTTATAACCCGGCGCCAGCGGATGAATCCCGTCGGCCTGGGTGTATTCCCTTTTTGAAGCCACTCCTTCCAGCAAAAAGGGAAGAAATCGCAGGTGATATTTCTTCGCCAGGAGGGAGAACGTCTTTTCGAAGGCCCGGGAATATTCCTCGCCGAAATTGGGCGGGACTTTCATTCCGACGAGGAGCACCTCCGCCCCGTGGTCCCGGCAGATCCGGATGATTTTTTTGAGGTTGGAATACATTTCCCCGGTCGATAATCCCCGCAAACCATCGTTGGCGCCCAGGGCGAGGATCACTATGGACGGCTTGTGCAACAACAACCACTTTATCCGCCGCAATCCGCCCGCCGTCGTGTCGCCGCTCACTCCCGCGTTGATCACGCGATGGGGGTAGCCCTTCTCCTTAAGCATCTTTTGCAGCAGGGAGGGGTAGCTTTCATTTTCCCGGACCCCGAATCCGGCGGTCAAACTGTCACCCAGGGCCAGAATCACTGGAGAGGAACTCCCTTCAAGGTTAGCCGCGGAAACCAGAACATAACCCACAAGCAAAGCCAGAATAAAGCCGAAAAAGGAGCCAATTTTTTTAAAAGAAAAACATCGGTAATGGGATTTCATGATTTTATACTAAAATAGTCGGAACCCATGGGAACTTTCAAGGAACGTCTTTCGTGATCGAAATCAGCCAATTGACCAAAAGCCTCACCGGAGGCGGCCACCGGGTGGAGATATTGAACGGCGTGGACCTGACCATTCCCGGCGGACAGTTCGTGGCCGTCACCGGGGCTTCCGGGAGCGGCAAGACCACTCTCCTCAGCCTCATCGCTGGACTGGATACTCCTACAAGTGGGACCATCGTGATCGATAGAGAGGATATCACGAAACTGGACGAGGATGAACTGGCGGCGCTGCGAGCCCGCCGTTTCGGATTCATCTTTCAGAACTTCCATTTGATTCCCACGTTGACGGCCCTGGAAAATGTCGTCCTGGCCGCGGAATTGAACCAGGCGCCCGGAGCCAGGAAAAAATCCGAGGATCTGCTGGGGATGGTGGGACTCGACGACCGGTGGCACCATTACCCGGCGCAGCTTTCGGGAGGAGAGCAGCAACGGCTTTGCCTGGCGCGGGCGTTCGTCAACGAACCGGATATCGTCCTCGCCGACGAGCCCACCGGGAATCTCGACTCGAAAAACAGCCGCCGCATCATCGACCTGATGCTGAAACTGCACGGCACGAAACGGGCGACCCTCCTCCTGGTCACCCACGAACCGGACATCGCCGCCAAAACCCAGAGGGTGTTGACCCTCGAGGATGGGGTGATCGTCGAGGATACCAGACCGGGCCAACCGCCCCGGCCGGTCTCCGGCTCGTCCCCCAAATGATTCCCCCAAACCAGAACCCATGAAAACAGGCCGGCTGCCCCTTTCCAAAATTCTTTTTCTGATCCTCGCCGAATGCAAGGGGGCCTGGAACCGGTTTATCTTTTTCCTCATTTGCATCACCCTTGGGGTGGGCGCGGTGATGACCATCAAAAGTTTCGCCGGCCTGCTGGACCGGGCCATCCATAAGGAATCCAAAAGCCTTCTGGCGGCCGATATCGCCATTCAAGGCAGTTGGGAACAGAACCCGAAAGACATCGAATTCGAGAAACAGGCCCTGCCCCCCGGCACCGATTTTCTTTTCATCAAGGAACTGCATGCCATGGCCCGGCACGGAAATTCCGGAACCTCGGAGGGACCCTCCGGCGCCTCGCTCCTGGTCGAACTTAAGGCCATACCCCTCTTCCCGCCCCATTACCCCTTGTACGGAAAGCTTGAAACGCGGCCCCAAAGGCCGATCCAGGAATTGTTGTCCGGCCGGGGGGCGGTGGTGGAGCCTTCTTTTTTGTTGAGGACGGATCTGAAAGTCGGGGACCGCTTTCACCTGGGCCGGGTTCGGGTGCGAATCACAGGAACGGTCCTTTCCGAGCCGGACCGGATTTCACGCGCCTTCAGCATCGGTCCCAGGGTATTTCTTTCCCGCCATACGCTGGAGGAAGCCCGCCTGATCCTTCCCGGCAGCCGGGTAAAGCACCGGACGCTGATCCGGCTTCCCCCGGCGGCCTCGGTGGAGAAGGCCGCGTCCGTCCTGAAAAAGGGACTTTCCGACAAATCCGTCCGGCTCCGCACTTACAAGGATATGCAGTCCGCCCTCACCGCCTCGATTCAACGGATAGGGCAATACCTTGGCGCGTTGGGGGTCATCGCGTTGATCCTGGGGGGAATCGGGGTGGCGATGATCATTCGCACCTTCATGACCCAGAAGCTGGACACCATCGCCATCCTCAACTGCCTGGGCGCGTCTTCCCGCACCCTCTTTAACATCTATCTGCTGCAATCCCTGCTCTTGGGAATGTTGGGTAGCCTGCTCGGCGTGGCGCTCGGTTACGGCATGCAGTATCTCTTGCCCTCGAAGCTTGTGGGTCTATTAAATATTCAGGTTCGACCGGAATTTTCCTGGGTCCCCGCGGCCCAGTCGCTGAGCCTGGGATTGGTGACGACCCTGCTGTTCTGCGTCTGGCCGCTGACCCGCGCGGTCCGAACCCGTCCCCTGCGGCTTTTCCGCCGCAACTTCGAGGAAGAAGAACTTTCCCGGGGATCCCGGCGGGAACGGTGGGCGATGGGTTTCAGCTTCCTCGTCATTCTGAGCCTCATCGTGGTCTGGCAGGCGGGGTCGGTCAAGCGAAGCGCCGTTTTTCTTCTGGCCCTGGGAATCGCGGTCCTGATTTTGAGAACCGCATCCCTGTTGATGCTGCGATTCCTGAAAAAAATGCCGCCCAGCCAAAGCATGACCTGGCGGTACGGATTGTCCAATCTGTTCCGGCCCAACAACCAGGCGGTTTCCATCATCACCTGCCTGGGCCTGGGGATTATGCTGGTCCTGACCGTGCGGCTCGTGCAGATGGATATGATCGCGATGCTTCAATCCAACACCGAAACAACGCCGCCCAACTATTTTTTCATCGACATTCAACCGGACCAGGCGGACCGGTTCGTGGAAATTGTCGATAGGGTCGCTCCCGGCGCGGAGCGCGAACTGGTTCCACTGGTCCGCTCCCGGTTTTACAGCGCCGACGGACGCAAAGCCAGGGAATGGAAGTTCACGAACCGCCAGGAGGAAGAATGGTTCATCCACCGAACCTTCGTACTCACGTATATGACCCGTCCCCCGCCTCGGGACAATATCATTGTTAAGGGAAAATGGTGGAGCCTGGAACAAGCCTCCATTCCGCAGGTATCCCTGGAGGAGGATGCCGCGCGCAGGCTGGGTGTGTCCATTGGCTCCAGGATCACCATGGACATTCAAGGCATTCTGGTGACGGCGGCCGTAACAAACATCCGCCGGGTGAATTGGAAAAACATGCGCACCAATTTTTACATGATCTTTTCCCCCGGGGCTCTCCAGAGTGCCCCCATCACTTTCGTCGCCACCGTTCATGTGCCCCGCGATCAAGAACTGAAACTGCAGCAGGCCGTGGTGAAAGCGCTTCCCAACATAACCGCGTTGAGCACCCGCGACATCGTCAACACGGTCCAAACCGTGGTGAACAAATTGAAGACGCTCGTCGATTTCATGTCCGTCTTCAGCATCGCCGCCGGGGGGTTCATTCTTTTCGGTTCGGTGGCCTCGACCCGTTTTCGAAGGTTAAAGGAATCGGCCATCCTCAAGATACTCGGCGCCCGCCGCAAGACCGTGGCGGGGATCCTGGGCGTGGAGTATGCCACGCTGGGTACGATCGCCGGGATCCTGGGAGCCGGTTTGTCCCTGGCCCTGTCCTGGGCGATCATGAAATTCCTGGTCAAATCCAGCGGACACCTGTATCCCGGCGTCATGGCGTGGACACTGGTCCTGACCATCCTCTTCACCACCCTCTTGGGTGTTGCCAGCAGTTGGGATGTCCTGAGACAGAAACCCTTCAAAACCCTTAGAAAACTCGATGGTTGAGTTTTCCCCGGTCTTCCGGAATGGGGCCGGTGAAAATAATCTTTAATTTGTTTCGGGAGAGAATTATAATCTACACTTTGCAACTTGGTATAGGAACCGATAATGGCGGCCAAGCACGGAGATTCCCCAGGAAAGCGGGTTCGATTTCCAGGATTTTTTTTCCTTCTGGCCGGGATTATTTTGACTTTACCGTTATCCTCCTCCGCGCAAACCATGGACCCCATAAAGGAAAATGTACTGATCCCCGGAGGGGAATTCCTCATGGGGGCTGGCGATGGAGGGAGGACGGAACAACCGGTCCATTCCATCTGGTTGGACGCCTTTTATCTCGACCGGACGGAGGTGCCCAACGCGGTTTACGAAACGTTCGACCCCGCCTACCGCAGGAGCCGCCAGTCGGCCTGCGACCGTTGCCCCGCCACCCGGCTCAGCTGGTTCGATGCCGATGCCTTCTGCAGGAGCCGGGGGAAACGGCTTCCCACGGAGGCGGAATGGGAAAAAGCCGCGCGGGGTCCCCGGGGATGGGATTATTCATTCGCCGCAACCGCCGACCTTTCCAAGGGGCGGTTTGGCCGGTCCCTGACCGCCGGTCCGGTGACGGTCGATGCCCTGGAACCCAACGGGTACGGTCTCCACAACATGAGCGGCAACGTGTGGGAATGGGTGAACGGTTGGTTCGATGAGACTTACTACCAAAACAGTCCGCCCAGGAATCCCAAGGGACCGGGGGAGGGCTTCCGGAAAATTGTCCGGGGCGGCAGTTGGTACAACGCCGCCTATTACGTTCACACGGGAATGCGGTTTGGCCTGGAACCCCATGTAAAACTTGCATCCCTTGGGTTCCGGTGCGCCCGCGATTCCTGAACCGGGCCGCCGTTAAGATTGAGCCGCGGGCTTTGTCCGGACCGGGCGGTCTACCCGATTGAAGGATATTCGGAAATGCCGGTAATCAGAATTCCCAAACCCTGGGAATTGAGGGAAAATCAGGTCACACCCGAGGAGATTTACCTGAACCGCAGGCAGTTTCTCCGCAAAGTGACCTGGGCGGGCATGGGCGCCGCGGCTTTTTTACTGGTACCACCCCTTCCGGGACTGTCCCGGGTGTGGGGCGCGTCCCGAACCGCCGGCCTGAAGGCCCCGAACGATCCGGGTTTCCACGCCGTTTCCTCCGGGGTCACCCCCGAATCGATCGTCTCGCGTTACAATAATTTTTATGAATTCGGCTCCGTAAAGGATCAACTCTGGCGGCTGGCGAAAGGATTGAAAACCGGCGGCTGGAAGATAGAAGTGGCGGGTCTCGTCAAAAAGCCCGGTGTGATCGACGCGGAAACGCTGATCCGCCAGATGCCTTCCGAGGAGCGCATCTACCGGCTGCGCTGTGTGGAAGCCTGGGCGGTGGTGATCCCCTGGACGGGGTTTCCCCTGCGCCGATGGATCGAACGTCTGGAACCTTTGTCCTCGGCCCGGTATGTCAAGTTCACCACCTTTCTCGATCCGAACATCGCCCCCGGCCAAAAGAAACGGTTCTGGGAACCCTGGCCGTATACGGAGGGGTTACGCATGGAAGAAGCGATGCACGAGTTGAGTTTCATGGCGGCGGGAATCTATGGTCATCCCCTGCCCCCCCAGCACGGGGCGCCCGTTCGCCTCGTCGTCCCTTGGAAATACGGCTTCAAAAGTATCAAGTCCATCGTCCGTATCGAATTCACCCGGGAACCCCCGGACACGTTCTGGCAGAGTGTTTCTCCCCTGGAATACGACTTCGACGCCAATGTCATCCCCGAAATTCCTTATGCCCGGTGGCACCAGGAATTTGAAAGGATCCCCGGCAAGGAGGATAGGGTGAAAACCAAACCTTTTAACGGCTACGCCAACGAGGTAGCCCAACTTTACTTATGAACGTTTCAAGGAAAATATTTCGCGCCTCTTCACTTTCTTCGATTCCAGCATCCCTCGCCTTGGCCGTTGCCATTCTTTTCTATTTCACGCCCATGGATTCGGGAGCCGGCGTGGAAGACATTGGGCCGAGAGCTCCTTATGAAGCCCCGGCTTTTGTTCCACCTCCTCCGCGTGCGTCGAAGCTGCACCTGGTGGACAACGGGGATGGAACCATCACCGATCCCGATTCCGGATTGATGTGGGCGAAGACCGATAGTTACGGGGATCTGGGGAAATGCCTGAACTGGTTTCAGGCGCGGGAATATATCAAAAACCTGAGGACGGGGGGGTACGACGATTGGCGGATGCCAACGCTGCGCGAATTATTTGGAATTTACGACGACACCCAGGAGAATGTGAAGGGATGGGACAACGACCCCGATCAAAAAATGGCCCTGGATGAAAAATTTTCCGACGGGGCCGCGTATTGGTATTGGTCTTCCGATGTCGATGAAACCAAGTTAACCGATTGCTGCGCCCGGACGTTTTATTTTGTAAAAGGCATGGTGAATATACGGCGATTCCACTTGTGCCAGAACGGGGGGGTGCGGCCAGCCCGGCGCATCCGGTAATCCCGAGGGAAACGGGCCTCCCCGGGAGACGCCCTCGGATTCCCGGGACGCTCGCCGGTTATTTTACGCGCCGGCAAAGCCAGCCGCAGTTTTCAAAATCACCATTGCACCGGTCCAACCGTCCCCGGTGGCAATGCCGGAATTCCGACCGGTTTGGTTCACCATCCAGACAGAAAGGGATCACCATCGCGCGGCAGGCCTCCAGCAGCGATTTGCAGCAGGCAGAGCATTTTTCTACCGTGCTCTCCCTGAAACAGGCCCTCTGTCGCTTGCTTTCCTCCCCCTTCTGGGCCAGTTGGGCGATCGCTTCCTGAACCCGCGGTTTTCCGGAGATCTTCATCTTCGCCGGGGAACCGTCCAGGGGATCGGAAATCGCCACGCCCGGCAGGGCCATCAAACTCATCCAGACCGTGATAACGCTGAGGGTGAAAAATGCCTTTGTCGTTTTCATGGTTGTCCCCTTAGAAAAATCTCTTGATGGATGTGGAAGATCGTGAGGGTCCCTCCTGCTTTCACAAAGTCTCCCGGACGGGCCGCATTTTACCAGAAAACCCGCCAGGAGAAACCGGAATTTTAATTTTTGAAATTGGAATCCGGCCCGAGGATTTTTCCGGTATGCCGAATAATCTTGCCTTCCACCAGGTAGATCACGTCCTCGGCGATGTTGGTGGCGTGGTCGGCCACTCGTTCCAGGTATCGGGACGCGGAGAGGAGTTGAATCATGCTGTCCATAAGATCGGGGTTTTTGTGGATGGCTTCCTTGATCCTGATATACATTTCCCGGTTCAGCGCATCCACTTCGTCGTCCGCCGCGCAAACCCGGCGGGCCAGTTCGGGATCGGTCTTCACCAGCGCGTCCAGGCTGCTTTTCAACATGGTCTGGGTTTTCACGGCCATGGATTGAAGATTGATGGGGATCTCCAGTTTATCCCGTGTGGACAGAACGACCGCCCGCTCGGCGATGTTGACGGCCAGATCGCCGATTCGTTCCAGGTCGTTGTTGATTTTCAGGATGGCAATGATGAGGCGCAGGTCGTTGGCCACGGGTTGGTACAGGGCGAGGATCTTCAGGCATTCCTCCTCGACATCGACTTCCTTCTGGTCGATCCTGTGGTCGGAATGGATCACTTTCTGGGCCAATTTTCTTTCCCTCTCGATCAAGGCCTTGACTGCGTGGTTCACGCTTTCTTCCACATCGGCTCCCAAACCCAGGATCATCCGCTTGAGATTATCGATTTCTCTTTGAAGGTGTATGGTGTGTCTGGCCATTGGCGGGGCTCCTTTATCCGAACCGTCCGGTGATATAATCCTCGGTCTTTTTTTCACTGGGTTTGGTAAACAACCGATTGGTGACATCAAACTCCACCAACTCTCCAAGCAACAGGAATCCGGTAAAATCGGCGATGCGCGCCGCCTGCTGCATGTTGTGAGTTACGATCACGATGGTATACCTTTCCTTGAGCCCCATCATCAAATCCTCGATCCACGCCGTCGCGATGGGGTCGAGGGCCGAGCAGGGCTCGTCCATCAGCAGGATTTCCGGTTCCACGGAAATGGCCCTGGCAATGCAAAGCCTTTGCTGCTGCCCGCCGGACAGCAGCAAGGCGCTTTCATGGAGCCGGTCTTTTACCTCTTCCCACAGGGCGACTGACCGAAGGCTCCGCTCCACGATTTCCTCCAGCCGGCGCTTATTCTTGTTCCCGTGAATCTTCGGTCCAAAAGCCACATTTTCAAAAATGGTCTTGGGAAAGGGATTGAATTTTTGAAAAACCATTCCCACCCGCTTGCGCAGGTGGCTCACATCTTCCCTGGATCGCATCAGGTCCACCCCCTTGATTCGGATGGTGCCCTCCATGCGTCCGCCTTCCACGAGATCATTCATTCGGTTGAAACACCGCAAAAGGGTGGATTTCCCGCAGCCGGAGGGTCCGATCAATGAAGTGATCTGGTTTTGGGGAATGGTCATGGCGATGTTCTTCAGCGCCTGTTTTTCTCCATAAAAAAATGAAAGCCGTTCGATCTCGACGATGGGGTCTTTGTCCGCGGAATGGGTTTCTTCGCGGAAAGTCAATGCGGGTGAGGGAATTTTGATGGGATCCATCCTTTGGGTTTTCAATTTGATTTCAACCATCCCTTCCTCCTTCTTTACAAGGCCGAGCCCGACAGTTTTCGCCGAAGGCGATTTCTCAATACGATCGCGGAAATATTCAAAAGTAATACCATTAGGATCAACAACAGGGTGGTCGCGAAGACCATGGGACGGGCAGCGTCCACATTGGGGGATTGAAACCCCACATCGTAAATATGGAATCCCAGGTGCATGAATTTACGTTCCAGGTGAAGGAAGGGCCAAAGATCGTCCAGGGGAAGCGAAGGCGCCAGTTTCACCACACCGGTGATCATCAACGGCGCCACCTCGCCCGCGGCGCGGGCCATGGCCAGGATCAATCCGGTAAGCACCGAGGGCATGACCGCGGGCAAGACCACCCGCCAAGTCGTCTCAAATTTCGTGGCGCCCAGGGAAAGAGACGCTTCCCGAATACTCTGGGGAACCGCCGCTAACCCTTCCTCGATCGATACGATCACCACCGGAACCGTTAAAAGCGTCATGGTCAAGGAAGCCCACAGAATTCCTCCCGTTCCAAAGGTGGGGGCGGGCAAGGATTCCGAAAAGAAAAACTTGTCAATCGATCCTCCGATAAAATAAATAAAAAATCCGACGCCGAATACCCCGAAGACGATGGAGGGCACCCCGGCCAGGTTGTTGACCGCGATGCGGACGGCACTGACCCAGAGGCCCTGGCGGGCGTATTCCCGAAGATAGAGCGCGGCGAGTATCCCCAGGGGCGTTGCGAACAAGGTCATGATCAACACCATCATCACGGTCCCGAAAATCGCGGGGAATATACCGCCCTCGGTGTTGGACTCGCGAGGGTCGTCAAAGATGAATTCCCAAACCCGGATGGAAAAAAATCGCAGGCGGTCCAACAGATTCATCCGATTGGGGGTCTGGACACGGATGATCTTGGAAAAGGGAATGCGTTTCTCCTTGCCATCGGCGGTGCGGAAAACCGCTTCCCCGGTCTCACGGGATCGCAATTGACCTAAAAGGGATTCCAGTTTCTTGAGTGTTTTTCGATATTCCCGGTTCTGGTTTTGCAATTGCTGGACGGCCTCTCCGGAGGCGATGCCCCCGGCCTCCAGTTTTTTCAATCGCAGCCGGTTTTTTTCCAGATAAAAATTGATTTTCCCGATTTGCTGCTTTTGAATTTTCCGGGCTTTTTCATGGGTCTCGAGAGCCCGGGGCAGATGGTCTTGAAGGACTTTCATTCCCCGGGTTCCCCCCTCCAGGGTTTCCTTGTCTACACGCACCGCTTCAAGGTAGCCGAAAAATATCCCCCATTCCCGGCGTTCCACCGCAAGGGCATTTTTAGGAAGCTCCCGGTTGCGAATGTTTTTTTCATCGATCCAGATATGGTCTGTGCCATAAAGGTCCCGGTTCCCCTGTTTCAACTGAATCCGGTATTTCAGGGAAGCTGCCGGGTTTTCCGGATCGGGAACGGCCTCCCGCTCCTTGATTTCCCCCAAAACGGTGCGCCCGCCGGCAAGGGACAACTGAACCAGTTCATCTTCCCAGAAAAACGGGGCCGCATTCAAAAAAATGGAGAGGAGCAGGCCCGCCAGCATGATCAGGGTGATGGCCAGGATGGCCCCGGCCCCCCAGACGAAGACATCTCCTCTTTTCCAGATTTGATTCCAGGAGCGATTCATAACACGCGATATTTTTTTCTTAACCGCAGCCGC
This sequence comes from Nitrospinaceae bacterium, assembly GCA_046754465.1. Lineage (GTDB taxonomy): Bacteria > Nitrospinota > Nitrospinia > Nitrospinales > VA-1 > JBHHVU01. The sequence continues at coordinate 12,677 of JBHHVU010000006.1, read as the reverse complement.
ACCAGTTCGGCGATGGTATTGACCAGGAAAGTCATGACGAAAAGCAAAAAGGCGGCTAAAAACAGAACCCGGAACAAGGTTCCGCCCTCCGGCGCCTCGGGCAGCTCCACCGCGATATTGGCGGACAAGGCCCGGAATCCCCTGAATATGTTCCAGTTCATAACGGGCGTATTGCCCGTGGCCATCAACACGATCATCGTTTCCCCCACCGCCCGGCCAAAACCAATCATGATCGCGGAAAATATTCCTGGGCTCGCCGTGGGGAGCACCACCTTGACCGCGGTTTGCCAGGGAGTCGCTCCCAGGGCCAGGGAGGATGCCTTTAAATGGTCCGGTACGTTGGACAGGGAATCCTCCGTTATCGTGAAGATGATGGGAATCACCGCGAACCCCATGGCCAAGCCCACCACCAGGGTATTTCGCTGGTCATAGGTGGTTTGGAAAACCTCCTGCAGCCAGTTTCGGTAATCGCCCTGAAGCCAATTCGCCTCCACCCACGTTCCCAGGTAAAAGGAAAGAACACCCGCGATCAGGACCAATGGCACCAGAAGGGTGATTTCCATTCCATTTTTAAAATATCCCCGGATTCCCTCACACATTTTATATCCCCAAACCCCCGCCAGGATCATTGCAAGAATGACAAAAGGCACCAGGGCGATTCCGGGAAGAAACCGCTCCACTTCCGGGGCGATGATCAGGGCCGCGAAAAAACCCAGGATCACGCTGGGCAGGGCGGCCATCATTTCGATAGCCGGTTTGACCATTCCACGGAATCGCTTGTTCATGAATTGCGAGGTGTAAAACGCGCCAAAAAACGCGACCGGCGCCGCGAATAACATGGCATAAAAGGTCCCCTTCAAAGTGCCGAAAATGAGCGGAACCAGGCTGAACTTGGGCTCAAAGGCATCCGTTCCGCCGGTGGATTGCCAGACGTACTCCGGTCCGGAATACCCTTCATACCAGATTTTGCCGAACAGCGACTGATAGGTGACCTGGGGATAGGGATTGACCAGGGTCCAGTGAAATAAACGGGATCGGCTATCCGCGGCCATCAGGGAATTCCCCTTCGGAGACAGGGTGACCGCCCGATACCCGGGACCGCCGGAATTATCAATGCCAAGTTGGGTCACCCCGGTAGTCGCGTAATGAATTTTCAAGGAATCCGTGGAACCCGAAATGAATCCTTTGTTTCTCCGGGAAGGGGAAAATAAGCGCACCGGCATATTGTGGGGAGAAAATTCATGAATGCGGCGAAGATGCAATTTCCCGTCCGGGCCTTTCATCAATTGATAAGAGGTCACCCCCCCACCGGAATCTCCCACGGCCAGGGTGTAATTCCCCAAGACGAATCCCATGCAGGTTACCGCGATATTATTGTGGGCCGTGGCTCCGATGATTTCAATCGACTCCGGAGCCGCATCCTCATCGAAACCGGCGCGGAGGATTTGACCGGACGTGGTTCCGGCCAGAAGGGAGTTATCCTCCGGATTTAAAACCAGGGCCGAAATTTCCCCTGTCACGGGAAGGGAAAAGGATACCTGGCTGCGGGTTTGCTCCCGGGTCCCCATCATGGTTTCCTGTTCCTGGACCCGTACCAAGACCACCCGGTCCGGTCCCGTTACCGCCGAAATGCTGAATCCCGAATCCCTGAACGCATACGTCAGGAGTACAACCGGTGAACCCTCCTCCTGAATCACCAGCGGGTCCATGGTTTCCAGTGCCGGATGCGCCGAGCGGACCCCCTCTTTATATCGATAATGAAACTGAACCTGAACAGGCAAAACCCTTCCATCGGAAAGACCCAAGGCCCAACGGTTTTTTCCTCCGGAGGCCGCACTGGAAATCCGCGCCCCTTCCAATCCCGCAAGCGGCAAGGAGGGGAGAGCCCGTTTGTTTTCCAGGGAAAAGAAATGAATCCCGTCGGCGTTTACCACGTAAGCCAATTGCTGGTATCGATCGATTCCCACTGCCAACGGCGGGGAGTCGAGGCCGGTGGCCAGAGCCGTCTTCAATTCGGTCTTTGGGGCCAGAAACAAGGGATAAATTTCAAAAACAATCACCAAAAGGATCGCGAGTATGGAAGCGATGATGACCCAGCCGCCGAGCAGGACCCCTCTGCCGGCCAGTTTATCCATCAACAGCCGGCGGCGATTCCATCCCATCTTCAAAAAAATACCCTGGCCGCGGTCCCCCGAGGGAGAAGCCGAACCAGGGTTTTTTGGGGTTTCCAGTATTGGCATGAATTAATTACTCGCCAGCGGCGAAGAAAGAATTTTTTCCAAATCCTGTTGGATCACCGCATGGGCCAAGGGGAAATAGCCTCCCTTGAGAACCACTTGCTGACCTTCCCTGGAAAGAACCATCTTAATAAACTCGGCGGTCATGGGATCCAGCGGTTTGCCGGGAGCCTTGTTGACATAGACATACAGAAACCGGGACAAGGGATAAATACCCTTGAGTGCATTGGTTCCCGTCGCCTCGACGTAAGCGGCGCCCTTTTTGGACAAGGGCAGGGCCCGCACACCGGCGGTTTTATAGCCTATGCCGCTGTACCCCGCCGCATAACGGTCCACACTCACCCCCTGAACCACGGAGGCGGAACCCGGCTGTTCCTTGACTTCGTCCCTGTAATCCCCTTTTTTCATGACCAGATGTTTAAAAAAGCCGTAGGTGCCCGATGCGGAATTACGTCCATACAGGCTTATGGGTTTTTTCGCCCAATCGCTCCGCAGGCCCAGGTCGCCCCAGGTGGTGATTTCGCCATGGCCGCGGCGCCGGGATTTGGAAAAAATCGCGTCCACTTGTTCCAGGCTCATGCCCTTGATTGGATTATCCTTGTTCACGAAAACGGCCAGGGCATCCACCGCCACCCGGATGCGGGTGGGTTTGTAGCCAAATTTCCTTTCAAATGCGTCGATTTCCTTTCCCTTCATCTTTCGGGACATGGGACCCAGTTGCGCGGTGGCCGAGATGAGGGCCGGCGGAGCGGTCGAGGATCCTTTCCCTTCCACCTGGATGTTCACGTTCGGATAAAACTCCTTGAACTTCTCGGACCAAAAGGTCATGAGGTTGTTCAGGGTGTCGGACCCTACACTCGAAAGATTTCCACTGACGCCTCCTACTTTTTGGTAAGGGGGAATATTGGGGTCCACCTTAATCGTTTCCGCCTCAACCCAAACGGCGGTGGTACCCATCAGGACCAAACTCATCATCAACATGCGTAACCATTGATTCATTTTCATTGCGTCACTCCTTTTTCTGAAATTTAATGCGGTCTTGTTAGAGTTTCGTTAGATTTGGGTTAGAACCCTGCATATTCAGCCTTCGAACAATTCCTTGGGAAGGGTTTCGTCTTAAAAATCGACCTGGAACCGAAACTGGTAGATATTCAGGTCCCCAAATGAAGTCCCCGGCGGACCCTCCAGGTGACCATGGGTATAGTTGGCTAGAATTCGGGTATTGGGATTCAGGAGCCATTTGAGACCCACCGTGATATTGTCTTCCTCCCCCCCGTTGACGCCCGGTTCGTTGAGGTCGAGGCGGGAGTACCTCAGGGCCACCTGCCAGGCGCCCAATCCGTTTCCTTCAAGAAAGTTTTGATTGGGGGCGACCCGGCCAAAAACGCTCTTGTGGTATTTCCGATGCTCCCCGGTGAGAAAATAACTGACCTCGACGTAGCCGCCCTTCAGGTTCGGATCGGTGCCCCCGTTGATTCGATTCACATGAACCAGCACGAATTCTCCCTGGGCGCTGAGTGCGCCATAAACCGCGGCGCCTTCCCAACCGAATTTACTGGCATTCTTGGCGGCAATCGCCCCCGTATTGACGAATTTGACCGCCGTCAAGTGGGATTCGGGCCGTTCCTTGAACGTGAAGGTGGACCCACTGGGCGTGAGGTAGCTGTAACTGAAACCCACGTGGACGACCTGTTTCCCGCCGTCCCTGAGCCAGGGGGCCGCGGTGACGCGGAAGGTGATGCTGTACCCGTCGTCGCTTCGAAGGAGGGGCGGCGTTGCTCCCGTTGGACGAAACACCCCCACCGCCCAACTCGCCCGGCCCTTCCATTCGGTGTTGTACATGGCAATGCCGACGTTTCGGCTGGGGGCAAACGCATTCATCAAGGACCGTTCCATGAAGGTGATGTATTTGGAACTGGTCAACTCCTCCAGCGAAAAGGGTTCCTTGAAATGTCCGACATTGATGTTGCCTATGACAGGAAGATGGATCAGTCCGAAATACACATCCTTGAAACTGGTCTGACCGGCGAAATCGTACTGGGCTTTGAATTTGATCCGATTGTAAAGCAAGCCCGCGACAAAAAACCGTGCCCGGCGAAACTCAACCCCGTTGCCGGGTTCATTGAATTGCGCCTTGAAACCGCGGTTGGCCTCGAAAAAAGCCATGTCCGTCTGGATTCGTCCGCCGATCTGGTACCTGAATTTTTTATCCGGGGAATCAAAATGAAGACCGTGCTTGAAGTAGACCCGCATATCGCCTTCCCTGGCCTTCATCTTTTCTTCCAGAACCTTCAGGCGGCGGTCAATCTGGGAATCGTCCCCCATGGCGGTTGCGGGGCCAAACCAGACCAGCGCCGCGATTACGAGTCCAAACGGAATTTTTAACAAGCGTGTTTTCGTGAACATGTCCCAACCTTTCATTGTTTGTCGAGGTGTATTCAAGTATCTATGAGGGAGAATAGGTAGTCATTGTTAGGGAAACATTAGGGAGAAGATAGAAAATGGTTTTTCCGGAAGGGTTCAGGGGGCGAACCGGGGAGTACCTCCCCAGGTAGTTGGGACAGGCGTTATATGCCGGACCCGGATCGACAGGCGATTTAGATTGACCCATTTCCCACCGGGCGTGGCCCGGCCCCGCGTGGCGGGGGGTGCGGCGGAGTACTTTCCAGGGACCAGGCTTGCCCTTCGCGGCTCGAATCATACCTTTTTTTCATCCGGACGGATTAATCGGCGGAAAGTTCATCCCATTCATGAACCATTTTGATGGCCTTGATCTGGGCGTATACTTTTTGCCCCGGGGCAAGGCCCAGTTTTGCAAGCGATTTTCTGGTAATCGTGGCGATGAGCGGCTGGCCCACATCCAACTGGATGTCCACCGAATACCCCCGGGGATCCACCGGTGCTATCGCCGCGACCCGGGCCTCGAGAATATTGAGAACACTGGTCTCATTATGGGGAGGGGAAAGCACGATGCTGACGTCCCGGGAATGAATGTGAATGCGCAGGGATTGCCCGATCGCGGCATCCTGGCGGGGAACGTGGAGCCGGTGATTTTTGAACGTCAAGGTGGTCAGGCCGAATTCCGGATCGTGCTTCTCAACCGTTGTGTCCAGGACGGCGCCTATCAGGGCCGGTTCGACCTTGCCCTGGAGGCCGAGATGGGAAAACACCTCCTCGACGGGCCCCGTCGCCAGAATCCTTCCCGCGTTCATAATAACCATGGTATCCACCAACTGCAACACTTCTCCCAGGGAATGGCTGACATAAACCATGGGAAGTTCCAGCTCTTTCTGCAGCCGCCGAATGTAGGGCAGAATTTCGCGTTTGCGCTGTATGTCGAGTCCGGCCAGGGGCTCGTCCATGAGTAACAGCTTGGGGCTGGTCAGCAGGGCTCTCCCCAGCGCCACGCGCTGCCCCTCGCCTACCGAAAGGTGATGAGGACGCCGGTCCAGAAGGGAACCGAGGTCCAGGATGCCGATCACCTGATCCCATGAAATCCTCCGTTCCCCGGCCGGGGTGCGTTTGAATCCATAGTTCAAGTTCGACCGGACACTCAGGTGGGGGAAGAGACGGGCCTCTTGAAAAACCAACCCGACGGAACGTTTATGTGGGGGAACGAATATCCCTCGGGATTCATCCTGCCAGATTTCCCGGCCCAGCCGGAGGAATCCCGCGGGCGGCCGCTCCAGTCCCGACAGGCAGCGCAGAAAAGTGGTTTTGCCGCAGCCCGACGGACCAAAAACGACCGTCACGCCCCGCCCGGGGACCGTTAATTCCGTCCGCAAATGAAAATCGGGATACGTCACGTCAAAACGCGCTTGCAGACCGTTCATGAGACGTGGATGGGAAGCCGGCGGTTGACGGTATACACCACCAAAAGAACCAAAAAGGAAAAGATCATTAATCCGCCCGAAAGAAGATGCGCCTGTGTGTATTCCAGGACTTCCACATGGTCATAGATGTCGATGGAAATCACCTTGGTGATTCCGGGGATGTTGCCGCCCACCATCAGCACCACCCCGAACTCCCCCAGGGTATGCGCGAAACCCAGGACAACGGCCGTGCAGTATCCCCGGAGTCCCATCGGCGTGGCCACGGTCAGGAAGGCGTCGAGCGGGGAGGCCCGCAGGGACCAGGCCGCCTCCAGGGGAGATTTGCCCACCGACTCGAAGGCGGAATGCAACGGCTGCACCACAAAGGGCAGGGAATATAACGTAGAGGCAATGACCAGGCCGCCAAACGTGAAAGAAAGCGCCGAACCCGTAACCGTCTTGACCGGCCCGCCAATCCACCCGTTGGGGCCCAGCAGGATCAGCAGGTAAAATCCCAGGACCGTCGGCGGCAGCACCAGGGGCAGCGCCACCACCGCCTCCACCAGAGTCCGCATCCGCGACCGCGTATGCGCCAGCCAAAAGGCCACGGGAGTGCCCAATAATAATAATAAAGCCACTGTCGTCCCCGCAAGTTTCAAACTCAACCAAATGGGTCTGGGATCGAACTCCGATAAATCCATGTCACTCTCCCATGCATTTCATGATCCGCTTTTTGCCTGTTGGCATAGCGGACCGTGAGTAGGAACCACTCCCGGGTCATTCCAGGGAGTAACCGTATCCGGTGATGATTTCCCGGGCGATGGAACCTCGGATAAATTTGGCGAACGCCCGCGCGGCGGGATTGGACCGGCCAGGTTTCAACAGGACCATATCCTGCACGATGGGATCATGAAAACTGGGTGGCACGTCCCACCGGCTTCCTTTTTCCTTATGTTTGGGATCCAGTACCTGGGAAAGCGCCACAAACCCCAACTCGGCGTTTCCCGATGCGACGAACTGGAACGCCTGGCCAATATTTTCACCCCGCACCACCCGGCGCCCAACCTGTTCCCAAATCCCCAGTTTCCGCAGGGTCTGCAAAGCGGCCTTGCCATAAGGGGCCGTTTTGGGATTGGCCATCGCCAGGTGATTGAAATGATTCTCTCGCAGCACGGAGGGTCCCTTCCCAGCTATGCGCCCAGGGTCGGGACTCCACAAGGTCAACCGGCCGACGGCATAGGTGAAGCGGGATCCGGGCACCGCAAAACCTTTTTTCACCAGGAGCCGGGGACGGCGCGAATCCGCCGCCAGCAGCAGGTCGAAGGGAGCTCCATGCGTCACCTGGGCATAGAGTTTTCCCGTGGACCCGGAAATGATATCGACCCGGTGCCGGGTTTGTTTCTCGAACGCTACGGCGATGGCTTTCAAGGGATTAAAAAAATTGGCCGCCACCGCCGCCCGGACCTCTCCCCCCGCCGCCCCGGAATCGAGCCCGAGAACAAAAATAACGGGAAACATGATCCCAAAAATAAAAATTTTGCAAAAACCCGAAATCCCCAGGGCGCGCATCCAATCCCCCCCATAAAAATCAATCCAGGAAAACACGGTACGTTATGTTTTAAAATATATAACGTTGGTTATGGTTATATACCAGAAAATATAACGAATTGTCAACCTGAATTTCCCCAACCGAAGTGCCTCCGGGGGCGGATGGGACATGCGTTATATGCTGGAGACGGATCGATAGGCGATTTAGATGGACCTATTCCCTTCCCCGTGGGGGGTGCGGTAAATGGATGGAAAATACGCTCCCCTGGCCCAGGGAGCTTTCGACCTGGACGGACCCGCCATGGACCTGGGCGATGTGTTTGACGATGCCTAGTCCCAGACCCGTCCCGCCGAGTTTGCGGCTACGGGCCTGATCGATGCGGTAAAACCGTTCGAACAGGCGCGGCAGGTGGAGCTTTTCGATTCCGGAACCCCGGTCGCGAACCCGGATAATGATTTCGGAAGGATTCCGTGCGGCCTCCACTTCCACTTTCTTTTCCGGGCCGCCGTATTTGATCGCGTTGTCGACCAGGTTGACCACCGCCTGTTCCAGGAGCGCCGGATTGATTTTGGCCCGCAGCCCGTCATCGCAAATCAAAACGACTTGAATGTTTTGCTCCGAGGCTTTCACGGCGCAATCCTGAAGGACCGTCTGCAAGAGAGGTTTCAATTCCGCGTCTTCCAGCTGGATGCCCGATTTTTCCGGATCCTGCTCCAGCCGGGACAGGCTGAGCAGGTCTTCGATGATGGCGTTCAAGCGGTCCACCTGCCTGGCAATGATCTCCAGAAACCGCTGAGCATCTTCGGGTTGGCGAATCGCTCCCTCCAACAGGGTTTCCACCGATCCTTTGATGGAGGTGATGGGGGTTTTCAGCTCATGGGAAACATTGGCGACGAAATCCCTGCGCACATTTTCCAGGCGGCGGAGCCGGGTGACGTCATTCAAAACCACCACGGCGCCGATTCCCCGGTCGTTCCCGTCCTTCAATACGGTCCCGCGCGCTTGTAGATACCTCTCCTCCACATGGTTCAAAATCACGTCGGCTTCCACCACTTCGCGTCCGGCCAGTGTTTTTTTCACGAACTGTTGAAGATCGGAATTGCGGACGACTTCCTGGATGCTTCGGCCGTGAGAGGCATCCCGGTCCACCCCCATAAAATCCGCCGCGGCCTGATTCATGCTGATGATCCGTTCCCCGGCATCCACCGCCAACACACCTTCCACCATACTGAGGAGGACGGCCTCCCGTTGGTTCCGTTCGGCGGTGATGGTCCGGATTCTTTCATCCAGTTGCCGGGCCATTTGGTTGAGTCCCTCCGCCAGCCCCCCGATTTCCACGGAATCGGAGACGTGGACCTTCTGGGCCAGGTTTCCCCGGGCAAACTGTTCCGCAACCTGTTTCATATCTTCGAGGGGCCGGGTGATGCGCCGGGAAACCTTCAGGCTGATCCCCGCGGCCAGGAGAGCGATCACCAAACCCCCCAGGGCGATCCGGACTTCGATCGATCTCAACTGGCGATCGATAAAGGTCACCGGCAGGGAGGTGCGGACGACGCCGGCGATCCGGTCTCCTCCCCTGACGGGCAGGGCCAGATACATCATTTTTTCGTTGAGCGTATGGCTGAAACGGATGGAAGTCCCGGTGGAGCTGCCCATTAAGGCATCGTGCACCTCGGGTCTGCCGGCATGATTGTCCATGCGGGCCGGGTCTTCGTGGGAATCTCCGAGAACCTGGCCGGAGGGATCGATGAGGGTCAGGCGCATGGAAACCTTGTTGCCGAGTTTCTTGCTCAGGGCATCCGCCGCCGCGGCATCCCGGGTATTGAAAATATCCGCCACCTGCGGCTCGACCAGGTGAGCCCGCGCTTCGAGGTCGGCCTTGATCTGGGAATAGTAAAAATCCCTCAAGGTATTCAACGCGTACCATCCCACCGCCGTCAACGCCGCCAGGGTGATTATCAGGTAGGTGGGATAGAGCTGCCACAAGAGCCTTTTTCGAGCCATGGTTATTCCCTGAACCGGTATCCCACGCCGCGCACCGTTTCAATGCGGTTGGCCGCGGCACCGAGTTTTTTTCGCAACCCCACGATCTGAAAATCCACCGAACGGTCCGTTACCGCGTAGTCCTCCCCACGAACCGCCTCCACGATTTGGTAGCGGGTAAAGACCCAGCCGGGACGCCCCGCGAGAAACTTGAGTATGCTGAATTCCGTGAAGGTGAGGTCCACCAGGTTTCCGTCGGCCCGCACCTCGTGCCGTCCGGAATGAATTTCCAGGCCGGAAAACCTGATGACCTCCTGGTCCGGCGGCGCTCCCTTTTTCTTTCTCCTCAGAGCCGCGCGAACCCGCGTGATGAACACCCTCAGGTTGAAGGGTTTGGTGACATAATCCTCGGCGCCGAGTTCGAGACCCGTCACGATATCTGATTCCTCGCCCTTGGCGGTCAGCATGATGATGGGAATTTGCTCCGTGGCCGGATCCTGTTTCAACCGGCGGCACACTTCCAGTCCGTCCACGCCCGGCAGCATGAGGTCGAGCACCAGGAGGTCGGGCATTGCCGACTTGGCCGTTTTCAGGGCATCCTCCCCGGACCCCACGCAGGTCACACGATAAGACTCCCGGGTCAGATTGTATTTCAGTAGTTCCTGAATATCCGCTTCGTCTTCGACGACAAGAATGTTTTCTCCTGCCATATTTTTCTCTTTTTTAGTTGATGCCGTTTTTTCATTATATGCAATTACGGCGGGTAATGGGTTAGGATTCTGTTAGAACTCCATGGGGGCACCCCGCCGCCTGGTTTTTTCTCCGCGAATTTAAATGAGATCCTTTCCCGGCCGCGAATAAAATTTTTTCTCCGGCTAAAGTTTCAACTCAATGCGCCGATCAGAAGATCAGGGTTTTTTTATGATCGAGGCCTGGGTGAAAGCATTCTCCCGGGCCTAATTCCACCTTCAGGTTAAGGTCACGGTAGGATTTAGCGCATCGTCATGAAAATTGAAATCGTTCAGGGACGGAATATTTTTCTGTCCGGCGGCGAAAAACCCTGCAAAGAGTGCGAAGAAGAAACCTTCAAATCGCGGCTTCGGGAGAATCTGGCCCCAACGGATAAAGTGACCCTTTCGGGCCAATCCACCGGGGAAACGGAATCGGTGCCGGGTTCCGGGGAACCCGAATCGGCGGGAAGCGGGAAGGAGGGATTGGAAAAACCCCGGGCGGGGACCGGTCCGCGTCTGGATACGGAACTGACAGCCGAAGAGAAGCGGGTGGTGGACCAGCTTCGGACCCGTGACCGGGAAGTGCGCGCTCACGAACAGGCTCATAAAGCCGCCGCCGGCCAGTTCGCCAAGGGTCCGCCGTCCTTCGAATACCAGACCGGACCCGACGGTAGACGCTACGCCGTTGGGGGAGAAGTGGCGATCGATTCCTCGCCGGTTCCAGGCAACCCCCAGGCGGCCGTGCGCAAGGCGCAGACCATCAAACGCGCCGCCACCGCGCCGAGGAACCCTTCGGCGCAGGACCGCCGCGTGGCCGCCCAGGCCGCCCAAATGGAGGCCCAGGCCCGGCAGGAAATCCGTCAGCAACGGGCCGAGGAGCAAAGTCAGGCAAGAGGTCCCCAGGGTTCAAGTAACACATCTCCCGGAGGGTCCGGCGTCTCCTCCCCAGGAATTTCAGATACCACCAACTCTTCGCCGGGGCCATCCGCATCCCCGTTGTCTTCTTCACCCGGAAAGGATGAAAACTCCGATGCCGCTCTGGATGCCAGTGTTCCACGCGCGCTGGCAAAATTCCAATTAACTTCTTCCCCCCCCACCGGCAACCTGCTGGACATCGTTTCCTAGCTGCCTATTCATAAAAATTTTCCATTGCAAGTTAATGCTCAAGGAAAACAAGGTAGGCATTTGGGACAGTGGAATCGGCCTCTAAATCATAACCAACCGGTTTTCAACTACCCCCTTCCGAACCGCCAGCTCCCGGTGGAAACCAATCCGATCTTTTGGTATGATTTTGGGTCCCTATTTTAATATCTTCTTCATCCCAGGGCCTCCTTGCTTTTGGTTCGAGTTTCTATACCTAAACCAATAAAATACCGGGGAGGTCTTATTGCAATTCCAACTCACTTCAGGTCAGTGCCACTCATGGTTTAGAGCTGGACGAGGGCTCCTCTATTCTTGAAAGAGAAATCGATGGATAATAATCCCGAGCCGTTAGTAACCGTCGTCATGTGTACTTACAGGCGGCCCAGGCTTTTGCAACGGGCCATGAAAAGTGTTCTCAACCAAACGTATCCTCACTTCAAGCTTTGTATCTACGACGATGCTTCTGGAGATGAAACGCCAGAGGTAGTCGCTAAAATAGCCAAAAAGGACCCCCGTGTTTTTTATCACTGTCATGAGAAAAATTTGGGTCCGTTTCTGAATCCTTTATATGGGATCAATCGGGTCGATACCCCGTTTTTTGCCTTTTGTGCTGATGATGATATATTTTTACCTCAACATCTAGAGTTTGCCATGGAAGGTTTTAAAAAATATCCCCAAGCCGCTATATCGTGCAATCAAACCATCTGCATCGATGAGTTGGGAAGGGTGCTTCAGGTGAGTCTGCCTGATAGCCGGGCCGGGTTGTACCCTCCCGCCGAAGGGGTCAGGTTATTATTATTGAAGGAGCCGACCCTCCTGACATCCGGTGTGGTGCGTAAAGAGATCCTGGATAAGGGGGTGCGTTTCGATAGAGATACGGGAATGCTTTCGGATTGGGATTTCAGTTTTCAAGCCGCGGCGCAATTCCCATTTGTGTTGACTCAAAAACCAGGCGTCATATTTGTTCCTCAATCCTCCAGTTTCGTCACTTCCAACCTCATGGAATTTCAGTGGCCCAAGTGGTTGAAAATGTATCGGAAGTTGTTGGATCACCCGCTCCTGGACGGGGATACAAAGAAAGCGGTGGAGTTCCATTTAAAAAAGCGTTTGAGGAGTTTGTTGGTGAAACAAGGGAAACAGGCTATTTTAAGAGAGAATTATGCGACAGCCCGTTTGGCCGCCGAAACGTTGAAAGACTTTTTTAAGTCGAAGCGACTTTACC